>JAEEIL010000013.1 GCA_016281355.1 Elusimicrobiaceae bacterium | reverse complement strand
GGCATTGCACCGTCTACTGCTGATACTACCAAGATTGCACCGTCCATTTGTGCGGCACCGGTGATCATGTTTTTAATGTAGTCAGCGTGGCCCGGACAGTCAATGTGTGCATAGTGCCTGTTGTCTGATTCGTATTCAACGTGTGAAACTGCTACTGTTACGATTTTGCTTGCGTCTCTTACTACACCGCCTTTCGCAATATCGCTGTAGGCCATTTCTTTACTTTTACCTTCGCTTGCTAAGACTTTTGTCATTGCAGCGGTTAAGGTCGTCTTACCGTGGTCAACGTGGCCGATTGTACCAACGTTAACGTGTGGTTTGCTTCTTGAGAATTTCTCCTTTGCCATAATATCTCCTTTAAATTATAGCCCGCCCGCTAAGGGGCGGGCAAATTTTATTTAGCCGCTACGGCTGTTTTCTTCTCAATAATAGTTTTGGCTACGTTACCCGGAACAGGCTCATAGTGGCTTGGTTCCATGGTAAATGATGCACGCCCTTGAGAAAGTGAACGTACTGTTGTTGCATAACCAAACATTTCAGCGAGAGGAACTTGTGCTTTAATATATTTTGCATTTCCTCTGTCGCCCATTTCGCCGATTTTGGCTCTTCTTGAACTTAAGTCACCCATGATGTCGCCCATGTTGGATTCGGGGGTTACAACTTCAACCTTCATGATAGGTTCAAGTAACACAGGATTGGCTTTTTTAGCACCCTCTTTCAAACCCATAGAGGCGGCAATCTTAAATGCCATTTCTGAAGAGTCAACTTCGTGGAAAGAACCGTCGTAAACAGCGGCCCTAATATCAACAAGGGGATACCCTGCCAAAGCACCACTTTCAAGGGCCTCACGGCAACCCTTTTCAATAGCGGGGATGAATTCACGGGGAATACGTCCTTGGGTAATCTCATTGACAAATTCAAAACCTTTACCGGCAGGAAGAGGTTCAAGGCGCAAGAATACGTGACCGTATTGACCTTTACCACCGGACTGCCTGATAAATTTACTTTCTTGTTCAACTGTCTTGGTAATAGTTTCCCTGTAAGCAACTTGAGGTGCACCGACATTGGCTTGAACGTTAAACTCGCGTTTCATACGGTCAACCAAGATATCCAAGTGCAATTCACCCATACCGGAAATAACTGTTTGACCGGTTTCTTCATCGGTTTTAACGCGGAAGGTTTGGTCTTCTTCTGCGAGTTTTGCCAAAGCATTAGACATTTTATCGGAATCGTCTTTAGACTTCGGTTCAACTGCGATTGAAATAACCGGTTCAGGGAAAGTAATACTTTCAAGAACAATAGGATGTTCCGGGGAGCAGAATGTTTGCCCAACGGATGCGTTTTTCAAAGCGACTGTTGCTGCGATATCGCCTGCGCGGAGTGATTTAACTTCTTCTCTCTTATTTGCGTGTAAGCGCATGATACGGCCAACGCGTTCTTCCGCATTTTTGGACGGGAACAATACTGTATCACCTGCATCAAGTTTACCGGAATAAATTCTGAAGAAAGATAACTTGCCGACGTAAGGGTCCGTCTGAATTTTGAAGAGTAAAGCACAGAACGGATCTTTATCAGAATGTGATCTGGTAACTTCCTCACCTGTATCGGGGTTAGTACCTTTTACAGGAGGAATATCAAGCGGTGAAGGCAAATAATAGCATACCGCATCGAGTAAAGGCTGAACGCCTTTGTTTTTGTAAGAAGAACCGCAAACAACCGGGAAGAATTTACCGGTTAATGTGCCTTTGCGGATAGCAGCGCGGATTTCTTCTTCGGTAAAATTGGTTTCGCCGTTTAAATAGCGTTCCATAATTTTATCATCGAAGTCTGCTAATTTTTCAAGCATGTGTGTGCGTGCTGCTTGTGCTTCTTCAACTAAATCTGCAGGGATATCAACCTCATTAAATTCAGCGCCGTTATGATCTCCTGACCATATTAAGCCTTTCATTTTAATGATATCGACAACACCTTTAAATTGGTCTTCCGCACCGATTGGAATTTGAATCGGGCAAGCATTACCGCCTAATTTATCAACAATAGATTTTGCTGAGCGTTGGAAATTTGCACCGACTCTATCCATTTTGTTAATATAAGCGATACGCGGAACACCGTATTTATCTGCTTGGCGCCAAACTGTTTCTGATTGAGGTTCAACACCTTGTACGCCGTCGAAACAGCATACTGCACCGTCAAGGACGCGGAGTGAACGTTCTACTTCTGCGGTAAAGTCCACGTGTCCCGGGGTGTCGATGATGTTGAATTGGCAATCACGCCATTTGCAGTAAACAGCGGCGGAGGTAATGGTAATACCTCTTTCGCGTTCCTGTTCCATCCAGTCTGTAACTGATGCACCGTCGTGTGTTTCACCGATCTTGTGGGTGCGGCCCGTATAATACAAAATACGTTCTGTGGTGGTTGTCTTACCGGCATCGATGTGCGCGATAATACCGATATTTCTGATTTTTTCTAAAGGAAATTTTTGCAAATCGTCAGCCATAACAACCTACCATTTAAAGTGAGCAAACGCTCTGTTGGCTTCTGCCATTTTGTGAGTATCTTCACGTTTTTTAAAGGCAGTACCTTCTTTTTTGGAACCCAAAATAATTTCTTCGGCCAATTTTTCAGCCATAGGGCGCCCTTTGCGGCCTTGTGCGGCAGCAAGTAACCAGCGCATTGCAACGGAAGTGCTTCTTAAAGGTTTTACTTCAACAGGCACTTGATATGTTGCACCGCCGACTCTGCGGGCTTTAACCTCTAAAAGAGGGCGAACATTTTCAATACATTTATTGAAAACTTCCATCGGATCTGCTTTGGTTTTTGCTTTGATAATATCTAAAGCATCAAAAACGATTTTTTCAGCAGTGGCTTTCTTCCCTTCAAAATTGATTTTATTGATGAATCTCGCCATTAAGACAGAATTATATTTATAATCTGCCGGGGGAAGTGGGCGACGATCTCTTGGTCTTAAACCTTTTCTAGGCATATTAAGTTAATCTCCTATTTACCAGCTTTAGGCCTTTTTACACCGTAAAGTGAACGGCCTTGCTTTCTATTTTCTACACCGCTTGCGTCTAAGGCGCCGCGGATAATGTGATATCTTACACCCGGTAAGTCTTTAACACGACCACCGCGAACTAATACGATGGAGTGTTCTTGTAGGTTATGTCCTACTCCAGGAATATAAGCAGTTACTTCCATTTTGGAGGTTAACTTTACACGGGCAACCTTTCTCAAAGCTGAGTTTGGCTTTTTAGGGGTTGTCGTATATACACGGGTGCAAACGCCACGTCTTTGCGGGCAGCTGTTTAAAGCCGGAGCTTTGGTTTTAAACTCCGTTTTGCTTCTGCCGTGTTTAATTAATTGATTTACTGTCGGCATTTATTTCTTTTCTCCTATTTTATTTTGCTTTCTCTTCAAATTCTCGCTTGATATTTTTGGTAGCTATACCTGTTCCTGCGGGAATTAAATGGCCTACAATTACGTTTTCTTTTAGGCCTTCTAAGTCGTCAACTTGCCCTTTGATAGCTGCATCTGTTAACACGCGGGTTGTCTCCTGGAAGCTGGCTGCTGAGATAAATGACTCAGACGCCAAAGATGCTTTACTGATACCAAGTAAGATCGGTTTTGCAAAAGCAGGTTTTTTACCTTCTGCTTCTAAGCGTTCATTTTCCTTTCTATACTCGGATTTGCTAACAATTTGGCCTTTTAAGAAGGTTGAATCACCAACTTCTTGGATCTTCACATTGCTTAACATTTGGCGAACGATAACTTCAATATGTTTGTCGTTAATCGTAACACCCTGTAAGCGGTAAACCTCCTGAATGGCGTTAAGCAAGAATTCCTGCACTTCTTGTATATCCTTCACGCGCAGCACGTCGTGGGGATCTATAGCACCATCGGTCAAAGCATCACCTTTTGCAACTTTATCTCCGGTGTAAACTCTTAAGTGTTTACCTTGCGGAATCGGGTAATGCTTTTCTTGTTGAATTTCCTCATTACTAAGGACTACCTCAGTTAAGCCCTTAGAAGAGGTTTCTAAGCGAATCACACCTGCAAATTCTGCGATAATGGCGGGGTTTTTGGGCGTTCTGGCTTCAAACAATTCTGCGATACGCGGCAAACCGCCGGTAATATCTTTTGTCCCGCCTGTTTCTTTAGCGATTTTTGCTAAAATATCACCCGCTTGGACTTCCTCACCTTCTTCAACTAACAAGATAGTATCGATAGTTAAAGGATAAGGAACTTTATCTATAATAATGCGCGGGTTCTTGCGGCCCATTTTGCTGGCGGTAATTTTGCGCTCAATAATACCTGTAACTTTGTTGCGTTCTTCTTGAAGCGTAATACCTTCTACAACATCAAGAAGTTTAATTTTACCGTTTCTTTCAGCAATCAATGGTAAGGAGTGCGGGTCCCATTCAGCCATAATGGTATCTTTGGTAACTTTTGATTTATCGTTAACCAAGATTTTTGCACCGTATGGGATTTTGTACTCTTTAACATTGCCCTTTTCATCTTCTATGAAGATTGAGCCGTTTCTGGAAAGACAGAGTTTGTTTTCAAATCTGTCTTCAATAACTTTAATATCTTTAAAGGTAACTTTACCGTTAATTTCTGCCATCGCTTGAGAGCGGCTTAAAACACGTGATGCCGCACCACCGATGTGGAAGGTTCTCAAAGTCAACTGTGTACCAGGTTCACCGATTGATTGTGCAGCAATAATACCTACTGTATCACCGACGCGTGCAAGCATACCGGTTGCTAAACTGTTACCATAACATTTTGCACAAATACCGTGTTTGGAATTACAAGTTAATACTGAGCGAACCCTTACAGATTCAACTTCATATTTCTTAACTAAATCACCTTGTGCGGCGGTAATAAGATCACCTGCTTTAATAATGGTAATTTCTTTTTCACCGTCTTTAACTTTGACATCTTCCAAAGAAGTGCGGCCTACTATACGCTCGGAAAGCGGTTCAATAATTTCTTCACCGCTCTTTAAGTCGTGGAGGACTACACCTTCTGTTGTACCGCAGTCATCTTCGGTAACTACTAAATTGTGACCAACGTCAATAAGACGTCTTGTCAAATAACCTGCGTCTGCAGTTTTCAAAGCGGTATCTGACAAACCTTTACGACCACCGTGTGTTGAAATAAAGTATTCCAAAACTGACAAACCTTCACGGAAGTTTGCGGTAATCGGGTTTTCAATAATTTCACCGGCACCACCGGTAAGTTTCTTTTGAGGTTTTGCCATCAAACCGCGCATACCGGCGAGCTGTCTAACCTGTTGCCTTGAACCGCGTGCGCCGGAATTAGCCATTAAGAAAACTGAGTTGAATTTTTGTTCACCTTTTTTAACAGGTTTCTTTTCAACATCTGCCATCTCTTTGAAAAGTTCTTCTGCAATATCATCTGTAACTTTTGTCCAGATGTCGATAACTTTATTGTACCTTTCACCTTCGGTGATTGTACCTGTTTCAGCTTGTTCCTGAATTGCTTTAACTTTCTTTTGTGCTTCTTTAACTTTCTTTTCCTTATTAGCAGGAACAATCATATCTGCGATTGAAATTGAAAGACCTGATTTGGTTGCATATTTGTAACCGAGTGACATGATTCTGTCCAAAAATTGGACGGTTTCATAATGCCCGTATTTCGGATCTTTGTAGCAATCACTTACCATTTTGGCAAGTTCTTTCTTACCTATATCTTTATTTAAGAAAGGCCAGCCTTTCGGTAAAATTTGGTTAAAGATAATACGACCAACGGATGTATAATCTGTCCATTTGGCAACATCTTTACCTTCATTCATTTTCTTTGTAATACCGCCAACTTTAATTTTGGCATGTAAAGAAATTTTACCGTATTCCAAAGCGGTTAAAGCATCCTCGCTATCGGCAAACAAAGAACCTTCACCCAAATCTTTATCTTTAATTTTGGTAATATAGTTTACACCTAATACCATATCGTGTGAAGGGCTTGCAATAGGCCTACCTGAAGCAGGTGATAAAATATTATTTGTAGCAAGCATTAATGTTCTTGCTTCGATTTGTGCTTCAATTGTTAAAGGAACGTGAACAGCCATCTGGTCACCGTCGAAGTCAGCGTTAAATGCTGCACAGGTTAACGGGTGAAGTTGAATGGCTTTACCTTCAATCAAGACCGGTTCAAAAGCCTGGATACCCAAGCGGTGCAATGTCGGAGCACGGTTTAAAAGTACCGGGTGATTTTTGGTAACTTTTTCTAAAATATCCCAAATTTCAGGGCTGACTCTTTCAAGTTTCTTTTTAGCGGCTTTTAAAGTTACACCTTCTTTCTTCATAAGTTCGCCGATAATAAAAGGTTTGAAAAGTTCAAGCGCCATAAGTTTCGGTAAACCGCATTGATTGAGTTTCAAACTCGGACCGACTACGATAACCGAACGGCCGGAATAGTCCACCCTTTTACCAAGAAGGTTTTGGCGGAATCTACCGTGTTTACCTTTAATAGAATCTGATAAAGATTTTAAAGGTCTGCCACCGGGCCCTAAGAAAACTTTACCGCGTGCACCGTTTTCAATTAAAGCGTCAACGGCTTCTTGTAACAAGCGCATTTCGTTATAAACCATAACTTTAGGTGCTTGCAAAGATTTAATATGTTTCAAGCGGTTATTTCTGTTAATAATACGTCTGTATAAATCGTTTAAGTCTGATGCAGCAAAACGGCCACCATCGAGAGGAACCAAAGGCCTCAAATCTGGAGGAATAACAGGAAGAACTGATAAAACCATCCACTCAGGTTTATTACCGGAATCTTTAAATTCCTTCATCATTTTAATACGGCGGATAAGTTTAGTCCTTTCTGCTTCGCTTTGTGTTTCTTTGAGTTGTAATTCCAAGGCAGGAATTTCTTTATTAAAATCTAAACTTGCAAGCAATGCTTGAATTGCCGGTGCACCGATATCTGCTTTAAGTTTTGAACCGTATTTTTTGCGTGCTTCGCGGACTTGCTCTTCCGATAAAATATCGCCTTTTTTGTAGTCCGTTCTGCCGGTAACTGAATCGACGGCATCTTCCAAAACTACATAACTTGCATAGTAAACAACTCTTTCAAGATCGATGGTTCTCATATCAAGTAAAACGCCGATTCTTGACGGGGTTTTCTTTAAGAACCAAACATGTGTTACAGGAACGGCAAGTTCGATATGCCCCATTCTTTCGCGGCGAACTTTTGATTCTGTAATTTCAACACCGCATCTATCGCAGCACATACCTTTGAATTTTACCCAGCGGTATTTACCGCAGGCGCATTCATAGTCTTTTGTAGGCCCGAAGATACGTTCACAAAATAAGCCATCTCTCTCGGGTTTTAAAGTTCTGTAGTTAATTGTTTCCGGTTTTTTAACTTCGCCATAAGACCAAGATAAAATTTGTTCCGGGCTTGCTATACCTAATTTAATAGCATCAAAATCAAAGAAGTTAAGTTCTCCTGCTTTTTTTGTTTTCTTATTTGCTTCAAACATTTTTATATGCTCCTATTTAACCTTTTCTTCTTTTTCTACGGCTGGAGTTTTGGTTGTTTTTGTATTTTTGGTTATTCTTGGCAACTCCACGCTAAGCCCGAGGGCCTGCAGTTCTTTTACGAGAACTTTGAAAGATTCCGGTACGCCGGGTTGGGTTGGTAATTGACCTTTAACGATAGCTTCATACATTTTGGTTCTACCGTTAAAATCGTCTGATTTAACTGTTAAGAATTCCTGTAATGTATAAGTAGCACCGTAACCTTCAATGGCCCAGACTTCCATTTCACCGAATCTCTGACCACCGAACTGTGCTTTACCACCTAAAGGTTGGCGTGTAATCAAACTGTACGGACCGGTTGAACGGCTGTGTACTTTATCTTCAACCAAGTGAATAAGTTTCATGATGTACATATAGCCGATAGTAACTTTTTCTTCAAAAGGTTCACCGGTACGGCCGTCGTATAAAGTAATACGGCAATAATCATCCGGTAAATATTGTTCCGGTACGCCTTTTTTGCGCAATACTTCTTTTGCTTTTCTAATTTGTTCTTTGACTTCTTCTTCACTCGGGCCATCAAAAACAGGGGTTGCTGTGTTGATATTTAAATGGTGAGCTGCCCAACCGAGCATGACTTCCAAAAGCTGGCCCACGTTCATTCTTGACGGGATACCCAAAGGTGAAAGAACAACATCAAGAGGTGTGCCGTCAGGTAAGTAAGGCATATCTTCTTCCGGTAAAATTCTTGCTACGATACCTTTGTTACCGTGGCGGCCGGAGAGTTTGTCACCTACCTGTACTTTGCGTTTTGAGGCAATAAATACTTTAACTGATTTATTGACTACAACTGCTAAGTTTTCATCACCTGCTTGCAAAAGCTTAATATTTGCGATACATTTATTAAAGGCTTTTTCTTCTAATTCCTTATAAAGGTTGTTGATAGACTCTTGTGCCTTTTTTAATTCCGCTGCTTTTTTATATTTTTCTTTAGCTTCTTCTAAAGCAATGGCTCTTGCTTCATGTACTGCAGCGGTATCAGCATTGTGTTCATCACGAATTTCTTTTAATTTCTTAACGAAATTAGACATTCTGTCGTGTTTAGTTTTTGCAATTTTTTCTAATTCGGCATCAATGTTTGCAAGAACTTCGCGTTTTTCTTTAGCGGAAACGGCATCCAAAACTTTTTTAGTAATCTTTTCAATTTTGTCGTCGTAGTTCTTTTCCATACGGACGAAAACTCTTGTTCCGATAACTTTACCTGTTGTGCCGGGCGGAACGCGGAGTGAAGCATCAACGACATCATCTGCTTTTTTACCGAAGATTACTTTCAAAAGTCTTTCTTCCGGGGTAAGTTGTTGTTCACCTTTCGGTGTAACTTTACCTACTAAAATGTCACCCGGGCCCACGACTGTTGCCGGTAAAATAATACCGTCATTATCTAAGTGAGCTAAAGTATCGTTTGCGATATTTGGGATATCTTTTGTAATTTCTTCTGCACCGAGTTTTGTGCTTCTTGCATCAGTTGAAAATTCGTGCAAGTGTATAGAAGTTAAAATATCTTCTTTAACTAAACGATTTGAAATTAAAATAGCGTCTTCGTAGTTATAACCTTCCCAACTCATAAAACCTACGAGTAAGTTGCGGCCTAATGATAAAATACCGTCTTTCATTGCCGGGCCATCTACTAATGTTTGGCCTTCTTTTACTTTATCACCGGTTTTAACGAGAGGTTTATGGTTAATGCAGGTATCTTGGTTAGAACGTTTATATTTTACAAGTTCATATATATCATATTTATCTGCTTTTTTGCTTGTATCATTTGCTTCAACAACAATCAAATCTGCAGAAGATAAAACAACCTTACCTGCGCGTTTTGCAACAATTGTTGTACCGGAGTCGTGTGCTACAATTTCTTCAATACCTGTACCTACTAAAGGTGCTTCGGTATTAAGTAAAGGTACACCCTGGCGTTGCATGTTACAACCCATCAAAGCACGGTTAGCATCGTCGTGTTCCAAGAAAGGAATCAAAGCGGCTGAAACGCTGATAACTTGTAACGGTGAAATATCCATATAGTCAACTTCCGTAGGTGTAACGATAGGATAATCTGCCCTAACACGGCAAGCAACCTGGTCTGTTGCTAAATTACCCTTTGCATCTAATGGGGTATTTGACTGTGCTACCATTAAATCGTCTTCAAGGTCAGCAGTTAAATAAGAAATTTCATCGGTTGCTTTACCGTTTTTAACTTTTCTGAAAGGTGTTTCAATCAAACCGTATTCATTAACTTTAGAATAGCATGCTAAAGAAGTGATCAAACCGATGTTCGGACCTTCAGGGGTTTCAATCGGACAAAGACGACCATAATGTGTGTAGTGGACGTCGCGCACTTCAAAGCCTGCACGTTTTCTGTTCAAACCACCGGGGCCCAAAGCAGATAAACGTCTTTTGTGTGTAAGTTCTGAAAGAGGGTTAATTTGGTCCATAAATTGTGAAAGTTGATGGGTACCAAAGAACCTTCTGATACAAACACGAATTTGTTGATCATTAACCAAAGTTCTGGGGGTAATTTTTTTGTTACCGTTTTCTTTGGTCATTTTATCGCGAACGATTTTTGCCATTTGTGATAACCCGATGCGGACTTGGTTTTCCAAAAGTTCACCAATACCGCGTACACGTCTGTTACCCAAGTGGTCAATATCATCTATTTTAAAAGTAAAATCTTTATACATTTCGCTGGAGACTTCTTCCCCTGCGTTTAATGCTAAAAGATATTGCAAGGTAACAATAACATCCTGTGTTGATAAAGTTCTTGCATTATCTTTCGGTTTTGCATATTCTTTATTTTGTTTGGCCAACTTTTCAAAGAAATAATCAAATTTTTTGTTGATTTTAAAGCGGCCGACAAAACTTAAATCATACCTTTTAATATTCTTAAAGATTAAACTATCCAAAAAGTGTTCTGCTTGTTCTTTAACAATAAAGTCTTGCC
Organism: Elusimicrobiaceae bacterium; assembly: GCA_016281355.1. GTDB lineage: Bacteria > Elusimicrobiota > Elusimicrobia > Elusimicrobiales > Elusimicrobiaceae > Proelusimicrobium. The sequence goes on along the minus strand of JAEEIL010000013.1, from coordinate 1,234 downwards.
CGCGCATTTTTCTGTAAACTTCATATTGGGCTTCACCTTTTGTTCTGGGTTCATCTTTTTTGTTTGCTTCCAAGGTAACTAAAATACCGGGGTTATCTTGGCGCGGATTACCGCTTAAAACTTTAATTGATTTAATTTTGTTCTGTATTAAAATACCGAAAGTTTTATCATCAATCGGAGTGGCTGCTTTTTCATCTAAGTTCCAAAGAACTTCGCCTTGATCGTTAACAATATCTTCTGCTGCATAGCGACCAACTACATTATCAATGTCATTTAATTTTACTTGAACGGTTTCCGTAGGGTAGAAAGCCTGTAAAATTTGTGCATTTGTTTCAAGGCCGCAAGCACGTAAAAATGTGGTTGCGAGGAACTTTTTCTTTTTATCAATACGCACCCACAAAACGTTTGCGATATCAAATTGGAATTCAATCCATGCGCCTCTGTAAGGAATAATGCGTGCTACATATAATCTTTTACCAAGTGTGCTTTGTTGTTTTTCTTCGTCTTCTTCAAAGATAATACCAGGGGATCTGTGAAGCTGGCTTACTACAACACGTTCGTCACCGTTGTAAACAAAGCAACCTGCTTCCGTCATTACAGGAAGATCACAAAGCAATATATCTTCTTCTTCCGCTTTAATAAAATCTCTGGTACCTTTATCTTTCTTTACTTTATAGAAACTTAAACGCAAAGTTGCTTTTAAAGGAACGCTGTATGTGCCGTCCCTGTTAATTGCTTCCATAGGTGAAGCATATTTTTCTTCACCAATAGTATATTTTACGAAATCTAATCTCATGCTCCCATCTGGGGCTTCTATCGGGAAAATATCTTCAAATACACCTTGAAGACCGCGTGTTTCCCTTTTTTTAGGGTCTGTATATCTTTGCAAAAAGTTATTAAATGATTGATGTTGCATGGCAAGTAAATGTGTCATTGCAACTTTGGTTTTAATTTTGCCGAAATTTAATTGTTCCATTTTATTTGGTCCCTACTTACTTCGGTGCATTCCCTGTTTAATGCACAAAGACCTAAACCCCCGAAGAGGTTTAGGTCTTGATATTTTTTAGTTGAGTTCTACAACGCCGCCAGCTTCGGTAATTTTCTTTTTCATTTCTTCTGCTTCAGCTTTGGCAACGCCTTCTTTCACGGCTTTAGGAGCGCCTTCGACTAAGTCTTTGGCTTCTTTCAAACCTAAACCGGTGATTTCGCGAACGATTTTGATTACTGCGATTTT
>JAEEIL010000012.1 GCA_016281355.1 Elusimicrobiaceae bacterium | reverse complement strand
TTACTAGGTTTGGGGTAAACTGAAAAGGGGGACGGGTTGTATAACTAATTTACGGTAAGGAAGTTTTTTATACAACCCTACTTTTTAAAGTGTCTTTGTAAGTTCGGGCGAACTTCCTTAAAAGTCATATCAATAACAAAAAACAGAGATATCTCACCATCAAACTGCAGTTATACCGATATATTGCCTGCCACTCAAAGCACACTAGGCACCGGTTGCACACCCGGTGCCTATTTTATTCCTTTCCCGCTCCAAAACTGATAAAATTAATTAATGGCTTTACGCCGATCCTGGAGGATAAAATGAAAAAGCACATAAAAAACAATGTAAATTGGGTTGGGTTCTTAGATTGGGAACTCAAAAAATTTCACGGGGAAGATTATTCAATTATGCACGGCTCAAGCCAAAACGCATATTTAATTGAGGAAGAAAAAACCGTCTTAATTGATACAATTTGGACACCGCACCGCTTTGATTTTGTTGAAAATTTAAAAAAGGAAATTGACCTTAAAAAAATTGATTTTATTGTCACAAATCATGGGGAATGCGACCATTCCGGCGCGCTCACCGCTTTACTTGAAGAAATACCGAACACCCCCATTTATTGCACCGCCGCTTGCGTTAAAAGTTTGGAAGGGCAATACGGTAAACGCGGTTGGAATTTTAAAGTTGTTAAGACGGGCGACAGCGTGGAAATCGGCAACGGTAAAAAACTTATTTTTGTTGAAATGAAAATGTTGCATTGGCCCGATTCTATGGCAACATATTTAACCGGCGATAATATTTTATTTTCAAATGATGCCTTCGGCCAACATTTTGCCGTCGAAGAATTATTTAATGACAAAGCAAACCAATGCTTACTTTTCCACGAAGCAATAAAATATTTCACAAATATTTTGAACCCTTTTGCCATGCTCGCGGCAAACAAAATTAAGGAAATAAAAAATTTGAATTTGCCGATAGATATTATTGCCCCCTCCCACGGTGCAGTGTGGCGCGATAACCCCATGCAAATTGTTAATTTGTACGAAAAATGGGCAAATGCTTATCAAGAAAATCAAATAACAGTTGTGTATGATACGATGTGGGAAGGCACAACAAAAATTGCGCACCGTATCGCAGAAGAAATACACAAACAAAGCCCGAACACCGTCGTAAAAGTTTTCAGTATTGCAAAGCATGATAAAAATGAAATTATGACTGAGGTTTTTAAATCAAAAGCAATCGCGGTCGGTTCCCCGACGGAAGGCAACGACATGCTTTCAAGCGTTGCCGGTTGGATGGCGTTTTTGAAATCACTTAAATTTAAGAACAAAAAAGCCGCCGCTTTCGGCTGCTACGGGTGGAGCGGAGAATCTGTAAAACTTATTCAAGAAAAGTTAAAAGAATCAGGTTTTACGGTTGTTGACGCGTCCGTTAAATCTTTATGGAACCCGACGGAAGAAACCCTTGCGCAAGTACCTGAAATGGTGAAACAGTTGATCGCGTAATGTTTTGTTAAAATTACGGACATAATTATCCCCCTTGCAAAATTTTCGCAAGGGGGATTTTTAACAAATATTTATTAAAAATATTTATTCGGCACCAAGCCCTAATGATCTGCAAACCGGAGAATAACCGGTGTTTTGATCTTCTACGCATTGAACCTTACCGCTTTGATAAAACTTACGAATCTTATATAAAAATTTCCCGTCTTTTCTATCAGCTTCCACATAAGCATCCGGCCCCATGCCTTTCAAAGTAATTGTAAAATTATTACTTTCAAAAGACGGTACAGAAGCAACCGGTTTGCCATATTTATCAATTAAATTAAGGTCTAACTTATCAAATAATGAAGCATATTGTTTTGTTTTTAAATTATATCTTTGTTGAGAATTAGAAATATTACTTATCAAAGATAACACCTCTGAAGCACGCGCTTTTTCAACAGCCCTAAAATATTGCGGCATAGCAATTGCCGCTAAAATTCCGAATATAAATGGTAATATAAAGCCAAAAATTATAGCTGTTACAAGGCATCCCCATCGGCTTTCAGGAGAATCAACACTGTTATATTTCCAATCGAACTCTTCCTGCGGCATGATAAATAATTTGATTGAGCAAATAAGCGGAATAAGAAACAGTAAATATAATACTGGTATAAATACTGCTATAATGCTAACAATAATACCGGCAATTATCCATATTACTGCTCTTTTAGCACTTCCCAAATAAAATTCATGCGCACCGATTCCCCACAGAAAAAAGCATAAAAGTCCTGCTACTATTTTGCTCTTTTTTTTGGATGTATTAATCCTCTGTTCTTGTTGAAAAAATGGATTATATCCGCAGTGGGGGCAAACTCTTGCTGTATCTGAAAATTCTTTACCACATTCTTTGCATTTTATTAATGCCATAGTATTTTCTCCTTAAAATAATTTGCAAATCTCATTTTAATTTTAGCAAATATAAGTTTTATATGCAAAAACAAAGCACCCTTGCGGGTGCTTTTAATTTCCGGAAGTTTTCTTTACCCCCTCCATGGTGATTGATGTTGTGGCGGTTTAGGCGGTCTCGGCGGACGTGCTGGCTTATGTATATGCCTAGGCCTAATGGGGCGAAATACAATATAATGCGGAGTATGATAACGCGGATATGGCCTTATACTTACATGGTAATTAACATTTTGCCCATGCAAATCAACTTGTTGCCGAACCGGGGTAGCACAGCAAGCAGAAAACATAAAAACACTTGCAAGCAAACCGATATATCTTTTCATAGAAACCTCCTTTGTGTAGGTCCTGTAAATATAACGCTTAATCATAAAAAATTATTGCAAATTTATTTTTAGACAAGGCACAAACTAATTTGATATAATTTAATGTATAGTTTAGTTGGAGAGATGGCCGAGTGGTTGAAGGCGCAGTCCTGGAAAGACTGTATACTCCAAAAGGGTATCGAGGGTTCGAATCCCTCTCTCTCCGACTTTTTTATGTCGTCTTTTTGGCTATTTTTTGTTTTTTCTTCGGCTGCGGATACCTCCGCCCTACGGGCGCGTTAACTCGGTATACCTTGCCTTGATAAAAACAAAAAACACCTCAAAAATACTCGTAAAAAATCTTTTTTTCTCTTAATTTTTACTACCAAAAAAGGCAAAAACCGCGAGCCCCGGGGTGGAGGAAAAATTCGTCAGAATTTTTACCGTAGGGGAATCCCTCTCTCTCCGAAAATTTAAAAGCACCCTTTCGGGTGCTTTTTAAATTCTAAAACAGATTCCTATCAAACTATCTTTCTGCTTCGTATTGTTCTATCGTATCTTGTAATAATTTCCTATATTCTTTTGATTTTTCAGGGATATAAAGACCAGGTGTTGGGTTATCATACAACTCTAATGCTTTTCTGAATATCTCTGCTGCTTTGGCTGTATCACGCGGAGTACCAACACCATCAAAATATAAATCTCCTAACTCAGTTAAAACACCTAAATCTTTTTCCGCCAATTTTTCGGTATAGAAAAAGCATAATTCCGCAATAAATTGTTTTGATCTGCCGACTTCATAATATTCGGTAATAATTTCATATTGGGCTTTTTCATCGCCTTGTTGTGCCCTTTGAATAAGATTAAATCTTTTATCGGAAACGAGATATGTTTTACCGTTAAACTCAACTGTTTTGGTTGGTTTACCCTCTCTATTTCTAGAAATAAAAAACACTAAAACTACCACCACAATAATTAAAATAATCAACTGCATAAATCCTCCTTTTTAAAGTGATACAAATCGGATATACATTACTAAATTTTTTGCAAAGTTTACACAAAATTATACGGGTCCGCTAACACTTTAAGTTCTAACTTTTTCGGCGGTGGGTTTTGGCGTAAAGTTTGTAAAAAACCAGAAAGCATTGCGTCGTTTTTTGATTTAATTAAATAATAACATTGTGCAAAATTTTTGCTCTTTGCACCGCATGCAACAGGGCCTTCAATTTCCATAAAATCGGCGTATGCGGTCTTTAGGGCGTCTTCCACGGCTTTACCGTAAGTGTTTAAATCTTCTTGCTTTTTAGCAGTTAAAATTAAATGCACAAGTTTTGCATATGGCGGGAAATTAAATTCCTTTCTAAACTCAAGTTCTTCTTTGGCAAAAGTCAAATAATTATGCTTTTCCAAAGCCGGGAAATCAAATAAGTTTTTATCTTTAATTTGCACGATTAAACGCGGATTTTGTTCTACCGCAAGCAAAGTTTTTAGTGCATAAAGTGTTTGCGCAAAATGTTCGCCTGCGCGAAAATCTGCCGTTTTTAAAGCAGCACCACCATCTAAAACAGCAGCAAGCGAAATCCTGCATTTTTGGAAATTTGCACGCAAACTTAAAGCAGTACCCACAATAAAATCATAATCGGAAAAATTAATTTTCTTTAAATCAATTTTTGCCAAAGTTTGACTGTCAAGCCGCAAAACTTTTGCTTCTTTAAACAAGTGCTTTAATTCTTCTTCCACCGCTTGTGTACCACCTAAAGTATCCCTGAAAATTTGGTTTTGGCAACGCGGACAAATTTGATTTATGGTTTCTTTTGCACCGCATTTTTTACAAAATAAAATTTCGCCTTTTGCGGTTTTTTGATGGCTTAAAACCGCACCGCATTTTTTGCATTTTGCTAAACTTCCGCAAAATACGCAACTGTAAGCACCGGCAAAACCAAGACGGTTAATGATAAGTAAAGATTGTTTACCTTTATTAAAATTATCTTCCAAAAGCAAAGCAAGTTGCGAGGAAATAAATTTGTTATTTTTAATCGTATATTCAAGCGGTAAAATTTGAACTTTTGAAACAAATTTAGAGTCCTCAAAATTAAACAAAGCAGTATTTTTTAAAGCCTCCAAAGACGGCGCGGAGGAAATTAAAATGATACGCCCCCCCTCAAGTTTTGCACGCTCAAAAAGCACTTCACGTGCATGATAATAAGGTGACCACTCTTCTTGTTTAAAAAGCTTATCTTCTTCATAAAACATTAAACCCAGTTTTAAATTTTTGAAGGGAAGTAATACTGCCGAGCGTGTACCGACAACCACACACGGTTTGCCCTGATAAATTTCTGCTATCGTTTTTTTTCGTATCGGGAGAGGTACTTGTTGATGCCAATGTAAAATATTTCGTTCACCAAGTTTTTGCTTAATTTCCGCAATTAATTTTGAACAGGAAACGACATCCGGCACAAGCACCAAAACTTGACCGCCCGCAGATAAGGTTTTATGTGCGGCAAAAAGGGCAGCTTCCGACGGTGCAAATGATGAACCGTAAAATAAAGTTTTTTGTTGCTTACTCGCAAAATCAAGTGCCTCTTTGATTTTTGGGTTTTGTGTATTTGCGTAAAATAAAGGTAAAACTTCGGGCTTTGCTGTACTAGGTTTTAACAACAATTTCTTTGTCAAAATAGACGGTTTTAAAACACTAAAAACTTCTCCTATGGTATTTGCGTAAGTCTTCGTTAAAAACTCCGCTAATGGCAAAATTGTCGATGGAAAAGGCAATTCCTCCGCCAAACCTAAAATTTCTTTCATTTTAATTTTTGGGTTTAGTGCCGGTTTAGTATCAATTGCGGAAATAAAACCAAGTTTTTCTATATTACCAAAAGGAACTTTTACTTTTGTACCTACTGAAATCTTCCCTTCCAAAGCAGCAGGCAAAATATAATCAAAACTTTTGCTTATTTTGATAAGCGAAACGGAGACCAACATAAACTACCCCTGTTTAACGATAGTTTTAGATACGGGTTTACGGCCCATGGCAGCAAGCAAAATTTTAAGGTCCGCCCAAGCGTCCTTTTTCCAAGCCGGATTTCTTAAAAGTGCAGCGGGGTGAAATGTCGCCAAAATTTTTATCGGTTTTGATGGCGTAGCGTAAGTTAAATTTAAATCGTAAATTTTACCGCGGATGGTGGAAAATGTGGGTGTATCTTTAATCAAACTTCTGCCTGCAACGGAACCGAGTGCCACAATAAAGTCAGGTGAAATTATAGCAATTTGCTCCTCAATATAACGGCGGCATAAAGCGATTTCTTCTTGGTTCGGCGCGCGGTCATTTCCGTGTTTTTCGGGTTCATTGGGGTCTTTCATCGGGTGGCATTTGACCATGTTAGCGATAAAAACTTCCTCGCGTTTAAAACCCATGGCGGCAATAATTTTATCTAAAAGTTGCCCGGCACGGCCAACAAACGGCCTGCCCTGGCGGTCTTCATCAAAACCGGGGCCCTCGCCGATAAACATAAGTTTTGTGTTAATATTACCCTCACCCGGAACGGCTTTAATGCGTGTTTTGCCAAGTTCGCAACGCGTGCACTTTTTTATTTGCTTAGCAAGTTCCTCCAAAGCGGTGGCCTTGTCCTTAATAATTGTTTTTACTTCGGGTGCGGCTTTTTTTGCAGTCTTGGCGACAGTTGTTGTTTTCTTCTTTTCAAGCGGTTTTTTAACGATAAAAAACCCCTCTTCTTCATTCAAGAGGTAGTTTTTTAATTCTTTGGCTAAAGTGCGCGCTTTCATTATAATTTGAGAGGTTCTTTTGCTTTTCTTTCAGCTTCTTTGCGGGCTTCTTCTTCTTCTTTAAGTTGTGCTGCGATGGAAGCTTTAGATTCTTTCAAAACTTGTTGTGCGCTTACGCGACCGCTTAAAATATCATCTAAAGCAACTTTGATGAGTTCCGTATCTTGTTTATGTTTAAATTCTTCACGGCGTTTCAAAACCTTGGTTGCCCAAATGGAAGCAAGCACTACGGCATTGTATTTATCTTCCGTATAATTTGTGATTTCTTCTTCAAAGTTAGTATTATTTTTATTTTCCATTTTACTCTCCTGACTTATTTAACTTTTTAACCAAATCTTTTTGCCTTGCAACTTTTTTGCTCTCGGCTTCAATAATAGCGCGGCAAGTATTAAGGCATTCTTTCAAATCGTCATTGATAACAAGATAGTCATAATTTTTGATTTGCTTTAATTCTTTAAGTGCCGTTTTTAGGCGAACATTTACATTTTGTGTACCGTCACTGCGAGCTGCAATTCTTTTTTTAAGTGTGGCAATGCTCGGAGCAGTTATAAAAATTGTTACGGCATTTTTGTAAATTTTCTTTACGGTTTTTGCACCTTGCACGTCAATAACAAGCAAAGGGCATTTTCCCTTTTTCAGAACACTTTCCAAAGAACTTTTAGGTATTCCGTAATAGTTTACGTGTACTTTGGCCCACTCGAGCATTTGTTTGTTTTTGATTGCCTTTTCAAAATCTTGATTAGACCAAAAAAAGTAATCTCTACCCTTCTTTTCGCCAAGACGTGGCGCGCGCGTAGTTGCCGTTATGACACGGGCAATTTTGTTACTTTTCAAAAGTTCGTTTGCTACTGTTGTTTTGCCGGCGCCTGAAGGGGCGGACAAAATGATTGGAAAACATTCTGCCATATATATATTTTATTATATTTACAGTCAACTTTACAAGAGGGGAACTATTTCCTTAAATTTTTGCGAAAGGATTTAAACGGAAGTTTAGGTTTCTTGCCTTGTAAAATTAAAAATACAATAAGCGGATAAACGCAAAGTAAAATTATTTTGCTTACATAAGATTTATAAGTCGGTAAACACCCAAAATAATTGCCCAAGAGGAATAACACAATAATCAGCAAAACCATCAAAAATATTTTTTTATACTCATAATCAATTTTGTAATTTTTTTGGCCGAAGATAAATAAACAAAGTGCCATCACAAAATAACTTGTAAAAATTGCCCAACCGGCACCCAAAATGCCGATATGCGGAACAAGCAAAATATTTACCAAAATGCTGGTAGCTGCGCCAAGCAAAGTAATCTTCATCAAAACAGTTGTTTTTTTGGTTAGTACAGGTGCTACCATAAAGTTAATGTAGCAACCGTAAAAGAAATATCCGCCTACGACAAGCGGTATAATTTTAAGCCCGCCCCAATAAGCGCGGTTAATTAAATTGAGGCCAAAAATATTTGTTTGAATTATTAGCGGCATCAAAAGTGCAAGCCCCAAAAATACCCAACCTAAAAGAGCAAAAGACCAAGTAAAAATTTCCGCAAAAGTTTGTTTGGCGTTCGGCTCTTTTGCTTCTTGGATAAAAAACGGGCGCCAGGCTTGGTCAAACATTGAAACGATGAGCATCATAAAAATACCGATTTTAAAATTTGCCTGATACACTCCGACATCACCCAAACTTGTTAAATGAGAAAGCAAAGGTTTATCAATAACATTTACCAAAATGCTTGCAAGCCCGGCCGGAATAAAAGGCCAGGAAAAGTTAAACATCTGCTTAAATAAATTTTTATCAAACTTAAAAATAAAACTTTCTTTTACGACTGGAATTAACAAAATTAAAGAAGTTAAGGAAGCCAAAATGCCTGCCGCAAAAACCCCGCGTACACCCCAATTAAAAAATGCCAAAGCGCAAATATTACCACCCACATTTACAATTATTGAAGCACTACGTACAAGCACAAAATGCCATGCACGGTGTTCAAAACGGAGTTTAGCAAAAGGCACAATATTTAAAGCGTCAAAAGCCAAGATAAAAACACAGTATTTAATTAGATACGCATTTTGTTCGCCGATACCTAAAACACCTGCCAAAACCGGGCTTAAAAAATAAATCAAAATTGAAAGTAAAACCGAAGTTCCGCAAACTGCTAAAAAGGGTGTAGAAAAGGTGTCTTTTGTTTTATTATCTTCGGCAAAACGCAAATAGGCTTGGTCCATACCGTACTGATAGATAATGTTAAACAAAGCCATAAAAGCAAAAACAGTAGCAATTACGCCGTAATCTGAGGTTATTAAATAATAAGTGTAAAACGGCACCAAAAAGAAATTTAACATCCTTGCCAAAATGGTGGAAGTACCGTAAATAAGTGTTTCTTTGCCGAGCCGTTTTACTTTACTAGCCATAAATTTTGCCTGATAAAACCATCTAGCAAAGCGGTATTAAACGTTCCAAAATACGTTTAAAACTGCCTTCTATTTTTTTGGTTTCTTTGATAGTGTCTTCATGTGAAATCGGTGTTTTTGAAATACCGCAACCCATATTTACAACCCAAGCAAGGCCGCAAATTTTCATACCAAGTTGTCTTGCGCAAAGAACCTCCGGCACGGTAGACATACCGATAACATCCGCTTTCAAAATTTTAAACATGCGTATTTCTGAAGGTGTTTCAAAGTTCGGACCTGTAACGGCAGCATAAACACCCTCGCCTGCTTTGATCTTTAATTTCTTTGCAATTTGCAAAACAGATTTGCGTAAATCTTTATCATAAGTATCTGTCAAATCAATAAATCTTTTACCGAAGGCCGGGTCATAATTACCGATTAAAGGGTTATGCATCATTAAATTTACATGGTCTTTTAAAACACACAACGAACCTACGGTAAGTTTAGTATTTAATGAACCGACCGCAGCGGAAACAAGCATTGTTTTAGCACCCAAAAAAGAGGCTGTTCTGATTGAAAGGGCCAAATCTTTCATATCATAGCCTTCGTAAAAATGAAAGCGCCCATGCAAAATAACAAGTTTTTTGCCTTTGTAAGTACCAAAAATCAAATTACCCGGATGCCCGGGAATTGTACTATTCAAAAAATGCGGAATTTGTGAATATGGAATAACAATTTTATTTTCAAGTTCGGGGATTGATCCTGCCATACCGCTGCCGGTAATAAGCAAGATTTCGGGTTTAAAATTTTTGGTTTTTTTGTTTAAAAATTTCACGGCTTCTTGTACTTGTTTTAACTGTGTCATAATATCTCCTATATTGTTAAATTGTTTACTGAAAAGGCATTTTCATAATGTTGCAAAACACCGGCTGTTACTGTTATTATATCAAACCTTAAGGCGGTATAGTTGATTTTTGTTTTTTTGATATATGCCGCAGCCGTTAATGTTATACGCCTTTGTTTGGCTTTGTTTACCGCCGCAAGACCGCCTCCGAATAAATTTGTTTTGCGTTGTTTTACTTCCACAAAAATTATCGTGTTTTGTTCATCTTGCACGATAATATCAATTTCCCCCATCTTGCAAGCAAAGTTGCGTTCAAGTATTTTATAGCCCTTTTCTTTTAAATATTGTGTGGCTTGGTCTTCGGCAATATTTCCTTGACGGCGCAAAAAACTGAACATTATTTTGCCCCCGCTTTTGCAAAATTACAGTCGGCAAAAAGGCCGTAAAATTTACTATAAATCGGCTCAAATGTCTTGCGGTGCAAAGGGCAAGGACCGTATTTTTCAATTAAATCTGTATGTAATTTTGTACCGTAACCTTTATGTTCTTCAAATTTATAATTTGGGTAAATTTTGGCACTGATGTCCATAAATTTATCACGGCTGACTTTGGCAATAATGCTGGCAGCGGCAATACATAAAGAAGTACCGTCACCTTTAACTATCGCTTTTTGCGGAACGGTTAAATTGGGGATAGTTTTATTACCGTCAATTAAAACCGAAATATTTTTATTTTTAAATTTTGCAAGGCCGCGACGCATGGCAAGGAAAGTTGCCTGCAAAATATTTAGTTTATCAATTTCTTCCGCACTTGCATAACCTGTGCAATAAATTATCGGAAGTGTTATAAGTTCTTCAAAAATCATTTCCCTTTTTTGCGGTGTTAATTTTTTACTGTCATTTATTTTTGACATTATGGGATGTGTGTAAAGTTCCGACGGAATATAACAAGCGCAAGCGGTTACAGGCCCTGCTAATGGCCCACGGCCGGCTTCATCAATGCCGACAAGCATTTTACCGTTTTGTATCGCAATTTGCGCTTTATCAAAATCAATCAAGGTCATAATTAATAATACCAAAAGTAAATAATCAAATATGGTATTAAAGCAGTTACAGCAGTATATCCTAGTGAAAATATGAAGTGTTTAGTAACTGTTTTCTTGTTATATTCTATTTTTTTAACATGGCAATATATTTTTAAAATGGACATAAAATTTAATAGACAATAAGTTAGTACAAATACAAGCCCTATAAAATCTTTAGCACCCGACGTAACTTGACTAGGCGCATATCGCAGAGACCCAAACAGGAGTCCAAAGAAAATACTTATAAACAAAATTAAAATAAAACTCATGAACAAATTAAACCCAGGTCTAAAAATTGCTTTTTTTCTGAATAGTATTAAACATATTCTAATCAATTCCAAAATAGGGTAAATTATACTCCCAAGAAAATAAATGCCAACAAACATTATTAGAACATATAGAAATTCAAGCATATTGACTCCTTTTTTGATACGATTAACTATAATTATATTTTAACATTTTACACACTTTAGGCAAAATATTGTATTATATAAAGGATAAGGAGACACTATGCCAAAAAGAATCTTACTAAAACTCTCGGGCGAAGCCCTTGCGGCGGAAAAAACACGCGGACTCACCCCTGTGTGCTTAAAAAATATCGCCAACGAAATTAAAAGTGCACTTTCCACAAAATGCCAACTTGCCATAGTTATCGGCGGCGGCAATATTTGGCGCGGTGTGCGTGACGGCGGCGGTATTATTGACCGTATCAATTCAGATAATATGGGCATGCTTGCAACTATTATTAATGCCCTTGCATTACAGTCCGCTTTGGAAGAAATAAATGTCCCCACACGCGTTATGACCGCAATAAATATTGATAAACTTGCCGAACCGTTTATAAGACGCCGTGCAATACGCCACCTTGAAAAAGGCCGTGTTGTAATTTTTGCCGGCGGAACAGGCAGCCCATTCTTTACAACCGATACAGGCGCCGCTTTACGTGCATCCGAAATTAAGGCAGACATCCTTTTAAAAGCAACACAAGTTGACGGCGTTTATGACAGCGACCCACGCAAAAACCCGAAGGCAAAACTTATAACAAAAATTACTTACGCGGATGCGATTAAAAAAGGCCTTGAGTTTATGGACACAGCCGCCTTGGCTTTGTGCCTTGAAAACAAATTGCCGTTAAAAGTTTTTAATTTACATAAAAAAGGAAATATCAAACTTGCCATCAGCGGCAAAAATATTGGAACAACGATATATTAAGAGGTATTATGACAGTAAACGAAATTATAACAAATGCAAAAAACGAAATGGCGGAAGTGCCGCAAAAATTAAAACGCGATCTCGGTTCATTAAGGACAGGCCGCGCAAACCCGCAAATGATTGAACAAGTACGCGTTGATTATTACGGTGTGCCAACCCCGTTAAAACAAATGGCGGTAATCAATGTCTCCGACGCAAGAACTTTGGAAATTCAGCCTTGGGATGCAGGTGCCGTTAAAGATATAGAAAAGGCTTTAAGCCAGGCAGACCTTGGCGCAGCACCAACAACTACGGGCAAAGTTATACGCATTATCTTCCCCCCTATGACGGAAGACAGGCGTAAAACATTAAGCAAAACCGTCGCAAAAATGAGTGAAGACTATAAAGTTGCAGTTCGTAATGAACGCCGCGATGTTTTGGAAAAAATCAAAAAAGCGCAAAAATCAGGTGAAGTTACTGAAGACGATTTGAAACGCTTTGAAACAGATATACAAAAAGCGACCGACGAGGCTATTGCCTTAATCGTCAAAATCGTAGAAGAAAAAGAAAAAGAAATAATGACAATTTAATTTATTTTCTTTTTATGAGAAAACCCCGGCTAAAACCCGGGGTTTTTTAATTTTAAACATTTGCAAGTATTTTCGTGATAATTTTTGCTTTTCTCAAGGCGAGGTATACATGTTTCACACGCCCGCAGGGCGGAGGTATCCGAGCCGACGAAAAAGCAAAAATTAGCCAAAAATACGCCGCAAAATATGGTATAATAGCATATATAGAGGTCTTATGCAAGCACTTTTACAACCTGCCCTCGCTTATCAAGCCCTAGTTAAAGAAGTTGCGGAAATTTGCCTCTCCTATGGGCGCGATCCCAAAGAGGTCAAAATTTTGCCTGTTGTAAAATATGCCACCGTTCCTCAAATAGTAAATTTGTTAACGGATAAAAGTATAAATTATGTTGCCGAATCCCGTTTGCAGGACAGTTTGAAAAAGTGGCAAAGTGCCGAACTTAAACCCTATAAAGTTAAAAAGTTTTTTATCGGCCGCTTACAAAAAAATAAAGCGGCAAAAGTTTTAGAGTATTTTGACTTGATTTGTTCACTAGACAGCCTGACATTAGCGCAATTTGTAAACGCAAAAGCAAAAGAACAAAATAAAATTGCAAATTGTTTGGTACAAGTGAAATTGACAGACAAAAACACCCAGGGCGGTGTAAGTTTAGAAGGTGCAAGTGCTTTAATTGAAAACATTTTAAACACCTGCAAAAACATAAAACTAAAGGGCCTTATGGCTATTGCCCCACAAGCAAGTGAAGATATCATAGAACAAAAGTTTTTAGCGGTAAAAAAATTATTTGATAAATATTTTAAGCCCTCGGACATTTTATCACTAGGCATGAGTGAGGACTATAAAATAGCCATAAAATCCGGCAGCAATTTGGTGCGGATTGGCAGCAAGATTTTTGATAATTTGGAGGAGTAAATGATAATTAAAGTAAGGGCAATATCAACTAAAGGGGATAACGCTATTGTCAGCCGCATCGGCAGCGTGCTTCGCATGAAAGTTAAAACTTTAAAGATATCAACCGAAGCCAATGACATTATTAAAGACTTTTTAGTTGATTTTTTTGATGTTCCCCCAAGCGGAATAAACATTATTAAAGGTAACAACGGAAAGGAAAAAACTGTTGAAGTCCGCGGCAAAAGTGAGGAAGAGCTTAAAAAAGTAATGGACGCCGTACCATAAATTATGGCTTAATTTAAAAACCGGGTGTTTTGCAAGTTGTTAAGCAAGCACCCGGTTTTTTGTTTAATAAATTGACTATTAACTAACTTTACCGCCTAATTTGATGATAAATTTCAGTAAATTTTGTTTACCTTCAGGGGTCTGTTTAAAAACTGCACAGCCTTCTAAAGAGGCTACAAAAGCATACCCGATTTGAGTGCGTAAAAACTTTTGAACTTCCGCTAAATTTTTAAATTTTTTTCCGGTGCAAATTTCTTTAACCCAAGCATAATGCAGTTTTAAATTTTGGTCCTTTTTAATATTTTCAATTTTGTTTTTGTTGATTAACCCGGCAATATCTGCCATTTGTTTTTTAAGGCGGCCCGGCAGTACCGCAAGCCCCAAAACTTCAATAAGCCCCATATTTTCGCGTTTGATATTATGATACTTTTCAGGTGTATTAAAAATACCATAAGGGTGCATGATGTCAGTGCGGTTATTACGCAATGCTAAATCAATTTCATATTTACCTTTTTTGTAGCGTGCTATCGGTGTAATTGTGCTATGTAAATCTTTACCTGTTGCATGCAAGATCCCGGCAGATTTATCGTCATATTTTTGCCAAATTTTCAAGATATGCGCCGCTGCTAATGCAACTTGTTTTTTAGGCCCGCGCACACGCAAAACCGTAATTGGCCATTTAAGCCAAGAAAATTCAACTTGCTTGAATTCAGGTAAACTAAATTTTAAATTTGTTTTGGCATTATCCAACGCAAAAGTATAACGCCCGGCCTGATAATGATCGTGATTTAAAATACTTCCGCCCACAAGCCCCAAATCAGCATTAGCACCGATAAAATAATGTGGGAACTCCGTTAAAAAATCAAGCAAATTAACAAAGGTTTTCGCGGTAATTTTCATTGGTTTATGTTCGCAAGAAACCACTATGCTATGCTCATTATAATAAGAAAAAGGCGAATATTGGAAAAACCAATTTTCCCCCCCAAGTTTAAGCGGTATCTCACGTAAATTCTGGCGCGCACTGTAACCAAGGCGGCCGCTGTAACCCTCGTTTTCTGCACAAAGCACACATTTGGGATAAGCATGTTCTTTAAGCGGTTGTTTACCGAGCAAGGCAATTTCTTTAGGATCCTTTTCCGGTTTGGCAAGGTTTATTGTCAAGCCAATATTACCGTATTTTGTTGGTACCTTCCAGGAAACATTTTTTGCAATTTGTTCAGTCCGTATATAATTAACGGCTTTGGAATATTTATAAAAATTATCTGTTGCAAGTTTCGGACTTTTTTGTTTATCTGCAAAGAATTTAGCCTTAACTTCACTGGGCCGTACGGTAAAAACGCCCATTAAAGCAATTTCAAAATTATCACGGCAACTTGCGGTATCAGCCTTAAGTAAGCCCTTTTTAGCAGCATAGGCAGATAAATTATTTAAAATTTCGATTATCCTTTTGCCTTTAGGATTAGGTAAAATATCTATGCAACTACCGTCGATATCAAGCAAAGTGTAAAGCGCATTTTGCGCCCAGAATTTATCTTCTTTTTTAATTAAATTATTTTTGACGGCATAAGCCAAAAGTGTTTCTATGTTCTTTTGCATAAAGTACCCGTATATAAATTATTATAATATATTTGCCCTTTGTTTGCTATAATTTAAGTATGAGAACAATCAAATTTTTATTATTACTTTTAATTGCATCGCCGCTTGCGGCACAATCTTTAAATGAGGCATTGAATGGGAATACAGCCCTTCAAGCTAATGCCCAAACAGAGGAACAAAATCAAAATACCCCTTTATCTGCTTTCGGAGAACGGGATCAGGTACAAGCCATAACCGTGAACCGTTTGCCGGACATAAAATTAAATGAAGAAATTTTAACAAAAACAGTTCTTACTTATGAAATGCCTAAAAATCTAACTGAAGAAAACAAATGGTTTTTGACAGGCAATACACAAAAAGCTTTGGAAGAACTTTCCAAACTTTCTGAAGACCCCCGCGCCCAAGCAGAAATAGCATTAATAAATTTGCAAAGGCGTGACTATAAAAAGGCACAAGAGTCTTTAAGTAATGCTTTAAAACTCGCGCCACACGAACCGATTTATAATCTACTTCAAGTTTGGCTCTACGCCGCGCAAAACAAAGTAAAAGAAGCGCAAAAAACTTATGATAATATGCTGTTTTTAACTTCTGATTTTGAATATTTAGCATCCGGTAAACTTGCTTTAGCGCAAGCATATTTTAATAAAAAAGATTTTAAAGAAGCCGGTACAATTTTGCAAGATATTTACAGTAATGACCCTTATAAAATTTCTCACGCAGTTTATTTGATAGCACGCATTTACCTATCAAACGGTAACAAAAAAGGTGCGCAAACACTTTTTGAGCAAGCACTTGAGCACGACGGTAGCAACTATATGCCCCAACTATATTTGGCACGCACACAGTATAAATTAAAACAATATATACCATCTTGGCAAAGTTATGCAAGCCTGTTTATTTTAGACGGTAAAAATAAAGAGGCAAAAAAATATTTACAAAAACTTTCAAAACATATTAAGGGAGACGCAGAAGATTATTTATTTTACTCACGCTTAAATGAAATGTTCATAAAAAATGCTACACCGGATGAAAATAAACCACTTAAAATCGGGCTTTATTCCGCCCCGAACGGGACATTAACGAATATTACCGGATTTACTTTTTCTACGAGTTCCCCCTACACAATTAAAGACGATAAACGCGGCTTTGTTCTTAAAGCGGATGCTTTTGTGGCAAAAAATATTATTTTTGACAAGAAAGACAAAGGTGTTCATGTTCAAAATAAATGGGGCACTTATGACTTTTCCACAAAAAATCCTTTTATAATAAATCTTGAAGATAAAAAGTTAAGCATGATAATAAAAGATACCAAGGCTGATAATATTTTTGCAACTAATTTAGGTGACAAAGAATTAATAGGTTCTTTACTCGTTATACCTAATGAAGAAGGCATGCAACTTGTGAATATAACTTCAGTAGAAGAAACCGTTGCCCCCTTGCTTACTACCGCCTTACACGGCGTGCGTGACCAGGCAGTTTTGGAAGCTATGGCAATTGCAACAAGAACACGTCTTTATAATATTGTTGATTTAACTTCAGACTTCGATTTTAACATCCCAGATAATGTAGCAGATTTTAATTTCGGCGGAAACAATATGGTATCTTTCCTTGCAAGGAAAGCAGCGGAAACAACAAAAAACCAAGTTCTGCTTAATGACGGAGATGAACTTGCTTTAGCAAAAACTTACAAAGCCTGCGGACCAGTTACCGAAGATGGAATAAAAAACACGAAAAAGGCTTTTGAATTTAAACCAAGTGCTTTAAACATTTTCAAGTATATGTTTTCAAACCCGCCGGCAGATTTACTCTCTGCACCGCAAGACCCTACACAATGGTCAGAAATTAAATGGATTTACTCAATACCTATAAAAGACATACAACAACGCCTGAAACAAAATTTTAATATCGGCAAATTAAAATATTTTGAAGTAGCAGACTTTTCAGCTACCGGCAGAATTTTGGCTATACGTTTTGTAGGATCTAAAAAAACTATTGAACTTCCTTTTAAGGAAGCGAATTTTGTGCTTTCCGCAGGTACTTTAAGATCAGACTTTTTTACTTTTATACCGTTTAAAAAGGAAATCATGTTTATAGGTTCTGATACAGGTAGCGGCAGCGGTATTTGCATTGAGGGTGCCATAGGTTTGGCCCGTCAACAAAAAGATGCTAAAGGTATTTTGAACTACTATTACCCGTCCTACAAAACAGGTTTATGGCAACAAAAATAGCATTTGTTATAACGAAACTTGACCTCGGCGGTGCACAAAAAAGTGTGCTTTATACCGCACGCCATATCAGCGATAGTTTTGAGCCTTTTTTGTTATGCGGCCCAGGCGGAACACTTGAAAAATACGCAAAAGACCACATAAAAAATTTTTATATTATTCCATCTTTAGTTCGTCAAATTAACCCCATAAAAGATTTGTTGGCATTCAAAGAACTTGCAAAAAAATTAAAAGAAATTGACCCGCAAATTGTACATACAAATTGCCCGAAAGCCGGTATTTTGGGGCGTATCGCCGCAAAACTTTTTACTAAAGCTAAAGTAGTGCATACCACGCACGGTTTTGTTTTTTATGATGGACAAAATATATTTAAAAAATATTTTTATATTTTTATTGAACGTTTTGCCGCTTTGTTTGCGGACTATATGATTTTTGTTTCAAATAAAGATTTGCAAACTGCTTTAAAATATAAAATTACTACGCCTGAGAAAGCACGCCTAATCCGCGCAGGTGTTACCCCCAAAACAAAAGAAGGTTTACGCTTTAATAAAACTAAATTATTTGAAGAACTCGGCATACAAGAAGGTACAAAAATTGTTTTACAAACTGCAAATTTAAAACATGAAAAAAACCCTCTCGAAAGTGTTAGAATCGCGAATATTGTTTGTAAAAAAGTTCCAAGCACCGTATTTTTATACACGGGGGAAGGACCCCTTAAAGAAAAAACGGAAAATTTAATTAAGGAACTTAAACTTGAAAATAATTTTAAACTTATCGGCGAACGCGATGATATTCCGCATTTGCTTTCGATAGCGAATGTCTTTTTGCTTACTTCAATTCGCGAAGGTTTACCGATGGCTTTGCTTGAAGCACTTTTTATGAAAGTTCCTGCAGTTTGTTATAATGTGGGCGGCGTTGCCGAAGTTTTGAAAAACGGTGAAAACGGTTTTCTAATACCGTTTGGTGACACACCAAAGGCCATACAAAGCATTATTAACATATTACAAGGCAGTTTTACCTTTAAAGAACAAACACTTGCCCAAATGCAAGATTTTGACATTAAAGACATGCTTTTAAAACAACAGGAACTTTACACACTTATCGGTGATAAAAACGGCTTGTTTAACGGGTTTTAAATTTTACTCACTAATTCTTTGACGGTTTTATAAATTTCTTCTAAAACTTTTTCAAAACTTCTGCCACTTAAAGAAATAGGGTCTTTTATGTTTTGTTCTTTACCGTAAACATACTCATGCAAAGTAAAAACTTTATCGGAGAACTGTGCATAATTATCCAGGATATATTCTTTTTGATCTTCGGTCATTGTTAAAACCAAAGTACAATTTTGCATATCTTCAGAAGTTAATAAAGTGGCAATGTGAGGAGGTTGTTTGATACCTTTCGAGGCTAAAAAATTTGTAATTTTACTAGGTACTTCAAAATAACTTTGTGCAAATATCCCACGGGAAACAACTTCAACATCCCCCCGCCCTGCTTTAAATAAAAAGTCTTTTAAAAAGCATTCTGCGGAAAAACTACGGCAAATATTTGCATGGCAAACAAAACAAATTTTTTGACTTTTCATATTTTAGACAAAAAATTCCCTCACCTAAAAGTGAGGGAATTTTAAATTAATAACCTGTAACTACTGTGCAGACTTCGGCGTAGATTAAATAACCTTTAACGTCTTTATCTACTGTAGCGACTTTGGTAATATTACCGTTAAGTTTTGCTGTGGCAACGCTCATATCACCTTCGGTGTAAATACCGAAATAGTTTCTGGCACAAGCACGGCCGATTTTGGTACCTCTTTCAGCACCGACCATCATCGGTTGTTGAGTCATGCTGAACATTGAAGCACCTGTTTCCAAATTAGGCATAGCACAAGCCGCTAAAATGGCTGCGGCAGATACTAGTAAAACTAATTTTTTCATATAATCTCCTTTAACAATATTACTTACAAATTTATTTTAGCAAAATAAACAAAGTATTACAAATCTAAAAATTTATATCCAAAGCATCAATTAATTTATTATCGTGTGTATAAGTTCTTAAAGAAAGTTTCCTATCCACAATTTTAATATGTGAAAAATGCGGTAGGGCTAAATATTTTGAACCCCATGCATTATCATATGAATTTTCCTCAAAAAACTTACCGCTACCGCCAACTGTAACGTAAATCGGCCCACTTCTTGAAGGCTCACCCTTCCTAATAGGTTTAGTTCTTTCATAAGCACCTTGATGGCCTTGAATAACTAATTTTACTTGATGTGCTTCAAACAAAGGTGCAAGAAAAGCGCTTAATAAGTCATCTGTGCTACCGCTTGAATAAACAGGGTGATGCATTACCACAATTTTCCATTTATCAGCACCGGCTTTGGCAAGGGTATTTTTAAGCCACTCGTACTGAGGTGACTGCTTTTCAATTTTTGGAGCCTGCAAAGCACCATATAAGTTATTTGTATCAATAACTACTATACGAGCATTTGCGGTATCAAAATAATAATAATTCGGTGTACCGGCACTCCAAGGCATAGTATGGTTTGCCTTATAATGTGCCGCCAAAAATCCTTTGCCGTCCGCATTGTTAGCATCCGGGCCATATTCATCTGAACCTATAGCAACAACCAACGGCATATTTTTCAAAAGCCTTTGATAGGGTTCAAAAAACTGTACGGTTTCATCCTGTGCAAGCCCGGATGATGAAATATTACCAGTATGAACCAAAAAATCTGATTCATAATTTGCCATATTTCTTGCCATAGTTTTTTTGATTTCGGAAGTATCGACATCAACTTGCGCCGAAGTGTTACCTACTACCAAAAAATTAACTATTTTACGCTCCGGAGTAAATAAAGTTTTAAAAGTACCTTCAACCCCATCTTGCACACCGTTGCCTGAATTATTATTTACATAAGCCTTATAACAAAACTGAGTATTTGGCGTAAGGCCATGTAAAACAAAACGATGGCTTCTTGACGGGGCTGATATTGCCATAAGTTGATTACATTTACCCATAGGACCATACTCAAGCCATGCGGGTGTAGGATCTGTGGCAACAAATTTAACTATTGCGCTTTTTTGTTCCACATCCTCGGTATAAGGGCCTTTTATTATTTCAGCACCCCATATCGGACTAAATAAAGCAATAAATAAAGAAATAAGAGTTAAGTGTTTCATAATTAAAGCGGAATATTTCCTTTCGGTTCATTTGTTTTGGCAACTCTCTTCTTTGCCAAAACTTTTAAAGCACGAATAATGATACTGCGTGCTTTGGAAGGTTCAATAATTTCATCAATTGAACCGCTTGCTGCCGTCTGATAAGGTGAAGCAAACTTTTGTGCATACTCTTTGGTAAGTTTTTCTTTAAGTTCTTCAACTTTATCTTTCGCGGCTGCTTTTATATCTTTAGCATATAAAATTTCTACTGCACCGCGCGGGCCCATAACGGCAAATTCTGCAGACGGTAAAGCAAAGTTAAAATCTGCACCAAGTGCCTTTGAACCCATAGCGATATAAGCACCGCCGTAAGCTTTACGGATAACCAAAGTAATCTTAGGAACAGTGGCTTCACCGTAAGCGTACAAAAGTTTTGCACCATGCCTGATGATACCGCCGTGTTCTTGCTCTACGCCCGGCAAATAACCGCCGATATCAACCAAGGTTAAAATCGGAATATTAAAGTTATTTAAAAATCTTACAAAGCGGGCTGCTTTATCACTTGCATTTAGGTCCAATGCACCACCCAAATAATCGGAGTTATTTGCAACTATACCCACGACTTCACCACCAAGTTTAGCAAAACCGGTGATTATGTTTTTTGCGTAGTCGCGATGAATTTCAAAAAACTTATTTTCATCTGCAAGTTCCCAAATAATGTGATGTATGCGGAAAGGTTTGCCAGGGTCCATACAAGATAATTTTTCAAGCATAGGGGTTTGCCTGTCTGCAACGTCTAAAGTAGAGCTACAAATAGGTTTTTCTTTACAATTTTGAGGTAAGAACGTCATCAATTCTCTCACCTGTCTAAAACAATCTTGTTCACTGTTTGCAATTACATGGCAAACACCGCTTTTTTGTGCATGCGCTTTACTGCCACCTAAAGTATTGAGGTCAACTTCCTCACCCGTTGCTGCTTTTACCACGTTCGGGCCTGTTACAAACATGTGGCTGATACCATCTACCATAAAGATAAAATCAGTTAAAGCAGGGGAATATACCGCCCCCCCTGCACAAGGCCCTAAAATTACGGAAATTTGCGGAATAACACCGGAACACTTTACATTTCTTTTAAAAATTTCTCCGTAACCATCAAGGCTGTCAACACCTTCTTGTATGCGTGCCCCGCCTGAATCTAAAAGCCCTATTATTGGTATTTTAGCTTCTAAAGCACGGTCCATAATATAAGCAATTTTCTTGGCATGTGCCAATCCAAGTGAACCACCAAGTTGTGTAAAATCTTGTGCAAAAATTGCTACTTCCCTGCCGTTAATGCGGCCAAAACCGGTAATAACGCCATCGCCTTTAAGATGTTTTTCTTTCAAACCGAAATCTTGGCAGCGAGTTTCTACCAAAGAATGTATTTCAAAAAAGCTATTTTCATCAAGCAAATACTGCAATCTTTCACGGGCAGTAAATTTACCCTTTTCATTTTGGAGCTTTGCTTTTTCTTTATCTTGTTTTGTTGTGTTTTCGATAAGCTCGCGGAATTTTTTTATCTTTTCCGGAGTTTCTTTTAATTCCTTATCGTTAAGGTCAAATTTTTCTGTATCTTTCATAACTCTCCTAAATAATTGCCGGATATGCTAAAACAAATTTGTAAGCATCATCCAGAGTTTTTGTCTCAAAAGAAATTTTGGGGCTGCCTTTAAAAGCCCAAATATCTAATGCCTTACCAAAAAATTGCACTTCATTATTGATGATTTTTATTTGCGTAGTAGGGATTGTCAAACCTACTCCCAAAAGTTTTAAAACTGCTTCTTTTTTAGCCCAAAGTTCAGTTAAATATCCATCATCATTTGCAATTAATTCCTCTTTATTAAAATATTGCTCAACCCATCTTTGTGGCCTTGGTTCTATTTTTTCTACATCTATGCCGATTAAATCACCTGTTAAAGAAATAGCCGCAACTGCATAATCACCTCGATGTGATATAGAAATTGTTAAATGGTTCCCCCCATCAGCTTGCAAAACAGGCATACCGTTTTTGGCATTTTTGACTTGCATTTTTTTGAAAGGTAAATTAAAGAATTCAGATGCAAGTTGCTTTACGGCATAACGTCCGGCAAGCCACTCTTGTGCTCTCTTTTCAACAGCAAAATGTTTATACTGGGAGAACTCCATCCCTGTTAAAAATGTTTCTGCATCCGGAACTTCTGTTGTTTTTGTAATAATGTAACGATAGTTCATAAACTCTCCTAACGGCCTATACCGCCGATGGTTTGAAGATCTTTTATTTCTGCCCACAAATCTAATTTTTTATCAAATACGAAAGCATCAAAAGAACTTTTACCTTCTATGGTTTTGTCATTATATTTTGCATAAACATAAAGTTCCTTTGGTGGTGTTTGCCCTTGATGATAAAAACGTATTTTTGAAATATACTCAGGCAAAGTT
The DNA here is from genome assembly GCA_016281355.1 of Elusimicrobiaceae bacterium. GTDB lineage: Bacteria > Elusimicrobiota > Elusimicrobia > Elusimicrobiales > Elusimicrobiaceae > Proelusimicrobium. The sequence goes on along the minus strand of JAEEIL010000012.1, from coordinate 152,297 downwards.
GCATAACCTTCCACCGCATAATCCCTGTAAGCACATGCTTGGAACATGGCCTCAGTTAAAAGCGGGGCGCTTAATAAAGATGATGTATCACCTTCAAACAAAGGTGTTTCAGGTTCTTTATAAAGAGCCAAAACAGCATTGTTTTCAATTTTAACAATACCATCTAATACTTGCATACTCGATCCTTGAAAATATCCTTTATAAGTATCTTCTTTCGATACAGTTAAAGTATCGGTTAAGGCAATATTATTCTTAATCGAATTCCAAGAACTTTCAAAATCTTTTAAATTTTCTGCTGTGATATGGCAACGGGTATTACCTATTTTCTTACCATTACTGCCAATAAAATCAGATTCAATTTCAAAATTAGTTTTGTTTTCTTCTTTACCGGCTTTGATACGAACGGTTAACGGATTTTGCCTTATTAACTTGATAGGCAAATAAAAGTGTACCCTTTCAAAACCTTCCGCTGGGTGTCCGTCAAACTTTTGACTTATTTCGCCTAAACATTCTAACCCGAAAGTTCCTGCCAAAAACGGAACTTTATCAATGCTGTAATCTTGCAAGTATTGTTTATCTGGGGTAAAAGTTTTTTCCATCAAAATATTATTATCCGTTTGTTCCTTAAGTTTACCGGCAAAAGGATACTCGTTACTTGAGGTTTCTATTGCAGGAGTGTTTACCTCTGTCTTTTCTTCTTCGGAAGGCTTTTCTTCAAATAAAGCTTCTTGTTCTAAAGACGGGGCAGGCGTTTCTTGTTCTTGTTTTTGTTCCTCTGTCGAATCTTCTTCTTGTTGTTCTTCCGGTTGAACACTTCCTTCTTCCACTTTTTCCTGTTCTATTTTTTGTTCTTCCTTTGGAGCTTCAGTTTGTTCTTCCAGTTTTACATCTTCTTTAACTTCTTCTTTAACTTCTTCTTGAACAATTTCAGTTTGTTCTTCGTAATCAAAACGGAGTTGTTTATCCCAATCTATATTCCCTAAAGGATCGGTAAACAAAACTTCAGAATTCTTACCATATAAAACTTCATCCAAAATTAAATTAAGGCAAAATTCTTTAGGCAAAATCTCGGCATTTTCTTTTTTAAGAAATGCTTCTTCAAACGTTGGTATTGCAATGCTCAAAGCCCTAAAACCTAAAGCACTTAAGGTATATGCAAGTTGGTTTAAATAATAATCTGTGCTTGCTTTTTCACTTTGCCCAGAAAGGCCGAATTTGCTTGAAATATTGGTATTAAAAAGATATATTCCGCCGTCTTTAACAAAATTAAAAGCCAAAAAGTTTGAAATGGCATTAACATTAGTATCAAAACCTTTTTGACTTAAATTTATCAAATGAAATAAACCATCTACTCTTCCGAAACGATTCCTTATTTTTGAAATTGTTTCTTTCAATTTTAAAGTATTAGAAAAATCAGTACCGAAATATTCCACCTCGCGGTCAAGTGCTTCTAACTTCTGTAAATTTTTGAAAATAATTATCGAATTATCTATTCTTCTCAAATGTTCATTTATAGAATCTTCAGAGATATTCGCATCCTGCTCTTTTAATTGTTTGACAAAATTATCTTTTTCTTTTTTAAGTTCTTCAGGTGCTAACGTAGCATAATATGAAGTTTTATCAACCAATTCTTCTTCGCCGATTAAAACAAAACGTGCTTTAAATTTTTCAGCTACTTTTAAGGCAAAACTTGCACCGAGGCCTGAACCCGTAAAAGCAAGAGTTTTGCCTTCCAAAGAAAGTGCCGTGCTTTCTGCAAATTTATAAGGCATATAAAAAATTGTATGCCTGTTATTATCATCATAACCGATTAAGCAACGCTCATCCCCTTTTAAAATTTCGTATATGGTTTTTTGTGCCATTACTTCGGCAGATGTATTTTTATCAAAAGAAACTATTTTGTTTGAAATACCGAAATTATCATAAAGTTCTTTCCTTAAACATAAGGCAGCACCCAAAACAGTTCCGTTCGTCGGGTTTTCTTTACTGACAAAAGGTATCCCGCTTTCGTTTTCAAAGACAGTGGCAAGGAAAGTATCTGCATTAGATTTATCTTTTAAGTCTTTTTCAAATATTTTTACGGCGAGTTTTAAAGGTCTTAAATACTCTTCTGCTTCGGCAGAAGGGCTTTGTTTTTTATCATATTTTTTGAGTGAACACGGAAGCAAATAAACTATACCTTGTACAGGGTACTGATTTTCTTTGGCAAAAGTTTCCAAGGCGGTTTGGGTTTCTTGTAAAGAATCCCAAGAAGTCATACTTACATTTTTGCCTCTCGTTTTTAATTTTGTAAAAATATGTGTTTTAAGGCCTTCCATTTTAAAAGCATCATTATATGCTTTAGTAAGAGAGGCATTGTCCGAAAATATCAAAACAGTTCTTTTAGGTGATAAATTACGTTTTGCTTCTTCTGAAATCGGTGCATCTGCCAAAACAGGCAAAAAACGGTGTTTAGTATTTTCCCGTTTTTCTTCTTGCGTTTGTTCTGTTTGCAAAGTTTGTTCTTTAGGTTCGGGTTTTTCTTCTTCAACCGATGGTTGTTCTTCAGCAGGTTGTTCCTCAGCCTGTTCTTCTTGAACAGGTTTTTCTTCTTGCTTTATTTCTTCTTTAAATTCCGCTGCTTCCGGTTCTTGTTCCGACGGTTTGGGTAAAGGGTCTTCTGCTTTGGCAGAAGGGGTTTCTTTTTCCTGTTTAGGGGCATTATGTTCTTTACTCGTGTTTGACATAATGTAATTGATACAATGCCTAATCGTCGGGTAATCTTTTAATACTAAAGCGGAATTTGAAGCAATACCGTATTTTTCCTGAAGTAAAATCAACATTTCCGCTTGCTTAACTGTATCAATACCGAGTTCAGCTTCCATATCGACATCAAGTTCAAGCATATCTTCCGGGTAACCTGTTTTTTGAGAAATTAAGGCCACAACTTCCTTTGTTACTGTTGCTTCATCCAATGGCTTAACTTCTTTTTTAGGTTCGGGTTTTACTTCGGTAACAGGTTCTTTTTTAGGCTCTTCTTGTTTCGGTGTTTCTTGTTTACCTGTGGCAACAATACCTAATTTTTCCTGTAAAGTCTTGAGTAAAACTTCTGCTTGTTCTTTGGTTAAATTTAAAGTGCAGTTTATATTTTCTATCGTAATATCACCTGTACTGACTTGTGTTTTTACCGGCACTTCAACCGTTTGCACTTTGTTAGGCATAACGGCGTTAACAAAAGCGGGGTTATATAAAGTTTCTTGTTTTTCCAAATCAGTTTTGCTCCAATCTACTTCTATGCCGGCGGCAGCCAAATTGGCCATTAAGTCATTAAACTCTGTTATACCGCCACGTTTTGGATGGTTTGAAGCAAGCACGCGGATATCTTTTTTACCTTCTAATGTATTTGTTACAAAAGCGCTTAAAATGCGTTTAGGACCGACTTCAATGAATAAACGCACACCGCGCTGATAAGCAAGTTCAACTTGTTTTATCCACTCAACGGAACTCATGATTTGTTCCACCATGGTATCTTTGATAGATTGTACGTCGCTTGGATAAAAATCCGCAGATACGTTAGAAGTTATCGGCAAAACAGGTGCGTGGAAAGTTAAAGTATCTAAAAATTTTCTGTAACCTTCTGCAGCAGGGCGGACAATTGCGGAGTGGAAAGCATGTGATACAGGTATAACAACTGCCTGCATGCCCATGTTGTTAAACATATTTACAGCATCATCTACCGATTTAGATTCCCCAGCAATAACGGTTTGCGTCGGGCAGTTTTTATTTGCTACTGCCACGTAACCGCTAATCTTCCTAAGTTCCGGTTCAACTTTATCGGCGCTTGCGGCAACTGCTGCCATCTTGCCGTTATCTTTATTGTTTAAACCGGCCATGGCACTACCGCGCATAGTTACTGCCTTTAAAGCATCTTCAAAAGATAAAATGCCGGAAGCAACTGCGGCACCGTATTCACCTAAACTGTGACCCATAGTAACATCGGGCTTGATACCGAATTGGTATAAAAGGCGCATCATGGCAACATTTGCCGTTAAAATTGCGGGCTGTGTGATTTCGGTTCTTTTTATACCCTCTTCACGTTCTTTAAGTTTCTCTTTATCTTCGCCGGGTTTAGACCATATAACTTCGGTTAAAGAAACGCCGGCAAGTTTCATGGAGATATTATCGGCTTCTTCAAAAGTATCACGCACGATTTTGTATTTGCTTGCCAAATCTTTCATCATGTCCACATACTGTGCACCTTGGCCCGGGAACATAAAGCAAACTTTCGGTTTTTGTGTTGTAGGGTGGAAAGGATAAATACCTTTCATCTTAAGATATAAAGATTGTTCTTCCCAAACATTTGAACCTGCGGCAATTTTCAAAAAGTACGCAATTTTGGTTTTAAGTTTTTGTGTGTCTTCTGCGTTTATTGATACGGCAAATTGTGCGCGCGGTGCCGTGTGGTTTTTATAAGCTTGTTTAACTAAATAAAATTTATCGTCAGTAATTTCCCTGGAAATTTTGTTAAGCAAATCAAAAAGTTCTTCCCTTGTAGGTGCGGAAAATATCAGCATATCTCCAAGCAATTTATCTTCTTCCACGAGTAATTGATAATTCATTTTATCCTCCGTTTGGGGTGTGGTTATTTTTATTTCCTGTTTTGTTTCTTGTGTTAAAATTTCATTGCCGTAAGTATGATTTGCATCATATTCTTCCAAAGTTGCATGTGCATTTGTACCGCCGAAACCAAAAGCTGAAACATTGGCTCTTCTAAAATTTTTGGTTTCCCAAGCACGTGCTTGTGTGTTTACTTTAAACGGCGAATTTTGCCAATCTATATTTTTACTTGGTTCGGTAAAGTTTATTGAAGGCGGTAAAACTTTATTGTGTAAAGCCAAAGCGGTTTTAATTAATGATGCCATACCGGCATTTGCTTTAGTATGCCCGATTTGAGATTTAATTGAACCCAGGGCAATTTTCGTCTTTACATCTTTAAAAACTTCATTTAGGGCTTGCATTTCGGCGCTGTCCCCTACTTTAGTGGATGTACCATGTGCTTCCATTAAGCCGATATCTTTCGGCCCGTACTCAAGGCCTTCAAAAGCCCTTTGTACGGCAAGTTTTTGGCCTTCGGGGTTCGGGGCTGTTATGCCTTTGCCTTTACCATCGCTTGAAAGACCGACCGAGCGGATAACCGCATAAATTTTATCGCCGTCTTTTTTGGCTTTGCTTAAAGGTTTTAAGAGCAAGGCACCTGCGCCTTCGCCCATAACAAAGCCGTTGGCTTTATCGTCAAAAGGCCTGCTGCCGTCGGCTGATAATGCACCTATTTTTGCAAATTTGACATATTGGCTTGGGGCCATCATGGCATCACTTGCAACACAAAGCGCCATATCATATTTACCAAGCCATAAACCGTCCAAAGCACAAGCCAAAGCAAGCAAGGAACTTGCACAGGCGGCATCTACTGAAAAACTCGTACCGTGCAAATTAAACACATTCGCAATACGCCCGGCAATTACGTTCGGCAGTTGGCCTGCCATGGTATCTTCCGTTGTCAAAGGTAAAACTTTATTTAAACCTTCACGCGCGGTGTTTATAAGTTCTTCGCTTTGCGCGGTATTTAAAGTTTTAAAAGTTTCGGAATTTTTTAAAGCTTCCCAGATAAGTGGCTCGTAAATTCGCATATCGGAATACTCATTTGTAGGGCCACCGGCGGAATTTGCCGCAATTACGGCAACACGCGAACGGTCAAAATCTTTTTTATTGTAACCGCTGTCCTCAAGTGCCTGGGCAGCAACATCTAAAGCATATTGCTGGGCAAGGTCAAGTTGTTTGCCGACGGCAGGCGGTATTCTGTATTTTATTGAATTAAATTTATAGTCTTTTAAAAATGCACCGATTTTGGAATATGTTTTGCCCTCTGCGCTGTGGTCCGGGGAATAATAGAGTTTTGGATCCCACACACTTGCCGGGACTTCCGTTATAGAGTTTTTACCTGTGATGATATTTTGCCAAAATTCTTCTTTATTGTTGGCATCGGGGAGTAAGGCACCGATACCTATAATGGCTATAGGTTCATGATTGGACATAGGGACTCCTTAATATATACATATATATATGATATCATACTATTAGGCAGTTTAGCAAGATTTGAAAGGCTACAGTTGGGGTTGTGTGCTAGCGGCGTCTTTTGGGCTAATTTAAATTTTTCTTTTCCTAAAGTACCGCAAACTCACTCCGTTCGTTTTACTTCTTGGTACTAGTCGTCAAAGAAAAATTTAAATTATCTCCGAAATACTTGCCAGATAATGTGGTCGGTTTGACTTTGTTTTATTATTCTTTTGCGCCGGCGGCTTTGAGGAGTTTAATTATTTCTTCGTTTCCGGCTTCTTTGGCTAATGTCAAAGCAGTTTTACCTTCTTTGTCTTTTGCATTAACATCTGCACCTGCTTCTATTAAAGCCTTGACCGCATCAGGATTTTCGACAAGCATTAAAGCTGTATTTCCATCAACATCTTTTATGTTTGGGTCTGCTCCTGCTGCTAATAAAGCTGAAACAGTTTCTCCTTGATTTTCAAGTTGCCAAAAGTTATCTGTCATTAATAATGCTTGTGAAATATCTTTTTTGTCTATTCCACCTATTGATAATAAAGTTTTAACTACTTTTGAATAACCTGACATACAGGCTTCTTTAAAAGCTTGACTTAATGTCTTATCATCTATTTTGGAGTTTACACTTAACAAAAGTTTTAAAACCTCATCAACATTTTCCGGTCTTTCCTCTGCAGGATTATCTGAATACAACACTTTATCTATTATGACCTTTGGCCAATTATCCTTAGATATACTGGCTCCTGCATTTAATAAAACTTTTACAGCATACTGATTTTTTCCTCTGCATTCCTGTATTAAGATTTCATCAAGTTCTTGTTTAGAGATATTTTTCTCTGTTTCAATCCATTTTTTGTATTTTCGAGCCTCTTCTTTATCTGTTTCTCTATAAATGACATTTAAGGGAATAAGGTTTCCATTATCATCTATCGGCCAACCGTCACCTTCAACCTCATCTAATTTGGAAATTATATTTGACGATTCTTTAAGTTCTTTATCTATTCTTTCATTGAGTAAAATTATTTCATTCTGTAAAGTGATAGGCAGAGTTAATCTCTCTTCTTTATTCTTATTGTCTCCTAATATATCCTTTTTTTCCGTAATATGTGACTCTTTATGAGATAAAATGTCTTTTCTAGAAGGCTCTTTATTACAAGCAGATAAAGTTATTAAAACCACTACTAAAAATAAAACAGGTAAAATATTTTTGCTTAGTTTTTTCATAAAAGTTTTTCTCCGTTTTTTATTTTTCTTCCGAATCGCTGTCTAAAGAAAGTTGCTTGTTGCTTTTTGCGCCTAAATCTTCCAAATGTTTGGCATAATAAACTATGCCTTGCTTGCCTTGAAGTTTAGTTAAAGCATCATCATAAGCCCTTTGCGAAGTGCTTAAAGCGGAGCCGATTTTTTGCATTTCTTCCCCGAAAGCCACCGCTTGGGAATGCAACTTTTTGCCGGTTTTTATAACTTCTTCAATATTTTTTTGCGTGGTGTTTATTGCCCATAAACTTTCAATGGCTTTTAAAATCGGTATCAAAGATGATGCGGTTGCCGCCGCAACTTTTTTGCCGCTTGCAAAAAGGCCAAGGTCTTTTTGCTTTTCCAAAGCACATAAATAAGCGGACTCAAGCGGAACATACATTATCACAAAATCAGGCGATGAATTATATAATTCTTTTAAATCCTGATACTTTTTTTCGGAAAGTTCTTTAATGTGTTTTTTTATTGATTCAATATGCTCTTGCAAATATTTTTCCTTTTTTGCGGGGTCCTTTTCATTAACATAAGCATTGTATGCGGTAAGCGACATTTTTGAGTCAATAACCATATAACGCCCTTTTGGCATATTGATAATAAAATCGGGGCGTTTATCTTTGCCTTCTTCGTCAACAAAATTGGGTTGTTTTTGGAAGTGTACCCCCTCTTTTAAACCGCAACTTTCAAGGAGTTGTTCAAGCAACATTTCCCCAAAATCGCCTTGCTTTTTTTGATTGGTTAAAGCGGTTGTTAAAGCGGATGCTTCCTTTTGCAAATTTTCATTTAAGTGTTGCATGCTCGCAAGTTTATCTTGCAAATAATTTAAATGCTCGTTAAGCGGATTGATTAGTGGGTTTATTTTATTAAGTATAAGTTCATTTCCGTTATCTTTTAATTCTTTGGTTTTTTGGGTTAAAAGTTCGGTTGCGATTTCTTTAAATTTACCTTCTGCGATTTTTTGCATATTGTCAAAAATTATTTTTTGTTGTTCCTGCGTTTGTTTTTGTGCTTTATTTTCCGCATCTATTTTTGCCTTTTCTTTTTCAGCTTCGTTTAATTGTGCATATAGTTCTTGAGTTTTTAATTCAAGGTCTTTATTTTTTTCATTTAATTCTTTAATTGTTTTTGTTTTGCTAAAAAATTCGTAGCCGGCAACGCCGATAATAATGACTGTTAAAATAATGATATAAATTTCCATAAAAACTCCTAATTGTTATTTACTTCATTTTAGCAAATTTAGATAATTTTAACTTATTTTAAATTAAAAAATTTGGCAAGTGCTTAAATAATTTGTAAAATATATAAGTAAACAATTTGAGTTGGAGAGGTGGCCGAGCGGTTTAAGGCGTTAGTCTTGAAAACTAATATACGGGAAACTGTATCGAGGGTTCGAATCCCTCCCTCTCCGAAAAAATTTACCCTTCTAATCTTCCGTTTATTTTATATAATAGAACTATCAATAAAATTTAATTGTAGGCATAATATTATGAAAAGTAGTGATAATTTAAAAGTAGATTTTGTAAGTTTAAAAATGTTTCTATTTCGTCTTGAGCTTTCTTTACTTTTCATTCTCACTATTGCACCAACATTTTTGATTTACTTCTTAGCACCGGATAAACTTCCACTCTTTCTCCGCTCCGCAACCGTTTTTTACCTTATATTACCAACATGCTTCTTTTTACTTTTAGTGTTAACATTTCTTGTCAAAACACAAAATAAAATAACAAAAATGGAAATAAAGCATAACTATTTTTTTATGACGGTTTATGATAAAAACGGAACCAGACATAATTTATCTATACCTATTGAAGAAATCAATGATGTTAATATCCTGGTAACACAAATTTTTGTATATGCTGATCCAAAAAATGTTAATCCTTATTTAATAGTTGCAGCTGATCGAGATATAAACTATTGTATAACAACGGATCGTAATGGCACCCTTATATATCAACTGATAATTAACCTTAAAAACAGAAAAAGTTTTAATATAATTTCTGAAATTTCAGTACTTAACTTTGGGTTAAAATATTTTTTAATTCCGCGTTTGTTGCCTAATTTCTCATATAAAGTTAATGATATTCTCGAACTAGATGCCGATGTAATTAAACAACAAATAGATACTTATGCCTTACACGGAAAGAGTTTCGGTACTATAGGTTATATGCGGGCTTATTTAAAAAGCAAGGAAATCAGTTTAGGTGACAAGATTCTTTTTCTATTCCCGATATTCATTATGATATTTGTTGCAACATTTTACTTATATCTCAGATATTTACTCAAATAAACTTTTCATCGTAAAATAAAGCCAAACCGCACACACCAATCTGTCAAGTATTTTTAAAGAAATTTCAATTTTTACTTTGACGACGAATACCCAGAAGTATAGGAGCGTAGCGATTTTCGGTATTCTAGGAAATGAAAAATTGAAATTTATTAAAAAGACGCAGACAGCAAACAAATTAAAGAGAAACAGATTTCCTCTCCTTGCATTAATGTCAGATAAATTATATAATTAGTTATATGTTACCAACATACAGACCAAACAAATCAAAACGCGCTAAAACCATCGGTTTTAGGGCAAAAATGGCCACAAAAGGTGGCAGAAAAGTGCTCAGCGCCAGACGCGCAAAAGGCCGCAAAGAGCTTATTCGCAAGTAATTGTGAATATGTACGGCTTGCCTAAGAGTGAACGCATTTATTTGAAAGAAGATTTCAAAAATATCTTCTCAACCGGAAAAAAGGTTCAAATAAAGGGGTTTACTTTTTGGTGCAAGCTAAATTTGGGGGAAGCGTCAAAACCCCAAATAGGAATAATTGTTTCAAAAAAGTTGGGTTCAGCGGTTGAAAGAAACCGCTGTAAACGGCTTTTAAGGGAAGCTTTTAGGTTAAATAAACATTTACTAAAAAACGCCGCTATACTAATTTATCCGAAAGAGAAGGCCTTACTGCCTTCCTTACAAGCGGCTACAAAAGCCCTTTTGGAATTATCCGAAAAGGCGGGTATTAAAGAAGAGTGTAAGGGCCCAAATATTCCTTAACCTTACCCTTCTAAAGATTTTTTAAAGATGGCAAAAAATTTACTGTTAAAACTGATGGGGTTTTGTATCAAGTTCATAAGGCCTTTTTTAGGGCCCTACGGTGTGTGCCGTTTTACGCCTACTTGCTCTGCTTATGCCTTAGAGGCAGTAAATAAACATGGTTGTATTAAAGGGTTATTTTTAGCAACTAAGCGCCTGCTTAGGTGCCACCCTTTTTGTGACGGCGGATACGACCCTGTACCATAGTAAAGTTTATTTTTCCTAAAGCTCGGGAGAGCTTAATGGATAAAAACTTTTTCATCGCACTGGCTGCGGCCTTGCTTGTGTTTTTCGGGTATAACACTTTTACCATGCAAAAACAACTACAAACCAAGCAAGAAAATATTACTAAACAAATAGATGTAGTTAAAGCAAAACAGGCAAGTATTTCTGCGCAAATACAAAAACGAGATACTGTTTCCCTCACTACGGCAAAAAAACAAGAAACGGAAAAACTTTTTACGGTTGAAACAGAACACGCAAAAATTGTTTTTACTTCTAAGGGTGCTGCAATAAAAGATTTTATTTACAGGGATTTTAATACTGACCTTAATTTAACCCCCTTCGGTAATGAAGGTTATTTTGCGACTTTACCTGATATTTATTTTGAAGAGATACCCGCACAAGACGGTGCTGATATCGCCTTCCAAACGCAACTTGCAGACGGTGTTTTTTTGGTTAAGAGTTACACCATAAATAAAAAACAAGGTTTAAACAAATTAGAAATAAGTTTGAAAAATGATAGGGCAGAAGAATTAAATATATCAGACTTGTACCTAAATATGGGCCCCGGTTTAAATACGGTTAAAAGCGAAATCAGCGATAATGCCGCAACTTTGCGTGCTTTTTGCACAAGGCAAGAAAGCGGTAAAAAGAATATTTCCGTAAATAATTTAAAAGAAAAAACTTTTATAAAACCGAATTTATTGAAAGAAACCTGCGAAGATTGGAAATGGGCCGGTATTGATAACCGCTACTTTTTGACAGCTTTGATTCCTACTGATTGGAAAGGTTTAGCAGACGGTTTTAAATACAATAAACAATTTATGTATGAAACACCGTCTTTCTTCGGACTTTTTGGTAAGACACGAGCAGAAGGGCCAAACTTAAAAATTTTAGTACCGGCTGTTTTACCCGCAAATCAAACTGTTACTTACAGTTCAGATTTTTACATCGGGCCGAAAGATTTAAATTTACTTGAAAGTTTACCTTATGATTTACAACGTTCAATTCAATTTGGGTTTTTCGGGCAACTAGGTAAATGGATGCGCAACATCCTTGAGTGGCTTAATAAATATACCCACAATTACGGATTCGCAATTATTTTGATGACTTTCTTAATACAGATAATATTATTCCCACTTACCTACAAGCAACTTAAATCTGCTGCCGTAATGCAACGCATACAACCGCAAATGAAAATGATACAAGACCAATATAAAAGTGACCCTATGCGTGCACAACAGGAAATGATGGCACTTTATAAAAAATACGGTGCAAATCCTTTAAGCGGCTGTTTACCTTTATTTATACAGATGCCGATTTTTATCGCATTATTTAATGCTTTAAGAACATCTTGGGCATTGCATGGTTCGCCATTCATTTGGTGGATTACGGACTTATCTGCCAAAGACCCTTATTATGTTCTGCCGATTTTGATGGGTGTAATAATGTTTATCCAACAAAAAGTTACAATGCCGGAGAATATGACTAAAGATAATCCCTCCATGGCTATGATGAAGTGGATGCCTGTTTTCATGACAGTCATCTTCTTAAACTTCCCGGCCGGGCTTACGCTTTATTGGTTCATCAGCAATTGTATTAGTTTTGTAGTAAATTTAGTTTTAAAAAGGAAATTAGCCGATATTTAGGCTTATAAGGAGATGATTTTATGGCAAGAAGACAAGTTATTTCAACAGGCAAAGATGTAGCCTCAGCAGTAATTCGTGGTTTAAATGAACTCGGTCGCCGCCGCGATCAAGTTGATGTTACCATTATTCAAAAACCTACAAAAGGGTTTTTAGGTATCGGTGCGAAAAAAGCAAAAGTAAAAATTGTAGAAAAGGCATGGGACTCCGAACACTCAACCCCGATGAGAACCGGCCTCCGCAAACGCTCTAATGTTTCTTATAATTCAAACAAAAAACCGCGCCGCACACGCCGCCCGCGTCATTTGGTAGAAAAAACCGTTACCATGCGCGAACCAAAAGCTAACGAAGCACAAAAATTACCTTCCATGGAAATTCAAAATGCAGTTATTCCGGATAATGTTAAACAACCTATGGAAGATGCAAAATCCGCTTTAAACGAAATGCTTGGCAAGATGGGTGTAAAAGTTTCCAATTTAAATGCCTGGTGGGATGGTAAACAGGAACGCATTTTGCTTACTTTTGATTGTGATTATCCGGCTTTGGTTATCGGTAAAGAAGCAAAGACTTTGCAATCTATTCAATATCTCATTACTTTAATGATAAGCAGGAATTTCAATACACCTATTTCAGTAGTTGCAGATACTCAAAATTATTGGAATAAACTCGAGGAAAAACTTAATAAAGATATTTCTTACGCGTTAACATCAATCAGACGCAACAAAAGGCCGTATCGCTTTCGCCCGATGGCTGCACAAATGCGCAGATATATTCATCACTCTTTATCCGGAGAACAAGACATTGTCACTGTTTCAGAAGGTGAAGGCAAATGGCGCAAAGTTGTTCTTAAAATTGCAAAACCGGAAGATAAAATTGTACAGAATATTCCTACAGAAACACAACCTACAACAACAATAGCAGAAACACCTAAAACGGAAGAAACACAAGTACAAGATTCTTGCGTTTTAACGGCAGAAAGCACTAATTGTTCAAAAGATAATGCAAATAATGTTGCTACAAATAATATCAATACCGAACCTGCACAAGAGGTTAAACCAGTGGCACAAACTCCGGTTGTTACCGAAACAACAACAGTAGAAACACCTCAAGAACAAAAAGAAGAAGTAAAATAAGTTTAACTAATCCGCATACCCCCACAAAATTTGTGGGGGTTTTTGCTTGCCAATAAAGTTCCTAAATGATAAACTATATTTATGAAGAAGATTCTAACTATAACATTAATTTTAACTTGCGTGGCCTGTTCATCACGCCAAGATAATAACCTCCCAGGGCCTGCCGTTTATAATAATTCGCCTGTCCTGGCTTATGTTGACAATCAACCTATAACACAAAGAGATTTTGATAATGCCGCAAATAATTTAGACGATAATTTCAAAAAATTCGTCACCACAAAAAGCGGACGTGCAAATTTCCTTTCTTTTCTTATAAGCGAGAAATTACTTTTGGCAGATGCAAAAGATCGCGGAATTGATTTAACGCCGGAATATCAAGCAGAAATTGCCGCCATGGAAGAGGGCCAAAGAGCTGCACTTGAAACAGCAAAGAATTTCGCTTTAAGGCGCAATTTGCTTGAAAGTTTAGCAAAAGACGGCACTATCGGTGTCAGTGAAGAAGAAATAAAAGATTATTATAAAAAATATCCTTATGAAATAACAATAAAACAATTTATTATTTCAGATGCGCAAAAAGCGGCAGATGTAATGAGGCAAATGCGTAATGTCCGTTCCACTTCAAAATTTGCAGATTTCGCAAGGCAGTTTTCAGATGAACCTTTATCTAAAAAAAGTGGCGGTGATATGCCACCGTTTATCCCCGGTGAATATTTACCGCAAATTGAAGTTCCGGCTGCAAACTCTAAATTGATGGAAGTTCAGGGGTTTATAACAACAGCACAAGGCCATCATATAATAATGAAAGTAGCCGAAAAGCATTTAACTTACAATGAAGCTAAAGACAGAATCAAAATGATTATTGAAAATCATAAACTTGATTCTTATCTAAACTCTTTAAATAAAAAGTATAATATAAGTATAGCAAAGGAGGAAATAAATGAAAATAAATAAACTATTCATAATACCGGCAGTTTTGCTTATAGGGGCAACTTTAGCAGATGCCAAGGTTATAGATTCTAACGTTGCAACCGTTAACGGTCAAGCAATCTCAAGTTCCCAATATAATAAAATGGTAAATACAATTCTCGAAAGTTATAAAGTTAGGAACCCACAGATTTTACAAGATCCTCAAAATGTCTCTGCAATTAAACAAGAGGTTTTAAACGAACTTATTACTGAAAGCCTCTTAACACAAAATGCCAAAAAAGAAGGCATTAAAGTTAAAGACAGTGAACTTGCAGACGGCATAAATGAAATTAAAGGCCGCTTTACTATTGATCCTTTAACCGGTCAAAGGATAACCGATCAAAAACAAATTGATGCAGCTTTTAATGCCGAACTTAAAAAAGAAGGTTTAACTTATCAGCAATTTGAGGCAAAAATCAAAGACCAAATTGCCGTAAGAAAACTTATTGATAATGTGGTAAACAGTAAAGTTTCAGCACCTACTAAAGAGCAGGTTAAATCTTTATACGATGACGTAATTGTAATAATGTCAGGTGATGAACAAAAAGCCAAAGCTTTACCTAAAGAACGTCTTGAACAGGCTGTTCCTTTAGCTGCTAAATTAAACCAACTTACAGCAGAACAGATAAGGATTTCCCCTATATTTGTTAAATTTGACAACAATACTCCGGCGGAAGTTAAAGCAAAAGAACAATTAGCTAAAAAAATTAAAAAAGAAGTTAAAAAAGGCAAACAAACCATGCCGGAACTTATTGAAAAATATTCAGACGATAAATCCCCCCTCCAAACAGGCGGTGAAATGATTTTAATCAAAGGTGTAATGCCAAAAGATTTTGATGAAAAAATCTTTGCGGTTAATGTAGGGGACGTAAGCGATCCTATTAAAACCGACAACGGTTACTATATCATCAAAGTTCAAGAGAAAAAGGCAAAACGCGATTTCACTTTTGAACAAGTTGCACCCGATATGGGCCAATATTTGGCAGCTATCAAAATGCAGGAAGAATTAAATTCTTACTTAAATACTTTGAAAGGCAAATCAAAAATCAAAGTAATGATTAAGTTTGACGAACCTGCAAAAGATACAAAAGCAGAAACTAAAAAAACCGAAGCAAAATAGTTTTTTAAAAGCGCACCCACGCGGTGCGCTTTTTTTATCTAAAATTATGAAACATTTAGTAATAACTCTCGGCGATCCTTTGGGCATTGGTCCTGAAGTTACAAAAAAAGCTCTTAGTGCTTTTAAAAAGCAAAGAAACACACAAATAACCGTAATTGGTGCTAGTGTTGACGGCTTTACTAATTTTGATAATTTTATAGAAGTGAAAAGCAAATACGCGCGCCCACAAAATCCGAAGCCATCAAAATACGGTGCAGATATTTCTTTTAAATCATTAAAAGAAGGGATAAAAATTTGTTTGAAAGATAAAAATGCCTGCCTTATAACTGCACCGATTTCAAAAGAAGCCTGGGCAAAAATAGGCATAAAATTTACGGGGCATACCGAAGTTTTACAACATTATGCCGCAAAATCTAAAGAAGTTTTAATGATGTTTACAACAGGCAAAGTAAATACTGCTTTGGCAACTGAACATTTAGCCTTAGAAGATGTCTCAAAACATTTAACGAAACAAAAACTTGAGGCAAAAATAAAATTATTTTCAGAGTTTTTGGGTAACAAAAAAATTGTTGTTTCCGCCTTAAACCCCCATGCAGGGGACGGCGGTAAAATAGGCCGGGAAGAAAATAAAATTATCATTCCCGCCATCAAAAATTTACAGAAACAAGGTTTAAATATTGATGGACCTCTGCCTATTGATAGTGCCTGGCAAAAGCATTTAAAGGGTAAATTCAGCGGAATATTTTGTATGTATCATGACGCTGCACTCTTGCCTTTAAAAATAATCTCTATACCTGCCGTACATATAACTTATGGGCTTAAATTTTTACGTGTTTCCCCCGTCCACGGAACTGCCTTTGATATAGCGGGCAAAAATATTGCCGATTTCAGCAGTATGCTTGCCGCGATAAAATTTGCAGAGAAGTATTAGAATTGTAACGAGAACCATTTAAAAAGACTTTTTCCCACCTAAAAGACCTATATGCGTTTAGGTCTTTTGGCTCTTGTAGGGGTAATAGTAAATTTTTAATAATATAGGTATATTGGAACAGGAGGCAGTTGCCATGAACTACAAAAAGAAAAACACACAAAAAACAGTACCGAGTATTAAACACGCAATAATACTAACAGTATTATTATTGAGTTTATTTTTATTGTCTATGTCAGCTTTGGCTAAGGATACTAAAAATTTAATGCTTGAGGATATTAATCTTAACGAAACCGTAATGCTTGACAAAAATATAATTAAGGAATTAATTAATGATAATATAGAAACTTTAAATATGTCAAGCAGAATAGATAGATCAACCGTTGAATATATTGCTTTTAAACAATTTTTGTATTATAGGCAACATGGCGAGGTCAGCGGTTGCAAATTAGGGCAGACTCAAAATGCATATCTTGATTTCGGAGATATTTATTTTAAGGTTAAAACTCAATATAATACTAAACAATTTTCTGTCCCCATATATGTAGACGATAATGGTAATTTTAGTGTATCATTAACAGGTAGCGGCGAAAAAAGCTATAAGGGCGGTCCTTGTCCTGTTTGGTATGGAACAATTAAAGGTAATAGAAGGACCGACGGAAATTATAATATTTCTGTAAAGCGAAATGCCGGTGCTTATGGTGTAGAACCTGGGAAAGGTCTTGGCAGTCACGTTAGCGATTCTCAAGGAAATGTAATAAATCAGAAACAAATCAGACGGCGTTCACAAGCTTATTTACAAAAAGAATTAGGTAAAATTCAATATTTAGAGGATGTAAATAAAAATATGCTTTCCGCAATATTGGCCGGAAATGATGTGTATGATATAGATTATCTTGAAAAAGGATCTAATCATACTATATATGCCGATAAAGTTGATGGTAATATCGAAATCAGGTTTGTTAAAGCAGATGATGGGACTTTTTACGGAGTTTATGTATTATCTTTAACCTCAGCAAATTCTAACTGTAAATCGGGAAAATGCAATAGGCAAGCGCAAGAGACTAATAACGGTTCTGAGATATATGCCTTTAAATATTCCGATGATTCCACATCTAAGAAAAAACGTATAACACTTATGACAAAACGGGTAGTGCAATATGATTTTAATGAAGAATACCCCTCAACACAAAAGTATACTACCGGTACAAAAGTTAATGAATCCAGCCTTTCGCAGGAATTTATTACTAAGACGGGATTGTTTACTAGAAGAATATCAGGGCTTACCTCAGAAAAATTAAATACTATATATGAGAATTTTATGGCCGAAGGGATTATATATTCAACATATACCAAAGACGATAATGGTAAGTTCTACAAAAATCAACAAGTAATGTTTTAAATTACGGTTGTAAAAAGTGTATTCTTTACTAAAAAGCACCCGAAAGGGTGCTTTTTAAATAGCAGGACTAGATTCGGCCTTAAAGTCCTGACGGAAGGCAAGCAGCGGGACGCTGTGCCCTCACAGTTGCCTTCCTCCAGAAAAGCATTTAAAAACCCCCTAGTTTCCGGATAGAACTCGGCTTACGGTAAAATTCCTGACGGAATTTTCCTACAGCCCTGCCCTCGCGGTTTTTGCCTTTCGGTGCAAAGCACCTCAAACAAAAACATCGCTCCGGGCTTCGAGTCCTGACGGAAGGCAAGAAGTTGCCTTCCTCCAGAAAAGCATTTAAAAACCCCCTGACAATTGCCAGGGGGTTTTTAAATGGCTCCTCGGACAGGACTCGAACCTGTAACCTATCGGTTAACAGCCGATCGCTCCACCATTGAGCTACCGAGGAATCTATATATATTATATAACAAAAAGAGTAAGTTGTAAATAACCTTTTTATTTGCTATATTTATGTGGGGATTTCCGTCATTAGAAATTATTATATCATTTATGACTTACCTTTTTAATGTCGACGAGCTGCAAAAGAAAGAACCTACCCCACATGCCAAAGATAAATTTAAACAGGAAAAACAAAATTTTTTATCTGCTTTACTTGAGGCGGACACTTTAACCGAAGCCCTTGAAAATTCAGCACTTCCTAAAAACTTACTTTTCACTTTTTTATTCGAAGATAAACATTTTTTAAAACAGTTTGACAAAATAATAAATTTAAAACTTGAAATAGCTTTAATCGATACAGCTCTTAAAGCAAAAGCAGCAAATATTTTATCATTTTCACTCATTAGCAGATTACCAAACAAATACAATAAAAACAAAAAAGATACTCCTAAAGATTTAGCAGAGCCGCAAATAACTAAAATTATTTATGACGGGCAAGACGAAGATTATCAAAGTCAATAAAGTTTTTAAACAAACTTTTAATGCAAGCACTACCACCGTTATAAATGTGGGCGGTGCGCGTAGCGGTAAAAGTTATGCTATGGCACAACTTTTAATTTATAAAGCCGTCAATGAAATTTGCCAAATAGCGGTAACACGCAAAACAATGCCCGCCTTAAAAATGACTGCCATGCGCCTGATTTTAAATTTGCTTAAAGAATATAATTTGTTTACCCCCGCCTGCTTAAATAAGACGGAAAACACTTATAAAATGGGGCGGTCAATGTTTCAGTTCTTTTCTTTAGATGACCCTGAAAAAATAAAATCTTCGGAGTTTAATTATATTTGGCTTGAGGAAGCAACCGAGTTTACTTACCAAGATTATTCCGTCCTTTTAACCCGTTTAAGCGCACCGATAATAAACGGAAAACAAAACCAAATTTTTTTAACTTTAAACCCAACTGATATAAATTCCTGGATATATAAAAAACTTTTAACACAACCGAATATTACCGTCATAAAAAGTACTTATAAAGACAATAATTTTTTGCAAAAAAGTTATATTGACACTTTGCTCTCTTTAAAAAATTATGACAGTAATGCCTATAAAGTTTTTGCGCTCGGTGAGTGGGGTGCAAGTGAAAAAATTATTTATAAAAATTGGTCTTTAGTTGATGAACTTCCGCAAAACCCAAGTGAAATTTTTTATGGGCTGGATTTTGGTTTTAATAACCCTACCGCATTGGTGCAAATTAGCATTTACGACGGTAAATTTTACGCGCATGAAATTTTATATCAAAGCGGTTTAACAAATACGGCCTTAACGGAAAAACTGCACACGCTATTAAAAGGGCAAGAATCAAAAACAATTTATGCCGATGCCGCCGAGCCAAACCGCATAGCGGAAATCGCCGCAAGCGGCCTAAACATAAAACCTGCGCAAAAAAATGTACTAAACGGAATAATGGCTGTTAAGAGCGATAATTTTTTTGTTACAAAATCTTCAACAAATCTTATAAAAGAACTTCAAACATATTCCTGGAAAAGTGACATTAACGGTAATATTTTAGAAGAACCCGTAAAATTTAACGATCATTTGCTTGATGCTTTGCGTTATGCAATCTACACTTATAAAAATGAATTAAGCCAAAGCAGTGTTGCCGATATAAATTTTATTTGAATTTATTTATACAATGCTTTATTTCTTAATAATCTGTGATATGTGATTACGAAACGGTGTACTTCGTCGCGAATTTCTTGAAGTAACCTTAATGCCGGGGAATTTTTTGGTAACCGCAAACTGTTTGAGCGGTTTGGGAAAAATATTTCTTCTTCCTTTTTGGCAAGTGAAACAACTTGAATATTAAAACCTGCTTCTTTTATTGCCTGTGCCGCAAAATTAAGTTGACCTTTGCCGCCGTCAATTAAAAATAACTGTGGGCGTTTTTCCGGCGCCAAATTTTTAAGTTGGTTTAAACGCCTTAAAACGCATTCCTTCATCATTAAAAAATCATCTGCACCGGTATCTTTCATTTGCGATTTTATTTTAAAACGGCGATAATGCGCTTTATACTTTTCCCCGTCAACAAAACAAACCATAGCACCAACAGGTTCTTTCCCGAACAAATGGGAGTTATCAAAAGCCTCAATATGATTAATTAAAACGGGTGATTTTAATACACGCGTAAGTTCTTTTAATTTGGCGGAAACGGCAAGTTTATGTTCAAGTTTATTCTCGCTGTACTTGCTTACTTTTATACGCTCGCCCATTTGTTCAAGGGCGGAAATTAAGTCCCTACACTTGGCGGCTTCTTCGTAATTTAAATTTTTTGAGGCAGCTTTCATTGCCCCCTCAAGTTCATGTTTGGCTTGTTTAAAATTGCCTTCTAAAAACAAAGCAACGCGGTTAACAATTTGCCTGTAACCGTCGTAAGAAATTTTTGCGCAAGGCGCACTGCATTGGCCTGTATGATAATAAATACAGCCCTGAATTTTATTTTCAGCTAATGGTTTTTGACGGCTAAAACTGTAACTGCATTGCCTAAGCGGTGCAAACCCCGAACGACGCAAAAAATGCAAAAGTTGTTTGATATTATATGCCTTTGGGTATGGCCCAAAATACAAAGATTTATCTTTTATTTTCTTGCGGGTTAACATTAAACGCGGATAATCTTCCCCAACGGTTAATTTAAGGTAAGAATAACTTTTATCGTCTTTTAACATACTGTTAAAAAACGGTTTATATTGTTTTATAAGTTTATTTTCAAGAAGTAAGGCATCGCGTTCACTTGCACAAACAACGAAATCAATTTGCGAAATTAAAGGCATTAAAGCGGCAATTTTCCAACCGCGTGTTTGTTCTTCATGACCGCTAAAATATTGTGCAACACGCTTCTTTATATTTATTGCTTTACCGACATATAGAACTGCCCCCTGCTTATCCTTCATCAAATAGACGCCGGGAGCAGAGGGCAATATTTCTAAATTTAATTTACTTACTGGCAAATTATTTACCTGCTAAAACCTTGAAGTCATTAGGATCGGTTGAACTCATTAAGGCTTCATCATAAGTAAGTTGTTTTGCTTTGTACATATCATACAAACATTGGTTCATTGTATGCATACCTTCTTTTACGCTTGTTTGCATGGTATGAATAATTTGTTCCACTTTTTTATCACGGATAATACTTCTAACTGCCGAGTTAGCAAGTAAAATTTCTGTTGCAAGAACACGGTGTGCACCTAAAGTACTCTTAAGCAACTGTTGTGATATAACAGCTTCCAAGACGAAAGATAATTGGGAGCGTGCCTGTTCTTGTTGTTCCGGAGGAAACATATCGATAATACGGTTAATTGTCTGTACAGAATCACTGGTGTGAAGGGTACCGAAAACCAAGTGGCCGGTTTCTGCGGCGTTCATGGCGTTTAAAGCAGTTTCAAGGTCGCGGATTTCGCCGATGAGAATAACATCAGGGTCTTGCCTCAAAACATATTTCAAAGCACTTCCGAAACTTTTTGTATCTGCACCGATTTCGCGCTGGTTTACAATACTCTTTTTATGCGGATGCACGAATTCGACAGGGTCTTCAACGGTAACAATATGATAGCTGTAAGTTTCGTTAATGTAGTTTATCATACTGGCAAGTGTTGTTGATTTACCGGAACCTGTCGGCCCTGTAACCAAAATCAAACCTTTAGATAAATGCACGAGTTTATCAATTGCGGTAGGCAAATTAAGTTCCCTAAAATTTCTAAAACCTTGCGGAATTTGCCTGATAACTACCGCCACATGCCCCATTTGCCTAAAAACGTTAACACGCATACGTCCAAAGCCTTTCATCGCGATAGCGAAGTCAAGTTCGTTATTCTGTTCATAGCGGCGTTTTTGATCTTCACTCATGAAGGAATAAATAAGTTGCTGAACTGTATCATGGGTTAAAACTTCAAACGGAGTAGCATACAAACTACCTTCTATACGCAACACCGGCGGAACCCCTACAGTTAAGTGCAAATCTGATGCACCTTTTTCCTTCATTAAAGTAAACAACTCTTCCATTGACACCATTTTAAGACCCTCCTTTTACGCTAGTAAATCTAAAGTAATATTATTTAAAGCCCCTGTAATCTTTTTCTGATCCATATCAACCCTAAATAGATACACATAAGGCTCATTCCTAACCTGAGAAGCAAAAAATTCAACTATATACACTTTATCGGTAAACGGTTTAGCTGACCAAGATGATTGATAATTTTCCCCGTAAACTCTATCTAGATAATCCCCTATGCTTCCGCGGTTATTACTAAGACGTGTATTTTTAACTATATTTATGACTTGTTCTTCTGAAGAATAAGTTTTCGGCTGATTAATTTCTTCCTCTGATCCTTCTCCAGCAAATTGCTGATTTGAAATTTCCGAAGAGGCTGAATATTCTTCCTGATTTTGTTCCTGTTCTACAAAATTTTCACTTTGGGTGGTTTCTGTTTGCTGTTGTGCATTTTTATTATCGTTAACCATGTTCCAAAATGCCATACATAAAGCAATTGCAAAAACCATCAAAACTAGAAAAGATACGATAAATAATAAATCATTTGACTTTTGCTTTTTGACACGGCCGTCACTTGAACTTATAATTTTATTATTAGAAATTTCTAAGAAATCTTTTTGACCTTGAACACTATTATCTTCTTGAATAGTTCCGTTTATATCAGCCGGATTTTGTTCTTGCGTGCGTATGCTATCTCCTTCAGGGCCGATTAAACTATGTGCGGGTAAATCTTCAAGCAAATTATCTTCCTTATTAGAGATACGGAAAGTGTGATCTTTTATATCATCCTCACTAAGATCTTTATTTTCTTCTTGTGAAGATAATTCACCCATCACTTCATTAAAATTAGCGGAAAATTCATCCGAACTAAAGGTAGAAGAATCTGTTTCAGTATCTTCTAATAACGGTAAATCACCGGAAATATTATTATTTTCTTGATTTGAGGAATCTTGTTGAGGAGCAGGATTATCGTTAGTAACATCTTGCTTATCTTCTTTAACAGGGGGATTTGCTTCCCCGGAAATATTTTTAAATTCTTCGTAAGAAGATGCAGGTTTCCAAGCAGCCTCTTGTTCCGCTTTATCTTCAGGGCAAACTAAAAGATCATCGGAAAACCAATCTTCTTTTGCTATTTCCCCAGCTTCAAGCGGACCAAATATATTAATTCCTTTCAAATATAAAAATTTCATATTTCCCCTAATATGTATAGTTTAGCAATATTTTAGCACATCTTGCAAGCGTTTTAAAACCAAATCTTTACCAAGATATTCAAGCATCTTAAACAAAGTAGGCCCGTTCGTCCTACCGGAAACCGCTACACGAAGAGGATGAAATACTTGCCCGGTTTTTAAACCGCTTTCTTTTGCTTTTTGACGGGCGATTGTTTCTAAAGTCTCTGCTTTAAAATCAGGTGCATCCTTATAACAATTATACATAAGTTCTATCGCTTGTTTTGCGGTAGGTGCTTTAAAAACTTTATTTATGGCTTCTTCTTCATATTTGACGGGATTGAAGAAAAATTCAATTAACCCCGGAATTTCCTTTAAAGTTTTATACTTTTCCTGTTCAAGTAAAATTACTTTTGTTAAAGTTTCTTCGTCTACACCTTTTGCAATACCGGCTTCATCAATAAAAGGTTTGGCTGCATCATATAATTCTTTAGGTGAAAGTTGGCGTATATAATCACCGTTCATCCAAGTAAGTTTTACCGTATCAAAAACGGCAGGACTTTTTTGACAACCGGCAATATCAAATTTTTGTTCAAGTTCACCTTTAGCAAAAATTTGTTGGGAATCAGATGTACTCCAACCAAGCAATGCCAAATAATTGATTAAGGCTTGAGGTAAGAAACCTTGTTTTTTATATTCCAAAACACTTGTATCGCCATGGCGCTTGGAAAGTTTTGTACCATCCGGGCCATGAATCATTGAAAGATGGGCCATTATCGGATGTTCCCAACCAAGTGCTTTATATATTTGGATTTGTGCGGGAGTGTTTGAAATATGATCATCCCCCCTAATGACATGTGTCATACCCATTAAGTGGTCATCAATTACACAAGCAAAATTATAAGTTGGGTAACCGCTCGTTTTTTGAATAACGAGGTCATATAAATCTTTGTTTGCAAAACGCACTTCACCGCGAATTAAATCATGAAAAACAGTTTCCCCTTCCGTCGGCATTTTAAAACGGATGACATATTTTTTACCCTGTGCTTCAAGCTCAGCTTGTTGTTCTTTTGTTAAATTGCGGCATTTGCCCGGGTAACGCGGAGGGCGGTGTTCTTTTGCTGCCTGGGCGCGCATCTCTTCAAGTTCTTCAGGCGTGCAATAACATTTATATGCAAGGCCCTTCTCCAAAAGATAATCAATATATTTCTTATACAAGCCCTGGTCTGCACGTTCCGCTTGAAAATACGGAGAGTGTTCCCCTTTAAAAGTACCGTCTTGAAACGGGCCTTCGTCCCATTTCAAACCGGCCCAAGTTAAACCTTCAAAAATCGCTTTTACAGACTCTTGTGTTGAGCGTTCTTCATCGGTATCTTCAATTCTTAAAATAAAAGTACCGCCTGTTTTCTTGGCAAATAAATAGTTAAATAAAGCAGTTCTCAAACCGCCGATATGTAAATACCCTGTTGGGGATGGTGCGAAACGAACTCTTGTTTTCATAAAAAAATAAAACCTCTGTGCATTTAATGTATAAATATATTATACTTTATTAAGAGGGATATTTTAAGGAGATTATATGCAAGTAAGAATTATAGCCACTGGCGGAACCTTTGATAAAGAATATAATGAACTTACGGGGGAATTGTTTTTTAGGAAGACACATTTGCCTGAAATTTTAAAAATGGGGCGTTGCCATCTACCCGTAAAAATAACCACTTTGATGATGAAAGACAGTCTCTTTATGACTGAAAAAGACAGAAAAGAAATTTTAAAAACCTGCCTTAGTGTTAAAGAAAAATCTTTAGTTATTACACATGGCACAGATACTATGGAAAAAACCGCTATGTATCTTGGCCCTAAAATCAAAGATAAAACCGTAATTTTAACAGGTGCCATGATACCTTATAAATTTGGTTCTTCAGACGGTATTTTTAATTTGGCAAGTGCTATTTCTTTTGCACAAGCTTTGCCGTACGGCGTTTATGTAGCAATGAACGGTAAATTATTTAATTTTAACGATGTTACAAAAAACAGAAAGATAGGTGTCTTCGAAAATAAAAAATAGTATGTTTATTTTTATTGCTTGCTTTATTTTTTTATTGATGCACACAATAGTAATATTTTGGTTTTGCCAAAATACACCTATGCTTACTTTAAACACTTTAGCGAAGTGCCTGCCCTTATTGCTTACCACGGGATATATCGCATTATATATACTTGCAAGAAAAATAAATTATTGGCCTTTGGAAAGTGTTTTGCTCACTTATCTGGGGGCTTTATTTTTAGCTTTTTGTTTAGTATTTGGGATTGTAGCAATAACTTTACTTTTAGATATTTTTAAAATATCTTTACCAAATACTTTGGGCTTTTGGGTTTTGGGAATTTGGTTAATTATTGTAATGATAAGTTTATTTACTGCAGCAAAAACACCGAAGATAACTGATATAACTTTTGATGCTGCTAATCTTAAAAATAATATTAAAATCGCATTTGTGTCAGATACACATTTCGGGGCAACAGTAGGCATAAAAAGAGCAGAAGATTTAAAACAAATTATAGAAAATAATAAACCGGATTTAATTATTTTTACCGGTGATGTTTTTGAAGCAAATTCTAAAGACAGTATACCGTTTGCTAATGTTTTGAAAGATATTTTGCCAAATAAAAAATTCGGGGTTTTGGGAAATCACGAATATTATATAGGCCTTGATAATACGAGAGAATCTTTTAAGAACGCCGGCATAACATTACTTGAAAACAGAAGTGACAATGCAGAAAATATAAATATAATAGGTATAAACGATATAAGAACAGCCCATATTTCAAAACAAGAATTTGAAAACATTTTAAAACAGGAAATTAAACCAAATAATTTTAATTTACTTCTTACGCACACCCCTATGTATTTTGAAGAAGCGGCCAAAGCGGGCGTAAACTTAATGTTAAGCGGGCACAATCATGGAGGGCAAATTTGGCCTTTTAATTTTTTAGTCCGTTTGTCGAACCGTTACCTGTACGGACATTTTAAATCAGGGCAAGCTAATTTATTTGTAACTTCCGGGACATTCTTTTGGGGCCCACCTATGCGTTTTTTAACAAATAATGAAATAGTGTTTATAACTTTAAAAGGAGAAAAATAATGAACGTCAAAAAATTGTTGATTTTATTGTGTTTATGTTTCACCACCTTCTACCCATTATGGGCACAAAAGAATTTTGAGGACCTTACACTTCAAGAAAAAATAGGGCAAACACTTTTCGTTTCAATGGATATAAACAATGCAGACAAATTTAAACCTTATATACAACAGGGCCTTATTGGCGGGGTTTTAATCCAATGGGGAAATTATTCCAGAGAAGAAACAAAAAAACTTACAACAAAACTTCAAAGTTGGGCTAAAGAAAGCCCCAACCAAATACCTCTTTTAATTGCAATTGACTATGAAGGCGGAACAGTTTACAGCCCAAGAACATTAGGGTTACCTTTCTTGCTATCCAACATGTTAATAGCCGCTGCAAATAATTATGAAGATACCCAAACAATGTTTTATATCATTGCACAAGAATTAAAAAACTTGGGCATACATATAAATTTCTCCCCAGTAATGGATGTAAATATAAACCCGGATAACCCGATTATCGGTGTAAGATCTTTCGGAAGCAATAAAGATACTGTATCTTCCATGGGTAAAGCAGTAATAAACGGTTTACAAAACGGTGGAATAGTTGCAGTGGCAAAGCATTTCCCGGGGCATGGGGAAACAAGCCTTGATACACACAAAACCTTAACTATTTTTAACGGTACGGAACAAGAATTTTATGATACACATTTATATCCTTTTAAACAGGCTATTGATGAAGGTGTTAAAGGTATTTTAACCGCACATATAAGATATCCTTTTTTAGACAATAAACTTGCTACATATTCACCGGCTATTTTAACTAATTTGCTAAAAAAGAAACTTGGCTTTAAAGGCATAGTCTTTACAGATAGCCTAGATATGAAAGGGGCTTTACTTGAAAATATTTCAAAAGCTGCGGCTTTATCTATAAGGGCAGGATCAGATGTTGCTTTAATAGCAAGGGAAGACCCCCAAAAAGCAATACAAACAATACAGGAAAAAGTATCCAAGGCACGCATAGAAGATGCCGCACAAAAAGTTTATAATTTAAAAAAAGAACTAAATTTATTCTCAAAACCTTCAAATTTACCGGATACTAAAGTTGATAAAGCTTTTAAATTTTACGCAGGTAAAATAACCAATCAAGCAGTAACTTTAGTAAAAAATGAAGGGCAATTAATCCCATACAAACCTCAAAAAGATAAGCCGAAATTATGTGCAGTGTTTTTTGCTCCTACCCGTTTTGCAAATCAACTGACTTATTTTGTAAAACCGTTTTTAGAGAAAAATTTTGAGGTAAATTATTATAATGCCGCATTAACCCCTAAACAGAAAGATTTAACAAGGGCAAAAGCATGTATCTCAAATACTGATCTTGTAGTAATAGGAAGTTTACAATGGGCAAATAAAGAAGTTGCGGCGCAAAAAAAAGCAATAGAAAGTTTAATCAAGCTAAATAAAAATACTATATTATTATCGTTGATGAGCCCTTACGATATCAAAAATTATTCAGAGGTAAAAACCGTGTTGGCATTATACGGTGTTAATGAATTTTCTGCCGTAACGGCTGCAGAGATTATTTTAGGAACGAAGGAAGCAAAAGGGAACTTGCCTATTTCTTTTTAAATAGTTATAATAAATTATGGAGGTTTTATGAAACAATTTATTACCGTTATCACTTTTTTATTTCTAACCGTTTTTGTCAATGCCCAATTAAACATGGAAGAAATTTCTTATATTCCTTCCACCACCGGTCATTATGATAATCTCATCGTAAAAGGAAACGTTTACATAAAAGATTTAATAACAGCTAAACCTTTTGATATTCAAAGTTATGGTTCTCTTTTAACTTTACGAACCAATACCAATCATGTATACATCCACAATTTAACAATGACCGGAAACAATAGAACAATGGCTTTGTCTTCACAAAGTTCAAATCTGACTAGCACCATTATGACAAATCCGCTAGCCCCCGGTGAAACTAATCCTACTAATAAGCAAATTACTCCTTTTACAATGCACGGTGGAAGTTTATCAATAGCAACCGCAAACGGGACGGCGGTGGTACAACCTGTTTTGCTTGTAGAATCAATTGCTTTTTATCCGACAAGTGGTATAACACCTACATATAACATAAGAACCCAGAATTTAAATATTACGGACAATATTTATGTTCAGAATGAAGGATTATATTTAATGGGTATGAAAGTGCCATATTGTATTAAAGGATATGTGTGGGCAGATGTAACTGTAAGCGATGGTACAAAACCTTATAGCGTATTAGCATGTCCAAAGTAAAAAGGATTTTTTAGTTATAAATTATGCTATTTTTTAGCGGCCGCTCTTTTGGGCGGCCTCTTTTATTATTTCAGAAATTGTAGGATGAGCGAAAACCGTATCTTCGAGATCTTTTACTGTTAAACCTGTTTTGATGGCAAGTAAAGCAATATGAATTATTTCCCCTGCATTTGGTGCTATTATTTGGGCACCAAGCAATTTACCGGTTTTTGTATCTCCAACAAGTTGGGCAAAGCCATCGCTATCTCCTTGTGCTAAAGCACGGCCGTTAGCTAAAAGGAAAGATTTCTTAATTGTTACTTCATAGCCTTTAGCGCGGGCTTCTGTTGCACTTAAACCGATATTTGCGGCCTCCGGCCAAGTATAAATGGCAGAAGGTATTAAATTGTTGTTATAAACTGAATTTTGACCCATTATGCGACCTGCAACAACTTCGCCTTGAGCAGTAGCAGCATGTGCAAGTTGGCACAAGTTGTTAACGTCACCTATGGCATAGATATGGGGCTTAATTTCTAAAGTTTCGGAATTTACCTGCAAAGGTAAATTTATGCCTGCCGCTTCCAAATTTAAATCTTCTACATTTGCTTTGCGCCCAAGTGCCGCTAAAATTTCCTCACAAACAATTCCCTGCCCGTTATCAAGCAAAATTGTTTTTTGATTATTTTCTATTTTAATTTCTTTTGCCGCAGTCCCGGTAACTATTTTAACACCGCGTTTTAAAAGTATTTGTTTTAATGTACGACGTATAGTTTCTTCTTCTTTAGGCAGAATATCGGGTTGCATTTCAATAATTGTTACTTGTACACCTAAAGCCTGCATTAAACAGGCAAATTCACAGGCAATAACACCACCGCCCAGAATTGCAAGGGTTGATGGTAATTTTTCCAAATTAAAGATTGTGGAATTATCATAAATTTTATCTTTGATATTTTCAAATTGTTTAGGCAAAAATGCACGTGAACCGGTAGCAATAACGATATCATCAAAGGTAAGTTTATCCCCCCCGACTTCAAGGGTATTTGTTGATAAGAATTTTGCTTTACCTTTAATAATTTTAACTTTTGCAGCCTCAAGCATTTTTAAAATGCCCGAACGAAGTTTTAAAATTACTGCTTTTCTTTGTTCCTGAAGTTTAGCGAAAGACAAAGTTTTATAATATTCCTCCCCTAAAGATGGGTTTAAAGAATATTTGCCGAGTTCTTTAATTATATTGAAGTGATGAGCCCCCGCAAGCAAAGCCTTAGACGGTATACAGCCACAATTTAAACAAACGCCACCGAGTTCTTTGTTTTCAATCAAAGTTACTTGAGCGCCGAGTTTAGCTAATTTTAAGGCACAAGGGTATCCGGCAGGGCCGGCACCGATTATTGCGATATTTTTCATTAAATCGCATGCTCCAATTTTAAAGTTGGTTTGATTTCGCTAACGGGTAAGCATTCTTGAAGTTTAAACTTACTGACATCAGGGCACATTGCCTTAATGGTTTCAATATCGGCATCGTTTAAAACTTCTTTATAATATGTCGTCCTAAACTGATAATCAATACCACTGTTTACAATTAAAGACATTGTCTCATAAACCTTTGCAGTATTTACAGGACCACATACCAAATGATATTTCTCAAAAGGGGCTTTGATATCCATGGCAACAAAATCAACTAAGTGTTCGTTAATAAGTTCCCTGACCATCTGAGGGTTGGTGCCATTAGTATCAAGTTTTACTTTATATCCCAAGGCTTTAACTTTTATAATAAATTCTTTTAGATCAGGCTGCAATGTAGGTTCCCCGCCTGTAATAACGAGACCTTCCAAACAGTTTTTACGTTTTTCCAAATAATATAATATCTCTTCTTCACTATAAGAAGTATCCGCCGCTAGGGGCAAAAGTTCCGGGTTATGGCAATACTTACACCTGATATTACAACCTTGTGTAAAAACTATTGCCGAGATATAACCCGGAAAATCGATCATGGAAAACTTGAGAAGCCCACCTATTTTCACTGCAAAACGCCTGCCTACTTATAAAACTTATTTATCGCTTGCACATTCACAACCGCAGCTGCAACCACCGGTCATTTTAATGTTTTTGCGCATTGCAAATTCTTCTTTTTTACCTTTGTTCCAATTCTGTACCGGCCTTAAATAGCCAACCACCCTTGAGTACACTTCGCAATTTGTGCCTTTTGTGTTCTCTTTGGCTGCTTTAAGTTCTGTAATTTTGTTTTCGATGTTCTTTCTTTCTTGTGCGGTCATAAACCTTCCTCCAAATTATTCTTTACTTTATTGTTGCAAATTATTTTGCATTGTGCAAGACCCAATTTTTTATAGGTCCTTTTTTTCCTTGACAAAACAAGAAAAATTTATTTGCTATATAATTGCTCCTCTAAGAGTGCAATTTGTTTTTCTATAGCTTCAATTTTTTCCGCCTTACATTTGGGACATTCAAAATGTTCCCCTTCTATATACCCGCATTTGGGGCATACACTAAATGTCGGCGTAATAGAAAAGTAAGGAAGTTGGTACCCTTCACAAACTTTCCTAATGAATTTTTTAAGGGCTTCGGTATCTTTAATCCTTTCACCCATAAAAATGTGTAAGACTGTCCCACCTGTGTACTTGGATTGGATTTCGTCCTGTAAATCTAACAACTCAAAAATATCGTCGGTAAAATTAACCGGCAATTGGCTTGAGTTTGTATAAAACGGCGGGCGGCCTGCATTGGCTTGTTCATTATCGGAAACAATAATATCAGGATATTTTTCCCTATCAAGTTTAGCAAGGCGGTAAGAAGTACCTTCTGCAGGTGTGGCTTCTAAGTTGTAATTATTGCCCGTTTCTTTTTGGAATTCTATAAGTTTTGCACGCATAAAATTCATAACTTTTACACCAAAAGCACGGCCCTTTTCAGTACCGATATTTTCCCCAAACAAGTTGAGGCAGCACTCGTTCAAACCAACTATACCGATAGTTGAAAAGTGGTTTTTCCAATATTCATTAAAACGTTGTTTGACACTTCTTAAGTAGAAGCTCATATAAGGATATAAGTTGGCTGCTGTAAAGCGCTCAATAACTTTACGCTTAATTTCCAAACTGAGTTTGGCTGTTTCCATACGGTCGGTTAAATTCTTAAAGAACTCGTCTTCCGTGGAAGAAATGTAACCTAAGCGTGGCATATTAATAGTTACAACACCGATAGAACCTGTTAAAGGTGCTGAACCGAACAAACCGCCGCCGCGTCTATTTAATTCCCTGTTATCAATACGTAAGCGGCAGCACATCGAACGTGCATCTTCCGGGTTCATATCGGAATTTACAAAGTTTGCAAAATAAGGTATACCGTATTTTGCTGTAATATCCCAAAGCGGTTGATAAGAAGGATTGTCCCAATCAAAATCCTTGGTAATATTATAAGTAGGTATCGGGAAAGTAAACACACGGCCTTTTGCATCACCGTCAAGCATGAGTTCCAAAAATGCTTTATTGAACATATCCATTTCTTTCTGGAATTCGCCGTATTTTCTATCCTGAATTTTGCCCCCGATGATTACCCCTTGATTCTTATAATAAGAAGGAACGTTTAAATCAAGTGTAACGTTTGTAAAAGGTGTTTGGAAACCAACCCTTGTAGGAACGTTAACGTTGAATAAAAACTCCTGTAAAGCTTGTTTTACTTCGTCATAACTTAATTTATCGTAAGCGATAAACGGTGCAAGCAAGGTATCAAAGTTTGAAAACGCTTGAGCACCGGCGCTTTCCCCTTGTAAGGTATAGAAGAAATTTACAACTTGACCCAAGGCAGTTCTAAAATGTTTTGCCGGCTTTGATTCTGCTTTACCGATAACCCCTTTAAAGCCGCTGATAAGCAAATCTTGCAAATCCCATCCGACGCAGTATGCACCGAGCAAACCTAAATCGTGCAAATGGAAATCACCGGACAAGTGCATGTTTTTAATTTTTTCCGGATAAATCTTATTTAACCAATAAATTTTTGTTATTTCTGAGGATACATAATTATTTAAACCCTGCAAAGAATACCCCATATTGCTGTTTTCGTTAACTTGCCAATCGAGGCGTTGCAAGTATTGGTCAACGAGTTCAACATTAAATTTTGATGAAATTTCCCTGACTTTTGCCCTTTGATCCCTGTACAAAATATATGCCTTTGCAGTTTTATGGAAAGTTGAGGTGAGCAAAACGTTTTCAACGATATCTTGAATATTTTCAACACTTGGTGTTGTTTCCGCATAAAGTTGTTGAACGGTAATCACAACTTTTATAGTCAATTTTTTAGCGGTTTCGGCATCAAATTCACCTGTGCTTTGGCCTGCTTTTAAAATAGCGTTAGTGATTTTTTTTGCTTCAAAAGGTTGTGTTGAACCGTCGCGTTTTACTACTTTTAGTAAAATTTCATTGTTTTGCATAATTTATGTCCTCTGTTTTAAGTTTGAAGAAGGCTAAATCCCCTTAAAATAGGGAAGAATTAACACTGCTCCATTTGTGGGTAAGTAAATTGTAGCATAACTTTTAGCAAAATGTAAAATTACGAGGGAAAATTGGGCTTGACAAACTTATAGAGGTTTGTTTTTATCGTCGTAAAAAACAGACCTGTCCACAGATATTAATTTGTGGACAGGTTGTGTATAACTCGGCCAAATTTGTGCAAAACCTGGCGGTTTTATAAGAGTTTACCGGCCAAATCAGCCAAGGAACTCCTTTCTGTTTTGGTAAATGTTATGTGGCCGTAATTCTTTTGGCCTTTAAAGCGCTCTACCAGATAAGTTAAACCGTTTGATTCGGTATCCAAATAAGGTGTATCTATTTGATAAGGATCGCCGGTTACAACAACTTTTGTACCTTCACCTGCACGGGATAAAATAGTCTTAATTTCATGCGGTGTAAGGTTTTGTGCATCGTCTACTATCATATATTGTTTGGGTAAAGTACGTCCGCGGATATGGGAAACAGATGCAATTTCAAGTTTACCGCTGCTGGTTAAGTAACGCACTTCTTCTTCACCTTCTTCTGGGTTCTTTTTACCGGCAAGGAAACTCAAATTATCATAAATTGCACCCATCCAGGCATCAAGTTTTTCTTCCATAGTACCGGGCAAGAAACCAAGATCACGCCCGACAGGAACTATCGGTCTGCAAACGAGAAGCCTCCTGTAATTTTCATCATCAAAAGTTCTTTTAAGACCGGTTGCCAAAGTAATTAAAGTTTTACCTGTACCGGCAGAACCGACCAATGTTACTAAATCAATTCTGTCATCAAGCAAAAGTTCCATAGCAAAACGCTGTTCCTTATTTAAAGGTTTGATACCCCAGGCAACAGGCTCTTGATTTGACAGAGGTTTTAAAAATTTACCGTCAAGCGTAACACGCCCGACAGCGGATTTCTTGGAACCGTCATCACTTTTTAAAATTAAAAATTCATTTGGATAATAAGTACCCTTTAAAGGAAGTTCTTTTTTAGCATAAAATTCATCAATGCTGGCGGCAGGAACTT
This sequence comes from Elusimicrobiaceae bacterium, assembly GCA_016281355.1. Lineage (GTDB taxonomy): Bacteria > Elusimicrobiota > Elusimicrobia > Elusimicrobiales > Elusimicrobiaceae > Proelusimicrobium. Next base: position 117,883 of record JAEEIL010000012.1, on the reverse strand, counting down.
CAACTTCTTGAGAACCTACATAAAGTTCATCATACTTAATTTTATCGGTATTATAATCTTGCGCTTCTACGCCAATGGCTTCTGATTTTATGCGAAGATTAGTATCTTTTGAAACAATTATTACAGGTTTTTTTGTAGTTTTATTTGCTTGTTGCTTAAAATAATAGTAAGCCACATTTAAAATTTCATTATCCGCTTTATGAAAAGAAATTTGTGAAGGTAAAATATTTTCCCTGGGGAATTCTACTTTAAGAACACCACCGTTATCCAGTTTTACACCTTTACCGAGTTTACCCCTTTGGCGTAAAGCATCAAGTTCCCTCGCGATAAGGCGGGCATTCTTTCCACGTTCATCGGAAGAAGTTTTAAAATTATCAAGTTCCTCAATAACAACCATGGGAATAATAATTTCATTATCACCGAAATGCTTTATGGCATTTGGGTCGTGTAAAAGCACATTTGTATCCAAAATATAATACTTTTTCATAGAGCCTCCAAATAAATTTCACTTGCGTAAAACCTTAAACATATTGTAGCATATTAATATGGAAAGATACTTATGCATACATGGGCATTTCTACCAGCCCCCTCGCGAAAATCCTTGGTTAGACGAGATTGAAATTCAGGAAACCGCACGCCCCCATAGAAATTGGAATGAGCGTATCAGCGCGGAATGTTATCGCGCTAATGCTTTTGCACGCATTTTAAATCCGCAAAAGCAAATTATTGATATCGTAAACAATTACAGTAAAATAAGTTTTAACTTCGGGCCAACTTTACTTTCTTGGCTTGAAAAATATGATTCTTTAACATACAAAGCCCTTTTGGAAGCAGATAAAAAAAGCCAGGAACTTTTTGGCGGGCATGGCAGTGCAATAGCTCAAGTTTATAACCACGTAATTTTACCTCTTGCAAATGATAGAGATAAAGAAACACAAATCATTTGGGGTATTGCAGATTTCGAAAAACGTTTTAGCCGTAAACCGGAAGGTATGTGGCTTGCTGAAACTGCCGTTGACACAACAACCCTGGAACTTCTTGCAAAACACGGTATTAAATTTACCATTTTAGCACCGAGCCAATGTGCAAGAACACGCAAAATAGGAACACAAAACTGGCAAGAAGAAAACTATGCAAAAGTAGACCCTAAAAAACCATATCTTTGCAATTTACCGTCGGGTAATAAAATTGCTTTGTTCTTTTATGATGGCCCTATTTCACAAGGTATTGCCTTTGGTGATACTTTAAAAAGCGGTGAAAGATTTGCCGCGAGATTACTCTCTGCTTTTGATACAAGGCGCGAAGCGCAACTTGTGCATATTGCTACCGACGGTGAAACTTATGGCCACCATCAAAAATTTGCGGATATGGCCTTGGCATATTGTCTAAATTATATAGAAAAAAACAATTTAGCAACTTTAACAGTATACGGGCAATATTTGGAAATGTTCCCCCCAACTTTTGAAGCACAAATAAGGGACAACACTTCTTGGAGTTGCGCACACGGCGTTGAGCGTTGGCGTTCGAATTGCGGATGCAATTCCGGCATGCACAGGGGTTGGCAACAACTTTGGCGTGCACCTTTAAGAAAGGCTTTAGATTCCGTAAGAGATAAAATGTTGGTTACCTTCGAAAATTTAGGCAAGGAATATTTTAAAGATCCTTATCAAGCCAGAGATAACTACATTAACGTGATACTGGATCACTCCAAAACGGAAGAATTTTTACAAAATTATGCAACCCCAAAAGGCCTTGAAAATAAACCTGCCGCTTTAAAACTTATGGAAATGCAAAGAAATGCAATGCTCATGTACACAAGTTGCGGTTGGTTTTTTGATGAAATTTCCGGTATTGAAACCGTACAAATTATGGCTTATGCAAAACGTGCTATCGGTTACAATAAAGGTTTGACCGGGGAAGATTTGGAAAACGGTTTTATAGAACAACTTACACTTGCACCAAGCAATATACCTTTATTTAAAGATGGGGCAAAAGTTTACAAAGATTTAGTAAAACCTATTTCCCGCGGGCTTCGTAAAGCCGCAATTGATTATGCAATCTCTTATTTGTTAGATGAAATTTTATTTGAAGACCGCATATACATATATAACATTGAAGATAACAAAATTGATGTTTTGCATCAAGAGCACATAAAATTAATCTGCGGCAGTGCGGTTTTTGTTAACCGTTTGACTACTGAAAAACGCCTAGTCAGTTTTGCGGTTTTACATCAAGGCGGACCTGATATTACGGCAGGCGCAATTTACGGGCAAACAGATAATTTGGAACAATTAAAAGAATTATTTTCTTACGGTGAATATGCACAATGCGTGGCTTTAATTAAGGGTTCTTTTGTAGACACCCTTACCATCAAAGATTTACCTAAAGAAAAGCAAACTAAATTGCTTGCCAATGTAATTGACAAAGCAAAAAAACGCATAAGAACAAGTTATATTAACTTGTTTAAACAGGAAAAGACCGTATTGGAATATATCAAAAATATTGATTTACCGATGCCACGCCTTTTTTTGGATTTAGCGGAATTCGTTTTAAATTATGAACTCAGGGAAGAACTTATAAAAGATACCGTAGATAATGCCAGAATATCCCAAATCATAACAGATTTAAAACAAACCTCGGCAGAATTAAATATTGAAGATATCAAGAAAATTCTAACGAAGAAACTTGTTTCTTACACCAAACTTTTGGAACAAGATCCTCAAAATTTGGAGTGTGTAAATAAAATAATTGATTTACTTAATTTTGCAAATATGTTTAATTTACCGCTTGATTTATACTGCACGCAAAATACTGCGTTTCGTTTGAAAAAGGAAGGTTTGCTGGGTGACGGTGAACTAGTAAAAATACTTTTATCAAAACTTAATTTAAATTTAATGTAGGAGATCATATGCCAAATCCATCAGTCCCCCCCCAAAAAGGGCAAAGGCAAGAGCCTGAGGAAAGAATAAAAAATTTTGATGAGGTTGCCCAAGGTTTAACAAAAGAGCAAGCCTTGCAAGAGGCAAACCGTTGCTTAAATTGCAAAAATAAACCTTGCCAAATGGCTTGCCCGGTAAATGTACAAATACCGGATTTTATACAACATTTACTTAAAGATGATGTTAAGGGTGCAATTTCCAAAATTATGGAAACAAGTTTACTGCCTGCCATTTGCGGCCGCGTTTGCCCACAGGAAAAATATTGCCAAGGTGCTTGTACTTTAAAAGAAAAATTTGGACCTGTATCTATCGGTTTACTTGAAAGATATACTGCTGACAGTGCAAGAAAACAAAATTTAACTATTCCGCCTACCCCACAAAAAGAAAGTGGTTTTAAGGTCGCATGTGTCGGTTCGGGGCCTTCATCACTTGCCTGTGCGGCAGAACTTAGGCGTAAAGGCCATAAAGTTACTGTTTTTGAAGCATTGCATAAATTAGGTGGCGTGCTAAGTTACGGCATACCTGCTTTCCGTTTACCGCGTGAAGTTATTGAAGCAGAAATTAAAAACCTTAAAAAAATGGGTGTTGATTTCGAAGAAAATGTTTTAATAGGCCCCTCACTCAGCATTAAAGAACTTTTAAAAGATTTTGATGCAGTTTATCTTGGCAGCGGGGCAGGCCTTCCTATGATGGCAGGTATCCCCGGGGAAAATGCCGTAGGTGTTTACAGCGCAAATGAATTTTTAACACGTATAAATTTAATGAAGGCTTATGACCCAAAATCCGATACTCCAATCAAAATCGGTAAAAAGGTTTTAGTTCTCGGCGGCGGTAATTCCGCTATGGACGCGGCACGCTGCGCACGCCGTTTAGGGCAGGGGGAAGTTACTGTAATTTACCGCCGTAGCCAAGCGGAAATGCCCGCCCGTAAAGAAGAAGTTGAAAATGCCATGGAAGAAGGCATAAAATTTAGTTTCTTAACTATTCAAAAAGAAGTTTTAATTGACGAAAACGGCCATGCTTATGCCTTAAAATGCACCCGTGCAAAACTTGGCGAACCTGACGAAAAAGGCAGAAGACGCCCCATTGAAATTGAAGGCTCGGAATTTACAATTCCTGCTGACAGTATTATTATCGCTATAGGCCAAAAACCAAACCCGATAATTCCAAAATCTACACCGCAACTTAAAACTACGGAAAAGGGTACTTTGGTTTTAGACGATAACCAAAAAAGCACAATGGAAGGCGTTTTTGCAGGCGGTGATATTAAACGCGGAGGCGCAACTGTTTTGCTTGCTATGAAAGACGGCATAACAGCAGCAACAGAAATTAATAAATACCTTGAAAATAAAGGAGCAAAATAAAATGCAGAAATATCAAATTTTAAACAAAATAAATTTATCGGATACAATTTCTTTATTTGAAATTTATGCCCCTTTAATTGCAAAGTCTGCCAAAGCTGGGCAATTTGTAATTTTACGTTATACACAAGCCGGCGAACGTGTGCCGGTAACCCTTGTTGATTGGAATAAAGAAAAGGGCACAATAACTGTAATTATCCAGGCAATCGGCAAAAGCACGGTTTTGTTTAATACCTTAAAAACAGGTGAGTGTTTCGACAGCGTTGCAGGCCCACTTGGGCAAGCAATAGAGATTAAAAATTACGGAACTGCGGCAGTTGTCGGCGGCGGTGTGGGTATTGCGGAAATTTTACCTATTGCAAAAACTTTAAAAGAAGCAGGCAATAAAATTGTTTCAATACTTGGCGCAAGAACTGCAAATTTGTTAATTTTGGAAAAAGAAATGCAAGAAATTTCCGACACTTTTATTATCGCAACAGACGACGGCAGTAAAGGCCAAAAGGGTATGGTTACCGATGCCCTAAAAACTTTACATGAAAAAGGCGTTAAAATAGATGCCGGTTTTATTATCGGCCCTATACCGATGATGAAATTTACCGCGCGCCTTATGGTACAACTTGGAATAAAACCTTATGCAAGTTTAAACCCAATTATGCTTGACGGTACAGGAATGTGCGGATGCTGCCGCGTGGAAGTAAACGGTGAAACAAAATTTGCCTGCGTTGACGGTCCTATGTTTGAAGCGGAAAATATCAATTTCGATAATTTAATGAAACGCACTTCGGAATACACACAAGAACAAAAACAAAAACTTGAAGAATTTGAAAAACACCATAAATGTAAAATAGGCTTGCACTAATGGCAAATATTAGGAACTTAAAAGGCGTCGGGGAAGCAAAGGCAAAATTATTTGCCGCCTTGGATATTGAAACTACTTCCGATTTGTTGCATTATTACCCCCGTACTTACAGCGACAGGCGCAAAAATGCGCCGCTGGGTTCTTTTAAAAATATTGAAGATATTTGCGCACCTTTTAAAGTATTAACCACACAAACAATTAAAGCACGCGCCTTAGATATCTTTAAGGTTATGCTTGAAAGTGAAGATAAACAAATTTATGAGGCCGTTTGGTTTAAAAAACGCACTTTTAAATTTGACAGTTTATTACCTTTACGTCAAGCTTTTAAAACAGGCGCATGGTTTTGGATAGTCGGGCGGCGTGAAAATAAAAATTCTTTTACGGACCGCAAAATTATAGTTGAGGAATATTACCCGCTTGACAGTACAGATTTAAAATATAACGTAGATGCGCTTATTCCAATATACTCGCTTACAAAAGGTTTAACACAAAAATTTTTACGTTCTTGCCAAGCAAATGCTTTGCAAAGTTATTTAGTTGACGAAGAAGAAGTTTTGCCGCTTGATTTACTTAAAAAACGCGGGCTTTTGCAAGCAAAACAAGCAATTAAGGCAATACATTTCCCTGTATCGGTTGCGGAACTAGAAAATGCACGCCGCCGTTTAATTTACGAGGAATTTTTACTCATGACACTTGCCTTCAATTTAAAAGCACGGCAAAAATTTATAGTACAAAAAAAACATAAATACACCTTAACAAAAAAATATTTAACGCCTTTTAAAAATAATTTGGGTTTTAATTTTACCCCATCTCAAGTTAAAGTTATAAATGAAATTTTTAAAGATATGCTTGCACCTACTGCCATGACAAGATTAGTGCAAGGGGATGTCGGCTCCGGTAAAACGGTTGTGGCAATTTCCGCACTACTTTTAGCGGTGGAAAGCGGTTTGCAAGGCGCTTTTATGGCACCGACGGAAATTTTAGCAACGCAACATTTTATAACTCTAAATAAATACTTAAAACCGCTTGGTGTAAATACCGCTTTACTTACATCAAAAACAACGGCGAAAGAGCGCCAGACCTTGCTAAATAAATTGGTAAACGGAGAAATACAAATTTTAATCGGCACACATGCTTTGATTGAAGATAAAGTGGAATTTAAAAACCTCGGTTTAATTGTTATTGACGAACAACACCGCTTCGGTGTTAAACAACGCGCGAAACTACGCCAAAAAGCGGAGCAAGTTGATATGCTTTCAATGACTGCAACACCGATTCCGCGCACTTTTGCACTTGCTTTTTACGGGGACTTGGATGTTTCCACAATTTCAGAACTCCCAAAAGGCAGGCAGGAAATTAAAACTTTCCATACTTCTGAAACAGATGCATTTTTAAAAGCAAAAGAGGCCGTTTTGCGTGGCGAACAGGTTTATATAGTCTACCCATTAATTGATGAGAGCGATAAACTGGAACTGAAAGCCGTTACCGCGGAATTTGAAGCAGCAAAAACCAAATTTCCAAATTTTAAACTAGGCCTTATACACGGTGCGATGAAACCCAAAGAAAAACAAAAAATAATGGAAGATTTTTTGGCTAAAAAAATTGATATTTTGTTTGCCACGCCCGTCATAGAAGTGGGCATTGATGTTAAAAATGCAACTGTTATGATTATTGAAAATGCGGAACGCTTTGGGCTTGCAAGTTTACATCAACTTCGCGGAAGAATCGGCCGTGGGGAAAAGGCATCAACTTGTTACCTTGTAACAAAAAATTTAAGCACGGTTTCAAAGGAAAGAATAAATATTATTTGCCAAACCTGCGACGGTTTTAAAATCGGGGAAAAGGACCTTGAAATACGCGGTCCGGGTGAAATACTGGGTACACGCCAAAGCGGTGAACTTGAGTTTAAAGCAGGTGATATTATCCGCGATAAAGATGTTCTAAAGTGGGCCGTTGAAGACCGTGATTATCTTGTAAATAAAGATTTCTTTTTAACTTTACCGGAACATGCCACATTAAAACGCCGTTTGATAGAACTTTACCAAAAGAAATGGCCCCTAATTGACTTGGGGTAATATATATCTAATTAATACGGCAAGAATATCTGTTAAGTGACGGGACATCTGTACAGTTCCATGCACCGGGGAAAGAATTGCATATTTTTTTACCCATATCTCCACTATCAGGATAAGCAGCGCACATGGCATGGGCTCCGCCCCACATATTTACATTATCTAAACGAAGTGAATACATCATATAAAGATCATTGTTTTTCATCCAGTATACCATGGCTTGAGTAGTATATAATTGTATCAGTATATCATCAATAATCCCTGCTTCCCCTGCATAATCAGCTTCACTTATAGGGTCTGTTTCTTCCAGTGTATAATCAATATCTAAATCAGAAAAATTTTTAGCATAATTACCATGTGCCAAAAAATATCTTTCCTGCGCGTCTTTTATAACTCTTGCCATGTCTGCCATGCGCATATATTTTGTTTTCATTACAGAATATCTATACTGCGGAAGTGCAATACCTGCAAGTATGCCAATAATTAAAACTACAACTAATAATTCAAGTAAAGTAAACCCTTTTTTATTTTTCATGATATCTCCTATATATTTTCCATAAGGAACAATATATTTTATGAAAAAAAAAAAAATGCAACTCAGAATTTAAAGGAAGAGGTTTAAGAAAAAATTATTTAAGGTTCAATAACTTCTTTTAAATCTTCAATGCTTTCGTCATTTAAATGCATTTCGATTTCAAGCATGTAGAAATTATCTGAAATATATTCCTGCCAACCGGCCGGAAGTTTAACATAATCTTTAAAAGTGGTAATTAAAGGTAAATCCCCGCGCAAAGCAGCCATATTTTTTATATCGTCAAGGGTATATTTTTTATGATCTGAGTAACGCCATGTTTGCTTTAAATTTAAGCCAAGGTTTTTTAGAGTAGTTTCAAAAGATTTAGGGTCCCCAAGAGCACAAAAACATACGGCAGAACCTTTAATTGCATCTAAAGGTACAACTTCATTTGTAATTAAATCAAAATAATTTTTGGGTTTATGCATCGCTTCAACAACAGGTAAAGACGGATTATAGCGTTTAATTTGCTTTTTGATATTTGCAAGTTTTGACTCAGGAACCAAATCACTATGTGTTAAGAGTAAGAAATCAGCACGCTCTAATGCTTTTAAAGGCTCACGCAAATTACCGTAAGGCAAAAGCCCTCCGCCAAAAGGGTTTTGGGCATCAAGCAAAACGATATTTCTGTCCCTTTTAAGTTTATGGTGCTGGAAACCGTCATCAAGCAAAATGACCTGGCTTTTAAATTCTTCTACTGCACGTTTTGCGGCCTTATAACGGCTTTTACTAACGACAACCGGCACTTGTTTATCTTTTAAAAGAAGGTTCATCATATAAGGTTCATCGCCGGCATTTTGCCAATCAAGTGATTTCTGATCGTATAAAACTACAACCTCTTGGCCTTCTTTAGGGCGTTTATACCCGCGCGAAACTACCGCCACTCTTATGCCCATTTCAGCCAAAAGCCTGGCACAAAGTAAAACAGTAGGTGTTTTGCCTGTTCCGCCAGCCGCAATATTGCCAATACATACAACAAAACTATCCACACTTTTTTGTTTCTTTATTTTTAATTTATAAAGAAGTAAGTTAAATTCAACCGCAATTAAATATACAAAAGAGCAGGCCTTTAAAATGAAACGCCCGATTTTATATTTAAATATTTGTTTACGGATATTTTCTAACCCCATATTTTTATTATATTATTTTATAAACTTTTTTAGCAAACTAAAACCCACGCCTAGGGGTTTGGCGTGGGGGAGGAGAGAATATGATAGAATTACTGTTTATTCTTCACATTCTGCTATACAATCTGCTATTTTATTAAAATTACGCTGTACACCAAGCGGGCTTTCTTTTTGGGATACATAGCAATCTTTTTTGCCTTGATTGGATAAAACTACCATTTTGGTATTACTTATTGACAATAAAAACTTTAATGTTTGTTTCATAATGTTCACCGCCTTGTTGCTTCTTGTACTTAAATTGTAGCGTTTTTATAGAAACTAAAAAAGGGTCAAAAGGGTAATTTTTAAAGTTTTTAGACCTATAAAAATTTTCCCTTAAGACCTATATGGTAACAAATATCCCCAACGTAATGTTAAATAGACATATCAGAAATCTGACTTAATAAGGCATGAGACGGACATAAACCCGGCAGGTATTATTTGATAAATTTTATGCGTTACACTTTGAAAATTATTGGTTTATAAAAAGGCTATTGATAGTGATAAAAGCATCTACCCTGATCCTCATCGCCAAGTCCACAGTCCGGATTTGCATCACCGGTATCTTGTTCACACAATTTGCTAGCAATATGATTTGAATCTTGGGTTCCCACCACTCTACATCCAAAAGGATCTAAGTTTCGAATTACGTATCCGACATGTGCACCGGAAAAAACTCTACTGCAAACAGTGATATATCGATCTCCCGCTCCATAAAAATCGCAAGAGATATCATCTTCCGGAAATTCTGTATTTAATCTTGATAGATCTAAGGAATGGAGTGTTCCTTGCTGTTCCTCTTCCGGTATTCCATCATGTTCCAAAACGTACATATGCCCGGCCTCGGCTATTGCGTTGGCCCTGATTTTAAGTTCAGAAAGCCTACTTCTGCCTACTGACAATTGATATTGCGGCAAAGCAATACTTGCGAGTATACCGATAATTAAAACTACCACTAATAATTCAAGCAAAGTAAATCCTAATTTGTTTTTCATAATTTCTCCTACATTCACTTATGTAAAGTCTTTATACTTATATTGAAATTATAGTAAAAAAGACAAAACAATTCAATATTGTTGTAATTGGAATAAAAGCGTATTGATATGCTTCATCTAATAAAACCTGACAAAAAAACAATGATTGCATTTTTTCTGCCTTTCCACTTGAAAATATGCCCGTCTATTTTGTACCATGTATATATATGGAGATAAAATTAAATCCACAACAAATTTTCCTAATAAATAACCTTACAACTAAGCAGGAACTCGTACAGTATTTGGTATCAAATATCTGCAAAGATACTGCTTTGAACCAAGAGGAAGTTTTCAAAGCTATAATCAAACGTGAACAAGGCATAAGTACCACGCTTGAATCAGGTTTAAGTATACCGCATGCTCGCTTGGAAGGCTTAACTTCTTTTAGGGCTGTACTGGCGGTTATACCTCAAGGTGTACAAGATAATTACGGTAAGAATATAAAAGTTATGTTTTTATTCTTATCACCCAGTGGGGAACAATATTTTCCAGAGCATTTAAAGTTGCTTGCAAAATTGGCTGAAACTTTTACCCCGGCTTTTATTGAAGAATTATGCAACCTTAAAAGTACCGAAGAAATTGCCGCTAAATTACCCTTTTAAATATGAATGAAGATTCAACAAACACCCAATCAAAATCTAAGGTAAAAAGTGTGGTGGTCATATCAACCGCTATGCTTACATTTATTACTTTTTGGAAAGCAGCCGCTATTGTTTTATGTGACTTTGGCTCAAGCGCTTTCTATGCCGGAGGTATTGCTTATAATGCCTTTGGCCCGGCTTTCCCTTGGTATATTTTGGGGGTATCGTTTTTCTCCGGTTTACTGCTAATGATGTATTTGGAATCATGCTCCATGTTTACCAGAAGCGGTGTTTTCCCCGTCGTAAGTGCAGGCCTTGGGGAAAAGGCCGCACAACTTGCCGCTTCAGCACTTTTATTTGATATGGCCTTAACAGGCCCTATCAGCGGAATCAGCGCCGGAAATTATTTGATAGGTTTAATCAATTCCACTTTTACTATTTTTAAAATAAATTTTTCTTTGAACCCGGAAACATTTTCAATGATTTTTGCCGCGGCGGTGGTAATTTACTTTTGGTATCAAAATGTTAAAGGTATAGAAGATTCAAGCGAAAAAAGCGCAAAAATTATCAAACTTTCCTTAATTATTTGCGGCATCTTATTTTTATGGTCCGCAATTACTTTGGCTTTACGCGGAACTGTTACTTTACCCCCCCTTAAACCGCAACTTACCCAAGAAGCAATGGGTTGGGCGGCAAATATTCCGTTTATGCAAAAAGTCGGATATATCGGTGTACTGATTGCTTTAGGGCACTCTGTTTTGGCTTTAAGCGGTCTTGAAACTTTAGCACAAGTTTTTAGAGAACTTGAATATCCTAAGGTCCAAAATCTTAAAAAGACTTCAATGATAATCTTTGTTTTTGCCGTCGTTTTTACAGGCGGTTTAACTTTCTTAGCCGCTTTAATTATTGACCCTGCCGATATGGCAAAGTATAGCGATAATTTAATTTCAGGCCTTGCAATGTCCTTAAAAGGGCCGACATTCTTGAAACTGTTACTGCAAGCAGCGGTAGTTTTTGCCGGCGGTTTAATGCTTTGCGGTGCGGTAAATACTTCAATTATCGGTGCAAACGGAACAATGAACCGTATAGCGGAATCCGGTATTTTAACGGATTGGTTTCGGAAAATCCATAAAAAATACGGCACTACTTACCATATAATAAACACTATTTGCTTGACACAACTCCTTGTCATATTTTTATCGCGCGGACACGTTTATTTAATCGGCCAAGCATATGCCTTCGGTGTACTTTGGAGTTTTGTGTTTGAAATGGTATCAATTGTTGTTTTACGCTTTAAAAACCGCGAACAGAAACGTGAGTTTATGATGCCGTTAAATATAAAATTTGACCATTTTTACATACCGATAGGTGCAACTCTGGTCGGTTTAATTGTTATATCACTTGCCGGTATTAACTTAATTACTAAGAAAGTTGCAACAATCTCCGGTGTATCATTTGGTTTAATATTATTCACAATTTTTTACATATCAGGCCGTTTAAATGCCAAAAAAGCCAATATTATGTTTGAGGAAGGCCCCCGTGAAAAACTTAATGAAACACAAGTGCCGGAATTAAACAAAGCATTTGAAAATTTGCCTTATAAAGAAAATATTTTGGTTACTGTTAAAAATGCGGATAATTTATATCACTTAGAAAAGGTTTTAACAGATTTAAAAGACAGCGAAATCAATATTATTGTGCTATATGTACGCCCGCTTGATAACTGGAACGCCGGAAAAGATAGAGAAGGCAGAACCGTAGATTATAAGGAACTTTTCACACAAGTGATCTTAAAGGCGGAAAATTTCGGCCGCCCCGTGCACCCGATAATGGTTAACAGTAATGACTTTTTTACCGCTGCGGCACAAGTAGCGTATGCGGCAAAAGCACAAAAGATTGTTATGGGTGTTTCCGGCACATACGGTGCAAATGAACAGATGGAATATATGGTTATGGCTTGGGCAACAATACCTGAAAAATATAAAATTATGGCTGAAATTTTGTGGCCCGGTCGCGAAGTATCATTTAAATTTTAGGAGTTATTATGGCAATTTTAAAAATCTATAAATACGGGGAAGAAATCCTTACACAAAAAACCAAAAGAATTAATTTTAATTTAATGGAAAAGAAACTCCCTAAAATCATCAACGACATGACGCAAACCTGTTTAATGATGGAAGGTGTTGGGCTCGCCGCACCGCAAGTCGGGCTTGATATTGCTTTAGTGGTTGTAATGTTGCCGCAAAAAGAAGAAGGCAAATATAAACGCTATGTTTTAATTAATCCTGAAATTACTACTAAAAAAGGTAAAGTCTTGAGTAAGGAAGGGTGTTTATCTTTCCCGGGCCTTTGCGTTGAAATTGAACGTGCAACCGAAGTTAAAGTTAAATATTTGGATGAGCGTGGCCTTCCGGTTGAACTTACCGCAAAAGGCTTTTTAGCCATAATTTTACAACATGAAATTGACCATTTAAACGGAAAAACCTTTATTGACAATTTACCCAAAGTTGCCAAAGACAAAGCCTTAAAAGAAATTGCCGAACTTTCCAAAGAGTGGTAAATTTGATTTTATAAACAAAAAAATACCGTTGGTTTAACACCAACGGTATTTTTTATTTAACAATTTTTTAATTAAGAGAATATGAACCCCAATCATCTTCGCCACCATCTATTAATTCGCCACCTAATGCTTTACAAACTTTATGAGCCACGGCATTATTTGCGTCACAAATTACTTTATCATGGTAAATTTCGTCCATATCAGGGTCATCAGGTTGATACATGTATATACCGAACCCTAGATTATAATTATTACAGTAAACATAACCCGTGCCTACCTCATTGGCTGTACAATCATCCCAATAATCATTTTTACAATACAAACTATTTTCACAGGGATTACCAATCCCATTTTTCCAGTCACTTGGCCAATTAACTCCCAAAATAGATGCATCATTTACTTCATAATTACCATGTTGTAAATTATATTCCATTAATGCATCTTTCCAACGGCGCATAAGCGGTAAAATGCTTGCTACTCTAGATTTTGTTACCGCCATACGATATTGTGGCAAGGCAATACCGGCAAGTATACCGATAATTAAAACAACCACTAATAATTCAATTAATGTAAAACCTTTTTCATTTCTCATAATATTTCTTGTCCTTATACTATAATATATATATTATAGTAGAAAAAAACAGTCAAGTATAATTTTAATTGAGATACAAAACGAAATAAAATAAAGCCAAACCGAACACGTAAACCTGGAAAGTATTATTTTTTCTTTATTTCTTCGTATAAAGTATAAAAACCGCGGCCGCCTTGCTTGACATGATACAAGGCATCATCTGCGCACTTAAACAAATCATTGACATCGTCGCTATCAGTTGGGTAAACCGCTATACCTTGGCTGATTGTTAACTTTACAATCTTTCCGCCGCTTAAATCCGAAGGAATTTCAATTTCTTTAACTCTCTTTAAAAGACGAGCGGCAATATGTTTAGCTTCTTCCCCGGAAGTGCGAGGGAGAAGAATAACCATTTCATCCCCGCCGTAGCGGCAAGGAACATCAGTTTGGCGTAAACTGTTTTTTATAACATTACTGACTGCTTTTAAAGCCGCATCACCGAAAAGGTGGCCGTAAGTATCATTAATTTTCTTAAAGTGGTCAATATCCAAAAGTATCAATGAAAACATCAAGTTAAAACGTTTTGAACGGTACACTTCTTGTGCTAAAGTTTCCTTAAAAAACCGTCTTAAAGCAAGGCCGGTTAAATCATCATAATTTGAAAGTTCCTGTACTTTTTCAAAAAGCCTTGCATTATCAATTGCCAAGGCAATTTGCTGGGAAAATTGTTTTAAAGACAAAACTTCTTCCTTCTTTATCGGCGTTCTGGAAAGAACATTATCAAAGCACATAAAGCCCAAATTTTTACCTTGTACCGATAGCGGTATCATCATACGGATATCGGAGTTTGATGCTTCATCAGAAAGTTCTTTTTTGATATTGGCCCTTAATTCCAAAGTTTTAAACTCACCCGATAAATCTACAGAATAACCTTCTTTAATTTCGTTGGTTTTAGGGTCACATAAATATAAAGATGTTCTATCAAACCTAAAGGTATCTTGAACACTTAAAAGTATTTCTTTTAAACTATCGCTTAAACGAAGGGAAGTAGCAAAAACTGTTGTTAATTTGTTCATGGCCTCCGCGCGTTTTAACTGCGCACTATGGTACATATCAACTTCGGTCAAGTTGATACGGGATGAAAGTTCACGCGCAAGTTCAATTAATACTTCCTTTTCATCCTGTGTAAAAGGTGCATTCTTTTTTATTCGTTCAACACGCAAAACGCCCAAAGAATCTGACATCATTTTGCCTGTTTTCATCGTCTTAATACTATTACCGGGGCCACGCCATTTAAGCAGAACATATACGGCAGGATAGTCCAATGTCGGGCTATCCATAATACCATCTTGCAAAAGTTTTATAATTTCCGGTGAATCTTTATCAATAAAAATATCTTCCTGTAAGCTGTAAGATTTTGTACCTTGGCACATTATTTTTAAAGAAAGGACTGATTTATTTTCTTCCCAATCATAATAAAAAACTCTATCAGCCCCAATATAATCTTCTATCAACGGCATAGCGTTAGAAAGCAAGGAAGATAAATCCCCAAAATGTTGGGAAAGGGCCTGGTAAAAAGAATAAAGTAAAGAGGTTCTTTTGTTCGTTTCCATACTAATCCTTGTAAAGACGGAGTATTTCTTGCACATCCCTATCCGCCTTTTTAAGTTCTTGTGTTAAAAGTTCCGGTGTGTATTTGCGCATCAAAATTGCACTTGAAATAGCACCCATCACATTAGCCATAATCTCCATCACGGCACCTGTAACTATATGGTTTGGTAAAGTTCGTGCTGAAGAAATGATATTTGTATATTTTTTTACTCTTTCAGGGGATGCTATTAAAAAGTTTTCAAAAGCACCGTCGTATGAGGGAAATGCCTCAATTTTAGCGGCATAAGCAATTTGTTTTTCAGGTTGTGCAAGCCACTTTAAAAGTTTATAAGCGGCTTCACTTTCCTGACTTTTTCTCAAAATACCAAGGTTTATACCGCCAAGGTAGTTTACGCTTTGTGCACCTGTTTTAGGTATAGGTAAAGTTTGCACTTTAAACTGGGCGCCTTCAAACATGGAAATATTTTGCCTACGTGTAATAATTAAACTTGATTTACCGGCGGAGATATTGCCGATGGAACTGCGCTCCCTTAAAATAGGCATATAACCTTTCAAGGCTAAATCAATAAAACTTTGCATACCTTCTTGAAAGGCAGGCATACTTAAACCTGATTGTTCCAAGTCTTTAGAAAACAAAAAAGCACCTTTACTCCACAAACAAGGCAAAACGCATCTGTGTGAAAGTGAACCGCGCCAATCACTGTTTTGAACGGGGTAATAATCGTCTACATCATTAAAATAATTTCTAAGTTCCTTACAAACATCCAGCATCCCTTGCCAAGTAGAAAGGGCTTCTTCCGGTTTAGAAGTAACCGCTTTTAAATGATCTTCCCTATAATGTAAGGCAGTTATATCAAGCCACCACGGAAAGGAATAAATTTCTTCCGTATCGTTTAAAAAACAATGAGGACGGAGTGGATCAAGAACATGGGATACCGTTATATCTTTATCAAATTTTTGCAAAGGTTCAAGAAGTTTAGCCGTAGCCAAAATTGAAGTCCAATAATGTGGAAATGCTATTAAATCAGGGCAACCTTCCTTGCCGATATCGTGCTTTAAAGTGAAAATTTTGTTCCATAAAGTACGGCGATTGATTACCTGCACATCTAACTCAATATCAGGATGTTGCTGACAGAAGTCTTTTAAAAAGCCTTCCATAACTTCTGAAGTTTCTAACCCGCTATCGGGGAGCATCCAAAAAATCATTTACTTATCCAACTCCTTAAAGGCATATTCGGATTTATTTTTATACTTCTATTTATTTTAGCATAATTTAATTTATGAAAAGCACACAATGCAAGCATTGCGGCATTATCAGAGGTCAAACCCCTGCCCGCAAAACGTACTTCATAACCGAGTTTTTTGCCTTCTTCCGTCATCTTATTTTGTAATTTTTTATTTGCGCACACTCCGCCGCCGATAACAATATTCTTTATACCATATTTTTTGGCGGCACTTAAAGTCTTATAAACCAAAGTATCCGTAACGGCTTCTTCAAAAGCAAGGCAAACATCCGCCGGATTATAGTCTTTATGATCCCGTAAATAATAACTTACTGCCGTCTTAATTCCGCTAAAAGAAAATTCAAAATTACCTTTCATAAAAGGCCTAGGGAATTTAATCGCGCCTATCTTACCTTTTAAAGCCAAAGCAGAAACTTGGGGCCCGCCCGGGTACGGTAATTTTAAGAGTTTAGCAACTTTATCAAAAGCTTCGCCCGCCGCATCATCACGTGTTTTTCCCAGTAGTTTATATTTACCGTAACCGCTCACTTTCCAAAGTTCCGTATGTCCGCCCGAAACAATTAAAGAAATTAAAGGGAATTTTAAGGGTTTGTTTGCAAAAATTCCGTCAAATTCAGCCGCATATAAATGGCCTTCCAAGTGATTAACGCCCATAACCGGAACATTATATAAAGCACCCAAAGTTTCTGCTGCGACACGCCCAACCAAAAGCCCACCGGGTAAACCGGGGCCATTTGCAAAAGCGATAGTTGTCGGCGTAATTTGTTTTTCCTTTAAAGCAGTACTTACTACGCTGGCTACTTTTGCGGCATGTGCGCGGCTTGCAAGTTCAGGCACTACGCCGGCATATTTTTTATGTAAATCTATTTGAGTATAAATGACATTTGAAAGCAATTCTTTACCGTCTTTTAATACGGCTGCGGAAGTTTCATCACAGGTTGTTTCAATTGCCAAAATATAACTACTGTTCATTATGCCTCTTTAACTTTTTCAGTCTTGGAATCTTGTGCTTTAATTTCTTCGATATTTAAAGCACCCAAAACTTTACGAGCTTTTAAAAGTTCAACGGCACGGTTTAATTGCTCATCTTTAATTTCTTTACCTTCAATAGTAGCTGTCTTTTTAGAAGGTGAATAAATCATTGTCGTTCTTTGTAAAACAGCAGCTTTTGCGGTAGCAAGATCGGAATTAATTACAATATCCGGGACTATGCCGCCCGTTGTATTTGGGCCTTTCTTCTTGAAATCTCTGTGTATCATACGGCCTGAAGGTGTATAATATTTTGCGACTGTAAGTTTCAAAGCGGAACCGTCTTCAAGAGTGGTTATTTGCTGAACGCTGCCTTTACCGAAAGTTCTTGCACCGATTAAAAGTGCGCGTTTATGATCTTGTAAAGCGCCTGCGACAATTTCACTTCCGGAGGCGGAGTTCTCATTAACAAGCAAAATAATAGGCAAATCAGGATATGGGGCCTTATCCCCGCTTTTATATTCTTTAAAATAAGCCTCTTTTCTGCCTTTTGTGTAGACAATAAGTTTATTTTCCCCGATAAACATTTTGGCTAAATCAATAGCACTGTCCAAAGTACCACCCGGGTTAAAGCGAAGATCCAAAATAAGGCTTTCCATACCTTGTTTTTTTAAATCTTCTAAAGATGTTTTAAAATCGGAAATAGTGTGGCCTGAGAAATCTTCAAGATACACATATGCAATTTTATTTTCAAGCATCTTGGGATAAACGACCTGAGGTATAATTCTTGATTTTTTCATCGTAAATTTTTTGGTAATCTCTTTACCTTTTGCGTTTTTACGTTTAATAACGAGGGTAACTTTTTCTCCGACAAGGCCGCGCATCATATCTATTGCATCAGCGGAAGAAATATCTTTTACAAGTTTATCATTAATTTGGATGATTTCATCCCCTGGTTCAATACCTGCCTTATAGGCTGGGCTGTTAGGCAAAGGTGTAACTACGAAAAGTTCCCCCTCTTTACCGATTAAACGGATACCCAATCCGCCGAATTCCCCACGGGTTTCTTCTTTAATACGTTTTGTGTTTTTGATATTGATGAATTCTGAAAATTCATCTAATGTATTTACCATACCATACAAAGCATTAATAATAAGTTCTTTGGGTTGGGTTTCTTCTACGTAATCGTCCTGAATTTTGGCCATTACGTCAATCATAATTTTAAGTTGGTCAAGCCCGCTATCTACCCCTGAATAAGCAAACGGGAACAAACTACCGATGAAAAAGGCAGTTGCTATAAAAATAATATATTTATTTACTTTTCTTTTCATATTGTACCTCTATATATTTATTGTAACAAATTTAATGTATATTAGAAAATATGACAATATTAGTTACTTTTCAAATAAATTAACGGATCCAAAGCCTGGGTGCCGGAACGAACCTCAAAATATAAGGCTGACTTCCCCTGCCCCATAGCAGAACCTTGCGTATCATAACCGCAAGTACCTATAATATTACCGCTTTTTACGACTTGACCTACATAAGCTTTAATTTCCTGTAAGAAACCGTATATCGTAAAGAAACCTTGCCCATGGTCCACAATAACTACTTGCCCGTAGGAGCGGAAGGCACCTGCAAATATAACTTTACCACCTTCAACTGCTTTAACAGGCGTTCCGGCAAAAGCGGCAATTTTGATACCGTCTCTAAAAATCCAGGTTTTAAGTTGTTGGTTATATTCTTTTCCAAACCTGCTTATAACCTGCCCATTAAGCGGCCAAGGTAAAGATTTTTTAGGAATATTTAGTTCCTTAATCGCAGCGGGCTTGGGTTTAACACCTTGTTTCTTTTCTGCCGCAGCACGTTGCTTTTCAGCTTGTTTTAAAAGTTTTTCCATTTGCTCAGCACTGTTTTTAAGTTCTTCAAGTTCTTTTTTGGCTTGTTTTAATTTCTCTTTGGCAGTCGTTAAATCTTTTTCTTTATCTTTATGAGTGGCTTCAAGTTTTTCCTTTTCAGCTTCTAATGCAGATTGTTTAGCAAGTAAATCTTCCTTTTCCTGTTCGGTTAACTGTAAATCTCTTTCATTTTGTTCCAAAGAATTTTGCAAATTTTTATAATACCCTGCTTTCACATTGAGCAGAGAATTTAGAAGTAAATTTCTTGAAACGGTTTTACCGGTATTAAATTCAGATTGCAAAATATTTTCCACCACCGTTGCGGTTATTGTTTCCTGCATTAAAGTTTGCCACATGGGCAAAGTGTTTTGCATCATTTCCCTACGGCTTTGTAAAGAAGAAGTTTTGCTTTTAACTTCTATTAAATTACTTTTTATTTCTTGTGTTTTTTGACCGGTTTGCTTTTCTTTTTGTGTTAGATTTTTTAGCTCTTGTTCCAGTTTTCTTTGCTTCTCTTGGTACTCTTTAAGTTGTTTTTCTTTCAAAGAGGCTTGTTCCTTTATTCCCTGTAAATCTTCCTTGGAAGCAGCAAAAAGCATGCTTCCCAAACTTAAGAAAAGGCAAAAAACGGTTATTAAAACTTTCCCCATTTAGCTAAACTCCTGCCAAATAATAGACAGAATAAAAAGCACCCTATTTGCGGTAAAGTAAGAGGGTCATAAGGTGTTAACGGGAGCATCTTTAAAAATGTAAGCAAAACATACATAAACCCAAAAGCAAAAGCATACGCAAAAACCGAAGAACCTACCGCATATAAACGTTCTGTTACCGCAACAGGCATATATTTTACTTCTATAAAGAAACCTAAAGCAAGCAATGCAAATGCAACACCTATTAAAACAATATCTATGGTTTTAATAAGACCAAGTAAATAAAATGCAACGGAACTTTCTTGTTCCTGAAAGTATGCTTGGGCATCTTCACTCATCGGTGCAATATTTTGTTGAGCCCAAGCACTTGGATTTAAAAAAGCAGTTTTAGATAATTTAACTTCATAGAAGTATGGCAATGCACCTTTAGGTAAAAATGCCTGCAAATTTAAACCGGAATTACCTTGTTTTAAATATCCTTTAATATCGTCTTCTCTGAGCATTTTAACTTCGCTGACTTCCGGCAAGAAATATAATTTAGAAGAAAAATTGCTTGCCTGTTCCGGTGTAGAATTTTTTAGAACAATAGCAATTTTAAAATCATCCCTGATTAAATCAAGCGCATAATTTGCACGTTCACGGCAAAATAAAATGACCTGAAGAAGCAAACCCAATGCAAAAACCAAAAAGAATATTTTTATTGCTTTAGTGCCGTGCTTCGGCTGATTTTTTTTATTGTTTTTTGCTTGTTCCATTTTACCACCTTGCACCGAGGCTAATTGCATCTTCGTAAACTTTTAAATATGCAGCGGAAGAATTATCCCAAGAAAAATCAGCCAACATTGCATTTTCACGCATTTTGTTTAGGGCTGCTTTGTTTGAATATATCTGAAGAGCACGGTTGATTGCATATATTAAAGCATTAGGATCGAAATTATCTATAAAAAACCCTGTAGCTTTATTTATTGAAGCATTATCCGTAAAACCTTTGACGGTATCAACAAGGCCGCCCGTTTTTGTAACTATAGGTAAATTACCGTAACGCATTGCAATCATTTGGCTAAGTCCGCAAGGTTCAAAACGGGAAGGCATTAAATAAAAATCCCCCGCTGCGTAAACTTTGTGGGCAAGGTTTTCATCCACGGCACCGCAAAATGCGACGTAACGAGGATTTGAAGAAGCCAAGTTTTTCAAATTTTGTTCTGCACTTTGCTCACCTTTACCTAAGAAAGCAAATTGCACTTTACCGGCTAATGCGGGAACCACAGAAGAAACCAAATCAACACCCTTTTGGTAAGTTAAGCGTGACACCATAACAAAAAGAGGTATATTTTCATTAACTTCAAGCCCAAGTTCTTTTTGTAAAGCAGTCTTACAAAGCACTTTACCGCGCATTGATTCTTCATCGTAACCCATAGGTATTAAATTATCACTTTGCGGATCCCAGACATCTGTATCTAAACCGTTTAAGATACCTCTGAAAGCAGGGCCTTTTGAACGCAAAACACCTTCAAAACCGAAACTATTGTGCCCATTTAGAAGTTCTTTGGCATAAGTGGGGCTAACGGTAGTTGCACGTGTACTAAAAACTACACCTGCTTTTAAGAAACTGATACCACCCCAATATTCAAATTTATCAGGTGTAAAATCAGGCCCCCAAAAACCGGCTTTATCAAAGGTAGATTTCGGATAATAACCCTGATAAGCAATATTATGTATTGTAAAAATACTTCTGGTTCTTGCAAAATAGGCATCGGTTTTATAGAGTGTTTCAAGATATGCCGGAATAAGGCCTGTTTGCCAATCATGGGCATGTATAATGTCAGGTTTAAAACCTATAAATTTACATGCTTCCAAAACTGCACGAGAGAAGAAAATAAAACGTTCATCATTATCTTTATAATCTTTACCGTTTTCATTATAAAAGCCCGGTCGATCGAAATATTTGCTTGAATGTATAAAAAACACCAAAGTATTTCCCCACTTAAGGTAAAACAGACGTGCCGGTTCAATATGCCCACCGACGGGTACCAAAAAAGTACCAGGTACAGCCTTTAAAGATGCTGTATTTTTTACACGCCTGTAATAGGGTAACATCAGTAAAACTTTGGCACCGCGCGCACGGGAAAATTCTTGTGTAATTGCCCCGACAACATCAGCTAATCCGCCTGTTTTACAAAAAGGAAAAGCTTCACTTGCCGCTAAAACGATATTCATTATTTTATTCCTCCATCATCATTTTGATCCTGATTTGCTTGGTTTGATAACCCCTCATTTTGCACAGTATCTGTCTTTTTCTCATCTTCTGTTTGTATTTCCGAAACATTATTTTCTTGTGTAACCACATTTTCTTCCAAAGGCAAAATGTTGTCTTTAAAAGGTGGCATAATTTGGTCAAAAGGTAAATCACTTTGTATTTCTTTAGGACCTTTGGCGGCAAAAGTCTTCATATCCGGAAGTTCACTTAAGTGATTAAGGCCAAATACCCTCAAAAATTGTTCGGTAGTTGCGTAAACTAATGGACGGCCGGCAACTTCTTTCTTACCGGCTATTTTGATAAGACCACGGTCCAAAAGTTTTTCAAGCGGGCCACTGATATCAACACCGCGAATCATTTCAATTTCCGCTCTAGTAACAGGTTGTTTATATGCGACAATTGCAAGTGTTTCAAGTGCAGCCGGTGATAAACGGGTAGACATTTTTTCATTATAAAGTTTTCTTACCCAGCGTCCATATTCCGGTTTGGTACACATCTGAAACCCACCTCCGATTTCAAGCACTTGTACAGCGCGGCCGGAATTAACGTAATCATTTTGAATTTCCTGGATGATATCACGCGTTAAAGCAAGATCCCCGATCTCGGCAATCTGATTTATTTTAGGGGCACTTAAAGGTTTATCCGTTATAAAAAGTAAGGTTTCAATAATATTTTTAAAATCATTGCGGGATAAAATAACCTCTTCCGGTTTTGCTTCATCTGTTTTTATTTCTTGATTTTGTTCGGTGACAACCGGTTTTATTTCCTCTTTATTTAACTCTTCGGTTTGTGGGGTGTTTTCCATTTATTTTTCCTCCGCTTCTTCTAAAAGTTTATGATAATCATCATTTTTGTGTTCTTGGTTTAGGTAAATTCTTATTTCCCCGTTTTGTTTATCTTGGCGTGCATAAATTTTATTTATTTTAAGCAATTCAAGCACCGCCATAAAACATGTTATAACGCCGCGTTTTTTGGTTTCCCCCATAAAAATATCATCAATCAAAACCCATGGACGGGAAGTAACCATAGCAAGGACCTTTTCAATTTTTTTATCTATCGGGAATTCTTCAATTTTCAAAAGATCTGCATTTTGACGCTCTTCCAAACGGGCAAAGGCGCGTTTAACTGCAGCAAGCAAGTCAAACAATTGAACGTTTACGACTTTATCTTCTTGATTAAAAACAGGTGCCTGCTTATAAAAATTATCTTTAAATTTATCAAAATTTTGTTGCAAGAAATTAGATGCCTGTTTAAATTTTTCATACTCAACTAATTTAGCAATAAGTTCCTTGGCCGGATCCGGGCCTTGTTCTTCTGTCGTCGGAACTTGGCTTGGTAAAAGTTGGCGTGCTTTAATTTGCATCAAAGTACTTGCCATTACCAAAAACTCGCCTGCTACATCTAAATTTAGTTGCTTCATTAAGTCAAGATACTCAAGATATTGCGTAGTTATAGCAGAGATATTTACCTCGTAAATATCTAAATTATCTTTTTTGATAAGATGTAAAAGCAGGTCCAAAGGGCCTTCAAAAACATCCAGTTGTATTTTAAGAGTATCCGTTTCCATTTAACAAAATTTCCGTTAATAAAGTTTTATTGCCTTTTTAACTTCGCTTAAAGTTTTTGCAGCGCTTTCGCGCGCTTTGGCGGCCCCCTCTGCTAATATTTTATTCAAGTAGGTTTTGTCTTCTAAAATTTCTTGTTTTTTGCGGTTAAATTCTTCAAAAGAAGGGCGCATATGTTCAAATAGTTCCTTCTTACAAGCCACACAACCGAGTGCGCCGGCTTTGCATTCCGCGCAACGCTTTTCAAAATCTTTATTGTAAAGTTTGTGGAAAGTAAAAACCGTACAACCGTCGGGGTTTGCAGGGTCTGTTGCTTTCTTTTTGTTAGGATCGGTAAACATAGTCATAATCTTTTTACGCAAGCTTTCAACATCTTCGCCGACTTCAATGGTGTTCCCATAAGATTTAGACATTTTACGCCCGTCTAAACCCGTTACTTTAGGTACTTTTGTAAATAAGGCTTTGGGTTCAACTAAAACATCAGTATGAAATTGTTCGTTAAAACGCCTTGCAATTTCTCGGGAAATTTCAAGGTGTGCGCTTTGGTCTTGCCCAACCGGTACATATGCGGCTTTGTGTATCAAAATATCAGTTGCCATTAAAACCGGGTAACCTAAAAAACCAAAAGAAGCAATTTCCGAAAGTTCTTTTTCAGTAAGCATGGCAAGCTTTTCGGCTGCGGTTTTATCA
Organism: Elusimicrobiaceae bacterium; assembly: GCA_016281355.1. Lineage (GTDB taxonomy): Bacteria > Elusimicrobiota > Elusimicrobia > Elusimicrobiales > Elusimicrobiaceae > Proelusimicrobium. Next base: position 93,282 of record JAEEIL010000012.1, on the reverse strand, counting down.
TCACCGATTTGCCCGGCATATTTCTTCTTAAAAATTTCAACAAGTTGTTCTTTGTATGTCGGGTTTCTAAGTAACCAACCAAGCGGTGTAATCATACCAAGCAAGGTGTTAAGTTCGGAAACTTCCGGCACATGAGACTGAACAAAAATCGTACATTTTTCCGGATCAAGCCCGGAAGCGAGCCATGTTACGACCATATCAAGTGTGTTTTTGGTTAAATCTTCAGTCTTTTCACTCGCGGTAGTTAAAGCATGCAAATCTGCCACAAAAAAATAACATTTATGGGAATTTTGCAAAGTGAGCCAATTATTTAAAGCACCGAAAAAGTTACCTAAATGAATTTTGCCCGTAGGGCGCATACCGGAAACTATAATTTTAGAGTCCATTAAAACTTCCTCCGACAAAAGATAGAATTAAATTAAAAATGAAGTAAAATACCGGTACTATTATTTTTGAAAATGCACCGGTTACAATCAAAATTATCACGATAAGCATGCCATATCTTTCAAGACGCATATACTTATTTGCCGCTTGCGGAGGTAAAAAACGTGCTAAAATTTTACTGCCATCAAGGGGCGGAATTGGCATTAAATTAAACAAAGCTAGAAGTAAATTTATCATTATAGCATATACAAAAACCCGGATTAAAATTGTAAAATCTGGGGCAAACATAGCAGTTAATTTTAATACTAAAACAGAAATTAAAACTAAAATTAAATTTGATGCCGGACCTGCAAAAGCAACTTTTGCCATGTCATTTCTGATATTATTTAGGTTATAAGGATTTACGGGAACAGGTTTTGCCCATCCAAAAAGTGGCCAATTCATTGCAAGGCAAAAAAGAGGCACAAAAACGGAACCTACTATATCGATATGTTTAAGCGGATTAAATGTAAGGCGCCCCAAAACATAAGCGGTATCATCCCCGTTACGGCAAGCAATATAACCGTGGGAATATTCATGTAAAATAATAGAAAAAAACAATATGGGCAAATATACTATAGCGCTCATATATATATTATAGCATTTATATGTTACATCTAAGGCAATCTGTTGCTATATTTTACTTATTAGAAATATCTTGCTATTTACACCGAAATTTTGCTATATTAAATGCGGGAGAGTTGCCTAAATTCATAAAATAGGAGCTCTTTTTATGATCATTACTGATTTATCACAAACTACCCCACTAAATGAGGCCGTAAATTTAAAAGATATTGCATTGCATCAAGGCATAACTAATTGCGTAAGCGTTCTTACAACAGGTACAATTTCAGCCGGTACGCCAAAATTAACGATTTCCCAAGACGGAACAAACTTTTATCCTCTAAACAACGAAGAAGGTGAACAAATTGAACTGAAATCCAATACTGTAATCTTTTTACAATTTGCTAATCTTTATTTAAAAGCTGATTTGACCGGAGTTATCTCTAACGATTTAAAAATTTCTATTCAATAAGGAGATATTATGCTATACAATTTGCAAAATTCTCTTTTAGCTGATTTAAAAATAGGTAAAAAAAACGGTTTTAATAAACCAAGCAGTTGGCCAAATATCAGTAGAAATGTTAGAGAAAACAGCATTAGATTATTAGTAGATAACAGATATCCTCTTGGTTTTTCTGCTACCTGCAATGGCGGTTATTATGTAAATATCGACGGAGAATATTACCAAGATTATAGCAGTCAAGCACATTTTTCAATGGCAGACTGGTCCCAGTATACCGACACAGATGGTTATATTATTGATTACCCTATAGGGGCAAGTAAAGCTCATATTGTCGATATTTATCCACAAAATGAAGGTAATAATATAACAACATTTAACTGTTCAAGAGTAGCAGATAGCGGATATGAAGAACAAGGTGTTTTATGGGTACATTTCAACATAGAAAATTCAATCGCAATAGGATGGTTGTTAAATAAATATAGTTACTATAAGAATTGGCTTACTACCGCCATAACTGCAAAAAACAATATTCTTAAAGGAGATGTTTATTTTACTTTTTACGATTGTAAATCTTTAGAATATGTACCTCTTATTGACGGAAGTAATATAAGTAGTCCCGCAGAGAACTTTTTTGCAGGGTGTGAAAAGTTACCTAAAATAACTTTAAAAAATATAAATATAAAACAATACACCCCCGCTTGCTTCAATAACTGTAAAGAATTGAAACAAATAAAGTTTGACAATGTATCTGTAACAGGAACTAATATAAACAATTTTTTCAAAAATTGCTATGCATTAACACAATTACCTAATTTTGTAAATTGGACTAATGTCACAAGTGCAAAAGATTTTTTAACTGAAGCAACAAACTTAAGTGATACTGTTATAGATGCCTCTGCCGCTAGAGGTTTAAAAGCAATAGGTTGTCACGGTTCTTCTACAAACTTTATGTCGGGTTTAAAAGGTTTAAGAGTATCAAGTCAAGCACCGTTTAATGACGGTACTGCACCACAAATAAATGTATCTTACACAGGAATGGATAGAACTGCACTTGTTACTTTGTTCAATGATTTACCGACTGTAACAGGTGGGCAGATTATCAATGTTACAGGATGTACAGGTGCTAATGACTTAACTGATGACGACAAAGCAATAGCAACTGCAAAAGGTTGGACTGTAACTTTATAGGAATCGATAATTAAATTAGTAACATTTATATTATGATTTAATAACTTAGCGATAAAACAATTAACCCTGTATATCTAAACCCCGTTTATAAATTAAACGGGGTTTAATTTTTTAAATAATTTAAAAATTGCTGAAACAGCATTTTGCATGGCATAATATTTATATTCACCAAGCCGGCCGATAAAATAGACATTCTTTTCTTTCTTCGCCAATTCTAAATATTTTTGATAGAGTTGTTCGTTTTCCCTCTTGGGGATAGGGTAATATCTTTTATTTTTTCCGACCTCAAAAGTGAAAGGATATTCGTAAGCGATAGTAGTTTTTTGCGTTTGTTGATTTAAAAAATGCTTAAACTCCGTTATTCTCGTATATGTTTCTTGTCCGGTATAATTGACAACTGCTACGCTTTGAAATTTTTGTTGGTCCAATGTATTAAACCTAAAATTCAGACTACGATATGGCAGCGCATTAAATTTATAGTTAAAAAATTCATCAATAGAACCGCTGTAAAACAAACGTTCATAATTAATATCTTTTAAATCTTTAAAATCTATATTTAGTTGTATGTTTATGTTTGGATGATTTAACATGTTTTCAAACATTTTTGTATAACCCGGCACAGGTATGGCTTGATATTTCTCGGTAAAATAACCGTCGTAATAACTTGTATATATAGGAACTCTCGCTAATGTATCTGCACTAAGTTCTTCAGGCTCGCAACCCCACTGTTTTAGTGTGTAGTGATAAAAAACATTTTCATAAATAAAATCTGCAAGTTCTTTTAGATCCGCATCCGGAAATTTTTTTAATTCCAGTATTGGAACTTTTTTATTTTTTCCGTAATTTTTAAGTAATTTTTCTTTAAAAATTTTAGCTTTTTGTTTATCAAACAAAATATCTATAGATTCAAAATTAAAAGGTATAGGCACTTCTTTATTATTAATTTTAGAACGCACTTTATGTGTATACTCATGCCAAGCGGTGAAACGTGATAAGAATTGCCAAATTTGTTCATCATTGGTTCTAAAAATATGTGGGCCATATTTATGGATATTTATACCGTTTTCATCCGTGTAATCATAACAATTACCACCGATGTGACTACGTTTATCAATAACTAAAACACTTTGCCCATTTTCCGCAAGTAATCTAGCCAAAACTGCACCACTTATACCGGCACCTACAATTAAATTCTGATAATTTTTTTGCATATTGTCCTCATCTTACATAGTGGTTTTATAATTAAATCTTTTTCATATCGATTAAATGCCATTTCCCAAATTAATATACAATAAATACTGGACATTATCAACCCATGAAAAAATAAACTCTCCCATGTGTTTTTTACAGGCCAAATATAAAATAAACCTATAATTAGCACAAGGCTTAAAATAATACCTTTACTTATGGAAAATAAATTATAAAAAAATCTTTTCAAATCAATACCGATACGGGCATAATACCAGTTAATAGCAAAACCTGAACCGATTATCAAACAAATTACCGTGGCCACGGCACAACCTATTTCACCATAGCGTTTGGCAAGTATAATACACAAAATAATATCTAATAATGACATTGTTACATAGACATAAGCACGAAAAGCATGTTTTTTCATCGCTTGTAAAATAGGATTCCCGATATTTTGGGAGACATCCAAAACATATGCTGCAATAAACATAAGTGTTATATAATAACACACATTATATCCAGGGCCTATCCAAAGCATAATAAATGTTTTACCCAAGAAAGCAAACCCTATTAATAACAACATTATAAACATATATTGCAAGCGACCTAATTTACAGAAAATATCATTGATTTGAGTCATATCTTTCGTTTTAGATGTAATTGCAGAAAGCTGCGGTAAAAATACACTACTCATATTTGTCGGCAATAAAATAGTAAAAATAGCCAACTGCATAGCAATTGCGTAATTAGCAACCGCAGCAGCACCTATCAAAGCTCCAAGCACAAGTTGCCCCAAACGCCAAAAAATCATATCCATTACACTATGCAAGAAAACGAAGAAAGAAAAACCTGTCAATTCCCCCATAAGTTCTCTATCGGACATATTAAAAGGAAAAGAAATATTAAGTTTAGTTCTACAGTAAATGTAATTGATTAAAATAGTAATTATATTAAAAATTGTTTGCGTAAGCACTAAATTTAATACTGAAGCTTTCCAAGCCAGAATTGCCCAAACAATCAATGGTTGTAAAATAATTTTTAACAAATTAATGCCTCGTATAAATATAAAATGCTCGTAAGCATTGATTGTTGCAACAAAGATATTAGCCGGAACTGTAACGGCGATATTGAATAACATTATTAAGAATATCTGTTTGGCAATTAATAGATCTGCTGCACCAAGTGTAGAACCATATAACTTGGGAATAAATGCGTAAAAAATTCCACCTAATAAAACAACAATTAACGCAAAAAACAAATAAAGTGTGTGAGATGTACTTATGATACGTTTTGCACTTATTTCATCATTTACAGCATATGCTTGTGATAAATAACGCGTTGTAGTATTCGCAAGACCGAAATCCATAATAGCCAAATATGCAATCAGGGAACCCATCAGTTGATAAATTCCATATTGTTCCTTGCTTAAATAATACAACAACAACGGCACATACACCAACTGTATAACACTATGTATTCCGGTTGCTAAATATGAAAGTAAAACACCAGCTTTACGTTGATTCATAAATTGATACCATCAATTAGTTTTTATTCTAAAAATAATACGGTAAATCATTTTTGCTAAAGTAAAATTTATACACCCTATCAAGACAAAACATCTTTTGCTTAACTTCATAGAACATGCAAAAAAATATTTTAAATTACTTCGTATAAAATTTGTTAATTGTCTTACGGATTCTCTATATTCTATATCTTGTTCTGCTATTTGTTTCAACCAAGTTCCTGCGGCATTCATCCTGGCATCAAGTGCTTGTTTATACAATTGTGGCAAATTATTAACCTTAGCATAATCCATGATTCTTTTTTCTATATCTAAATATTGCATATTACGCTTATTGAATTTATGAGTAATACTGGAACTATTTTCTCTGTAATAATATTTTTGTTTATTTCCTATGGCCATCTTATCTGAATGGGTAATAACTTCAAACAAAAATAAAGTATCTTCTCCATATGATATACCAGAAGTAAAACTAAAGTTTCTTAATAATGATGAACGGTATAATTTATTCCACACAACACGCCAACAGGGAAATTTGAAAAATTCTTCTTGCGTTACACATTTATACAACGTATCTATTATATTAGACTTTATCCTTTGTTCATTTTTTTCTATAAACATATTACACATCGAAATATCTGCATTATTTTCGGTTATCAAATTATATAAATATTCGTACATATCCGAAGAAATATGATCATCACTGTCTACAAAACCGACATATTGACCTGAGCAAACTTTTAAAGCAACATTCCTAGCGGAAGGAAGCCCCTCATTTTGTTTGTGTATTACTTTTATACGATTATCTTTTTTTGCATATTCATCACAAATTTTACCGCTATTATCAGTAGAACCATCATCTACCAAAATGATTTCTAAATTTGTATAGGTCTGTGCAATAATACTGTTTAAACATTGCCGTATATATTTTTCAACATTATAAACAGGAATAATAACTGATATTAAAGGATTAGTCATTTACTAAAAATCCTCCTATAAATTATACTAGCTAATTCGAAATTTATACAGCAAATTATAGCAAAAAGTTTATTTGATAATTTAAAATTACCACGAAAATATGGCCAAAAATTTATTTTTATATATTCTATTAAGGTATTTATAATTTCCCTTTCTTTAAAATCAGATTCTATTATCTGTCTTAAAAAACCTACGGCATGATATGCTTTTTGCGCTCTTACTTTACTTTGCATATGCTCATTGCAATGTTTTAAAATAAAATCATTCACTTTAAAATAAGTTAATTTCTTATCATTAAAAGGCATTTTCGTTAAACTCTGGGAATTAACGCAATAATGATATTTCGCTTCTCTGCCACATACAATTAGTTTCGCTTGGGCAAAGGCTTCAATACAAAATTTAACATCCTCTCCCAAAAAAACATTTTCATCAAATACCAAATTTTCGATAACGCTACTTGTAAAAAGCATATTCCAAAGATAAATATTAGGCAGACATCTCTCTAATGCATCTGAAGATTTTATAATTTCTGTTTTTATAAATAAATTATTTTTACCAATAATTTCGCATCTTGCTACATCTGCTTTTGAAGATACTATCAAACCTAAAAGATATTCAAACATATCTTTTTCTATGTAATCATCACTATCTACAAAACCGATATATTCCCCTGTACACATTTTTAAAGCAGCATTTCTCGCAGAAGAAACCCCTTCATCCTGTTTGTGTATTACCTTAATACGATCATCCTTTTTAGCGTACTCGTCACAAATTTTACCGCTGTTATCCGTAGAACCGTCATCAATTAAAATAATTTCTAAATTAGTGTATGTTTGAGATAAAACACTGTCTAAGCATTTACATATATATTTTTCAACATTAAAAACTGGAATTATTACAGAAATTAATGGATTATAAATCATGTGTATTCTCCTCAAAAACAAAATTCAAACGGCAAAACATAATTCCATTCTGGTCTATATACAAAAACAATACTTTTGTATAAAATAAAACAGCAAATCATACTTACGGATATAAATATTTGTGTCCTCTTAGGATAATAAGACACGAAAAACGGTATAGAAATAAAATTAATAAAAGAATAATATAAAACCAATCTTTCCATTACCGTGCCGCGAATAGAAATAAATTGCATACATAATGCAAATAAACTGCACCATAATAAAAACGATGTTTTTATTTGATAACATGATTTATCCGTTTGCGGCCGAATATATCTGTAAGAAAAATAACAAAAACAAGTAATAGAAAATTGAACAACTGTTTTTACTAAAGAAGCAACTCTAGTTTCCTCTCCGAGCAAAATATTACCCTTATAACTGCCATAGCGACCTGTAATATTAATTATTATATCTAAAATGGGAACCAAGAATAAAAAGATAACTAAAGTACTTGTTAACGCAATCAAAACATATTTAGTATTAAAAGATAAGTTATATAAAAAATATAATATTATTGCAAAAACAGCAGATATGTGAAAACTAGTTGCTAAAATAACCATCAATGCGAAGAAAAACAATTGACGACGAATAATAAAAGGGATAGACAGTAAAACGATACCGATAGCAATTTCTTGTCTGATCATAGTCAGAGTAGTACTATATTCTAAAATAACAAATAATAACACTGAAAAAAGCAGTGCAATGCTATATTTATAAAAAGTTTTTAACCAAGCCCCTATAATAAAAATAGAAGTCGTTATTAATAAAACTTGGGGATTAGAAGTAAACAAATGTAAAAACCTGTTAAAAATCAAATATCCTACTTCCATATGACTTTTAAGTAATTCAGGATAACTGCCTGAAAGAATAAACACATTAATGTAGGCTTGTGTATCGTTACCTATATTCCAAGAACGAAATCCAGATATAAAAGCAAGTTCAATAAAACACATAGTAATAAATATCACCCTTGTAGATTTGGTTTTAGGGTTTATTAACAATCCTTGCACAATAATAATTGCAATTAATAAAATAAATTGCCATAAATTTTCCATATCAATTTAATCCTTCATAAAACTTTTCCATTTGTTTTGCTATATCTTTAATATCAAAACCTTTTATCTTCGAATAATATACATCACAATGGCGTTTATAGCCTTTGAATTTTAAAATTTCTTCTGTCCATACTTCAGGTAGATCTTTCAGCGAAAACATTTTAGAATCTGGTAAAATTAAAACTTCTTTGGTTATTGTATCCGCAAAAACACAAGGCAAATCGCTTGCTTGTGCCTCTATAGCTACAACGGGCATACCTTCGTGTAAAGATGGTAAACAAAAAATGTCAAAAACCTGATATAGCGCTGCTACATCCTTGCGAACACCTAAAAATAAAACTTTTTCTTGTAAATTTTTAGTATTAACTAAATTTTTTATTTCTTGCTCCAAAGGGCCGCTACCTACTAAAATAAGTCTTGCAGCATTATCTTTTTTATATACCTGTTCAAAAATTTCAATTAAAAATCTATGGTTTTTTTCACTTGAAAACCGCCCGACATGCCCTATAACGAAATTATCTTCTAAACCTAATTCTTTACGTTTTAAAGTACGGACATTAGGATTATATTTAAATTTTTCCAAATCAATTCCATTATTAATTACTGTATAATTTTTGCCATACCAAAACTTACCTGCAAACTCCGAACAAGCTAACTTATGTGTAATAAGAGGCCAAACAGTATGAAGCATCAAATAATTACGCCATCCGTTTAACTTCTTATCACTCCACTTAGTACCGTGTGCATGTTGAATTATATTTTTTGTACCAAACATTTTTGCCAACGGATAGAAGAAAAAGTTTAAATGCGTTATATGGGAATGAATTGTATGATAATGATGTTTCTTAAAAAAACGGTAACTTTCTATTAAAAATTTAAAAGGTGTCTTACACGGATTAGGTAATTTATAATATTGTCCGCCAAGTTTCTCTATTTCTTCTCTATTTTCCGCTGGTGAATCTAATACGTATAAATAGTCAAATTGTATTTTGGATTTATCTATATTACGATGCCAATTAAGCACCACGGCAAGTACCCCACTACCCACGTTTAAACTAGAAACTATTTGCAAAATACGGACTATACCGGGTTTATTTTCTTTATTATTTTTTTTGTTTGATAATATCATAAATACGCTCGGAATTATTAATGTCATACAATGGGAAATAATATGCGTGTGCCTTTAAAAAGGCATCTGATACTTTAAAATTATTTTTGGCATAAGACTCTAATGCCTCTAATACATCTTCCGGATTTGTATATCTTATACTAAAAGGATTGTCCGCATAATCAAAATACCCTTTAGCATATTGACGTTCACGGAATTCCTTTTCATCAAATTGATAAAACAAGACGGGCTTTTTCATATAAATCATATCAAAAAATACACTCGAATAATCGGTAATCAATAATTGTGCCTGCCTAAGCAGGGTTTGAACATCATAATTGTCTCTATCACATATAGTTATATTTTTTGATGTAGAATGGAATAAATCTACAAATTGTTGCATATTTCTATGAGGATAAAAAAGCAATTTCAAATTATATTTATCTAAGATTTGATGTAAAGTTTCAGAGGATAAAAATTTTTGCCAAGCTTTTAAATATTGTGAGTTTTTTATTTCAGGAATTTTGCCGTCTTTATTATTAGATTTCAAACGAAACCAATTACGCCAAGTGGGCATTACCAAAATTAAACGGGGATCAGTAATATTTTCATGCAGGAAATCAAAACGTGCCAATCCTGTTAAATGAACTGATCCTTCAGGATAACCGAACTTGCTTTTAATAAAATCATATTCCGGTTTAGAACCGGCTGTATAAATACTAAATTTCGTATTTTTATAATATAGAAAAGGTAAATTACTGATTACAAGACCATGCTGTATATAAACGCGCTTACTATGTAAAATCCCCCCCACTTCAAACAAATAACATACCGCTGCATTAGGATTTCCATCCTTTTGAGAACTAATATTTTTAGCAGCCGCCAAATAATAAACCCAATGTTTAAAAGTACCGAAGGAAATAGTTTTTCCTAATACCGCTACTTTTTTATAATCAGGTGATTTCTTATCAATAGCATAATATACATCTTGCTTCGGGTAATGCTTGCAAATATAATTAAACAAAGCAAAGCCATTATCTCTGGCTTCCATTTTATCTTCGCAAATCAACCAAAAATCAGGGTGCATCATCTTGAAAAAAAAGGAACAAGGAAGAGCAAAAATAAACAAAAATATATGCCTGATATCTTTCCAAGTAACATCTACTAAACGTTTACGAATTGTCTTTAAAGGAATCATTTTACCTCAAAACTTTTCTATAAAAATAACTGCGTACACTATTTGGCATTAAAACTTGTACACAAAAACGCACAATCATGTTAAATAAATGTGTAGACAAAGAAATTAAACCAAGTTCTCGTAATTTTCTACTTATGGCATAATTACTTTTAAAATATTTTAGCCCGCCACGACGCCCATACATGGCTTCATCTACCCTAACTTTTAATAAAATATCAGGTAAATTTGCCATTTTATGCCCCTTTACGGTCATACGCGCCCATAAATAATAATCTTCTACAAAATAAAATTTCTGATAATTACCTGCGTCAACAACTGCACTTTTTTTGAACATCACACTAACATGATTAAACGGGCTACGTGTTTTTATATATTTTTTTATTTCTCCGTCGCTCAAAGGTACTTTGCGAGTAGCAACCGTCTGTAAAGTTTTGCCATCTACTTCTTGTATATAACCACCCAGAACTGCAACATTTGAGTGTTTTTCAAAATAAGCAAGTTGTTTTTCAAAACGGTCCGGCAAGGAAATATCATCCGCATCCATGCGTGCAATAAATTCGTTGGAACACTTTAAAATACCTTGTTTTAATCCCTCTCCAAGACCACAATTTTGTGCTAAACGGTGCAAAATTAATTTATCTTTATAATCAGCCAAGACCTCTTCAAGTTTTTTTGTTAAAGGCCCATCGCAAACAACAACTATTTCATCAGGTTTTTTTGTTTGGGTAAAAATACTTTCAAGCGCTTGCCTTAACCAAGCAGGATTATCCCCTTTATATACTGAAATTAAAACACTAAATTTCTGTTCCATAAATATTATTGACAAACTTAACAGATACCATTAGTTTGTGCTTTTTTTATTCAACTTTGTCTTAAATGTATATATTTATTATATCAAAAATGAGTAGCAACGCCAAAAATGGAATTTTGATATTTTAATTGGATTTTTTAGATTCTGCCTGTCCGGTAGATCCTCTACGAAGACGTGATATTTCCGTTTTACGCATTTCACTAAGCAGGAACTGAATGTAAGTAAATAACAAGTAATAGGGATGTTCTTTACAATGGACCTCATCGTAAGTTAACATTTTATAAAAATATCCTTTATACCCTAAAGCAAAAAAATTAATAAAATTCAGTTCAGGTGGCTTTGGTAGAGTTTTGCAAATATCCATATTGTAGGTTAATTCCGATATTTCGCTTAAAAAATTGTTAATGATGTAATTAAATGTTTGATTATGTTTTCCGATTATTTGGCCTATATCGTTTTTAGAGTCCTTTTCATAATAAAAACCGCTATCTCCACTTGAATTTACCGCGACAAACAAATTCCTGCAATGTCCGCAAGAATCACACATATTAAATTCCGCACCGGCAACTACAATTTCATCAATACCGAAATATTTAACCATCGGTTTATTAAAATTTTTTAAATTGTGCCAAAATATCCGCTTATCTTTATATGCTCGATTCATAATAATAATAAACTAAAAAAACTAACCTAATTTAATTATATCACTTTTACAATCAGCATTGAAACATTTTTACACCATGCTTAATATTTGATAAAATATAGATAGAAGTTTAGAAGATTTACGCAGTTGAATGTCTCGTTCGTCTAGTGGTCCAGGACGCCGCCCTCTCAAGGCGGAGATCACGGGTTCAAATCCCGTACGAGACGTTTTTTTGTTGTCAAAATTATCTAACTTTTATGTGATAATCGTATTTGGAAAGTTTGTAACTTATTATGCAGGCAATAATAAGCATCAAAGCACCTAAAATCAAAAAGGTATTTGCAACGCCGACTGCCCCTGCTAAAGAGCCTGCAAAAAAACTGCTGAAAGAGTTTGTGCCGGCATAACATAAACTGTTTATACTCATCACGCGCCCGCGTTTTGAGTTTGCAATAACAGACTGCAAAAGCATATTTTCAGTAGAAGTAAAACTTGACATTCCAAGCCCGGCAAAAAACATCAAAATCAAAGTCAAAGTGACACTATGAAACACACTCATAAAAATATATGCAAGGCAAATTGTCGCGCAACCGCCAAACAAAATGCGGCGCATCCAATTAACACTTGTTTTTGTGGCAAGCATTAAAGAAGCAAGCAAAGAGCCAACCCCCACCGCACCTAAAACAAAGCCTAAAGTATCCGCGCTACCGTTTAGTACTTTACTGACATAAACCGGCATAAGCATCGGGTAAGCAAGTATAAGCAAACAAAAAACCGCGAAATAAAGTTGCAGTAGCGAAATTTGATGATGTTTTATAACATAACTGAACCCGGTTTTTAAGCTATGGAACATACTGTCATTTTTGACTTCTTCCGGTTTTTCGTCGGTAATTTGCATTTTTGAAACTAAATAAATATTTGGCAGTATCAGCAAGAAGTTTATAAAAAAACAAATTGTAATATTTGTATAAGCAATCAACATACCGCCGATAGCAGGCCCGATAAAACGTGCCAAATTAAAGCAGGCGGAGTTTAAGGAAATGGCATTTGGAAGGTCCCTAATATTATCAACAAGCAACACAAAAGTTGATTGCCTTAAAGGTGCATCTATTGCCGCAATACTGTTTAAAAACAAACCGCATACCACAATAGACCAAATTTTAATATTCCCGGTTATTGTAAAAAGTGTGATTAAAAGTGCCTGCAAAGCAAATAAAACTTGCACCATTAAAAGTAATTTTTGGCGGTTAAATTTATCAACAATTACTCCGGCAAAAGGTGTGATTATAAAAAGTGGTACAGAGGCAAAACACATAATTGTACCCATCGCAAAAGGTGATTTGGTTATATCGTAAACAAGCCAAGCGATAGCGATATTTTGTATCCAAATTCCGATTTGGGACACAGCAAGCCCGGGGAAAAACAAACGAAAATTACGGTACTTGAAAGCCCGAAACATTAACTTAAATTCTCGCATACATATATTTTAGCATTTAAGGAGTGTACGGGAAATATACCCCCACCCTCTAAATTTAGTAAAATATATATAAGTAGTTCCACACTCTAAAACTTTAATTTAAGGAAATAAATTTATGGATATCGGAATTGTGGGGTTGCCAAATGTCGGCAAATCATCCCTCTTTAATGCTCTAACACAAGCAGGCGCACAGGCGTCAAATTACCCTTTTACTACTATTGAACCAAATGTCGGCGTCGTACCAATACCGGATAAACGGCTTGATGCTTTGTTTGACATCTTCAAGCCACCAAAGAAAACCGCTGCCTTTATCCGCTTTGTGGATATTGCGGGTATCGTCAAAGGTGCAAGCAAAGGCGAGGGCCTTGGCAATAAATTTTTGGCAAATATTAGGGAAGTGGATGCAATAATTCACGTCGTCCGCTTATTTGAAAATGAAAATATTACCCATGTTGCCGGCAGTATTGATCCTTTGCGTGATATAGATATTATTCAAACCGAACTTATGCTTGCCGATTTGGAAAGTGTGGAAAAAATGCTGCCAAAGCAAGAAAGTGCCGCAAAATCAGGCGATAAAGCCGCAAAAGCAAAACTTGAAGTACTTAAAAAACTTCAAAAATGTTTAGCGGACGGCAAACCTGCCAGCAGTTTAAATTTAGAAGAAGAAGAAAAGGTTGATTTACAACTTTTAACCTTAAAGCCCGTATTGTTTGTCGGTAATAATTCCGAAACACCAAATAAAGAAAATGCCCAAAAAGTTGCGGACTACGCAAAAAGTTGCGGCGCGGGTTTTGTGGAACTTTGCGTTAAACTTGAAGCGGAAATTGCCGAACTCCCCGACGATGAAAAACAAATGTTCCTGCAGGACCTCGGCACCGAATATACGGGGCTTGAAAAGATTGTCCGTGCCGGTATGAACCTTTTAAATATGTGCACATTTTTTACCGCCGGGCCGGAAGTTGAAGTACGCTCTTGGCTTATACCTATCGGTTGCCCTGCGCCGAAAGCGGCAGGCAAAATACACTCAGATATTGAGCGCGGTTTTATTTGCGCGGAAGTGTATGATGTTAAAGATATTTTGGAATATAAGTCCGAAAAAGTTTTAAAAGAAAAGGGCCTTATCCGCCAAGAAGGGCGCGATTATATTGTTAAAGACGGGGATGTTTGTGTCTTCAAATTTAATGTGTAAAAATGCCGCTTTGTGCGGCGGTTGTGCTTTAATCAAAGTGCCGTATGCGGAACAACTTAAACAAAAAGTTGCCGCCGTCAGTACTTTGCTTGCGCCATATTTTGCAGGCGAAATTAAAGTTACGCCAACTGCATTAAATAAATTTTACCGAAATAAAATTGAACTGAGTTTTACACATCAACCCATACACAAAGAGCCGCAAAATAAAAAAATCAAACGCGATAAAACTATTCCGCTTGAGTTTGAAGATGTCCTCGGCTTCCGTCAAATGGGCCGTTGGGACAGAGCGGTAAATTTAACCGATTGCCTTATTTTTAATGAAAATTTACCTTGGTTTGTTTACAAAATTAACTTGTGGGCAAAAGCAAAAAATTTAAGTTTTTACGACCAACGCAAACATACCGGCATTTTGCGAACTTTAATGATCAGGCAAAGTTTTAATAAAAAAGGCGGCATGATAATGTTTATTTCCACCGTGCCTTTTGATACCAATGGCCTAACGGAAATTTGCAATCAAATTTACCCCGGCTTTAGCGTTTTAACTGCCATTAATGACGGGATGAGTGATGCAAGCGGCATTAAAGATGTCCGCGTCTTAAACGGTGCAAATACCATGCAAGAAGCAATTTTGTTAGACGGCGGAAAGGAAATTATTTTTGAAATTTCGCCGCAATCGTTTTTCCAAACAAACACAAAAACCGCAAATTTGATGTACCAAAAAGTGCGGAGTAAAGTTGCCGAAATTAAACCGAAAATTTTTTATGATTTTTACGGCGGTGCAGGTAGTTTTTCCTTAACAAATGCAGACCTTGTGGAAAAATCTTTTTGCGTGGAATGCGTACCCGAAGCGGTGGAAAACGGCAAAAAAAATGCCGAGTTAAACAATATAAAAAATGTGGAGTTTCACTGCCAAACGACTGAAGATTATTTAACCGAAAATCAAATTGATGCAAATAATTCTTTAGTTATTTTGGACCCTGCCCGTGCAGGCGTGCACCCAAAAGCATGCGAAAAGTTGGCTAGTTGCGGTGTTAAAAATATTTTGTATATATCGTGTAACCCTAAAACTTTAGCGGAAAATTTAGAAGTCTTAACAAAAAATTATACCGTTGTTCAGGCGGAGTGTTTTGACTTTTTCCCCAACACAAAACATATTGAAACATTTGTGGAGTTAGTGCTTAAATGAACCAAGATTTTTTAAAAACTTTAAACCCTGCCCAACTTGAAGCGGTTAATTATACCGGCGGCCCATGCCTTATTATTGCCGGTGCCGGAACGGGCAAAACAAAAACTTTAACTTGCAAAATCGCAAAACTTATACAAGACGGTGTCCCTCCTTTCAAAATTCTAGCCGTAACATTTACAAATAAAGCCGCAAAAGAAATGCGCGAGCGTTTAAATATGCTTGTTGGTGGCGTTGCCGGGCAAATTTGGATTTATACTTTCCACTCTTTTGCTTTGCGTATTTTAAGGCAAAACGCGGAAGCGGCAAAACTTGTGCGCGACTTTGTTATTTACGATGAAACCGAGCAAAAAAAAGTTATTTCTTTGTGCCTTGAGGAAATAGGTGCAAAAGATGCAAAAAAAGAAATTAATCATTACATCTATGAAATCTCATGTGCAAAAGACAAAATGCTTTCCTCGGAAGATTTTTTAGCACAGGCGCTTGCTTCAAATAATGACAAAAAAATTCTGGTTGCAGAAGTTTATAAACGCTATCAAAAGAAACTTGAAGAAAGTTATGCTCTAGATTTTGATGATTTACTTTTTAAAACGGTACTACTATTAAAAGACAATCAAAATATCCGTGAATATTACCAACAATTTTTCCAATATATTTTAGTGGATGAGTATCAGGATACAAATAAAACACAATACGAGTTAATATCAATTTTAGCGAAAAAACATAAAAATCTTTGTGTAGTAGGTGATCCTGACCAATCAATATATTCTTGGCGCGGTGCAGATATTAAAAACATTTTAAATTTTGAACGTGATTTTAAAGATGCAAAAGTAATTACGCTTGAGGAAAATTACCGTTCTACCCAAATTATTTTGGATGCTTCAAATAAATTAATAAGACGAAATGAGAACAGGAAAGAGAAAAATTTATATACCTCAAAACAAGGGGGTGAACCGATAACAGTTCGTGAATTAGTTTCAGAAGGCGAAGAAGCACGTTTTGTTGCCAATCAAATTCAAATGATGGTGGATGATGACGGCGCAAATCTAAACGATATTGCAGTTTTTTACCGAACAAATGCACAATCAAGAAATTTCGAAGACACTTTTAGACGTTACCAAATACCTTACCGCTTAATCGGTGCAGTAAAATTTTATGACAGAAAGGAAATTAAAGATATTTTGGCTTATGCAAAACTCCTCGTCAATCCAAGTGACAGCGTTAGTTTACTGCGCGTGATAAACACGCCGCGCAGGAGTATCGGTGAAACGACAATTGAGGCGCTACTAGCATACGCACAAAAAAATAATGTCACTTTATGGACAGCCTTAAAACAACAAAATTTTATTGAAGGAATAAAACCCACCGCATTACGCGGAATAAAAGAATTTGTTAATTTAATAGAAGGCTTAACTTTGGAAAAGGAAATGCTCGCACCATCTGAAACTATTGCAAAACTTTTGGACCTTTCCGGATATAAAAAAAGTATTGAAGACAAAAAAGAAACAGATCAGGAAGCCGAACAAAGAATTGAAAACTTAAACGAACTTGTAAATGCAGTCAAAGAATATGAAGAAAGATGTTTTAAAGAAAATACCACCCCCACTTTAAGCGGATACTTACAAGAAGTTTCTTTAATAACTTCAGAAGACGAAAGTGAAAAACAAACCGACGGCGCGGTAACTTTAATGACTGTACATCTTGCAAAAGGTTTGGAATTCCCAACGGTATTTGTAACAGGTTTAGAAGAAGGTTTATTCCCTATACCTCCTAAGAAGAATGAAAACCCCGAAGAAGCACTCGAAGAAGAACGTCGCTTATGTTATGTCGCTATGACGCGAGCAAAAAAGAATTTGTTTATGACATATGCCGCATCACGCTTTGTATATGGGGAGCGCGATAACAATCGTTATGCGTCAAAATTTTTATTTGAAAGCGGTTTGCTTGATGAAGAAAACTATCTCCTGCAGGAACACCGAAATCGTAACAAACCGCGCGGCGGAAATTACTATGGTAAATATAACCATTTTACAACAAATACAACTTACAATAATGCAGCAAATTATCAAAATGATGACGATTTTAGTTACACACCTTATAAAACTTCCACCCCGCCAACACCTGTAGAAACACCTGAATCTACCCCTGTCAATGTAAGCAGCGGGGTGCGTATCGGCACAGTTATAAAACACGGTGTTTTCGGTCTTGGAAAAGTTGTTTTAATTACCGGCAGCGGCGAGGCAGCAAAAATCACCGTCATATTTAACAATGGCACGAAACGCGTTTTTATGCTTAAATATGCCCCGCTAGAAATTGTAAGGTAAAAATACCCCTAGGAATTAATCTAAGGGTATTCTGAATTTTTATTTTGTTAACAAAACGACTGTTCATCATCAAAGTAAGATAGATTTATCTCTTTAATTTCAATAGTTTGTTTATTTATAACACCAATATTGTATTGAAGCATCAATTTAGCAAGTTGTTTACCATTAATGAGAATAATATTTCCCTTTGAAGCCATTTCAATTGCCTTGGGATCGAAATCACTTGCCGTAACAAAAATACCTTTACTAGAATTATTTTCTCTTAATGACCCCAAAAAATAACGCATTTCTTTAGAATGAACTTTCTCATTTGTATACTTCTTGGCTTGCATATAAATTTTACTAATTCCTAAGGGATCTTCTTTAATTATTCCATCTATACCACCATCATGGCTCTTTTTTGTCATTTCTGCAGCATCTTCTCTATTGCCGCCATACCCCATTTTAACAAGTAAATCTAGAATAATTCTTTCAAAATAAACATCATCAACATTCCTAATTTTTTCCAAGATATCATTTTGTAACTTGTTATTTATAGAATCTAAAGCACTATTTATTTGTTCATTAGGAGATAATTCATTATTTACATCTATTTTCTCTTTAACATCTTCACCATTTCTAAACTCATTAAAACTATCAAACTTTTCTAAGTAAGAATTATTAATTTCTACATTCTCATTCAGTGCTTTTAAACCAAGATCTGTTATTTTATAAAAACCTCTTTTTTCTCTATCAAGCAATCCAGCTCTAAACATATAATAAAGAGCCCAATTAGTTCTATTTCTAACTATTGTTTGTGTACCACTGGGAAGAAGTTGTTCTAAATCTTCTTTGTTTATTGATAAAGATTTTACAACAATTTCTTCTACTGATTTCACGCTCTTTAATTTTTTATCCCCCAATGCTTTTAAAGCGGGGGTCATAAAATATTGGTACGGCGGAATAGACATAATAATTCTCCTATATAAATATAATATAATTATAACAAATAAAAGAGAATACCTTTTAAATTAATTTATTTTATGCAGTTTTCAAGTAAAGCATGCATATCGGGGTTTGCACGCTTAACTGACAAAGGCCTGCCTTCCTTAGAAGTAAAACAATGCTCGCTTGCGGCAGTTGCGGAAAGTTTGTTTTTGGTTAAATTAAAAATTTCATATTCAAAATTTACACGGACACCTGTATATTTTACCGCTTTAACGCGGACTTCAAATTCATCATCAAACCAAACAGGAAATTGATATTTACAAGTCAAACTCACCACCGGGCTGAAAATATTTGCATCTTCCATTGCGGTAAAAGGCAAATTTATTTTATCTAAAAAATGAACGCGGGCTTCTTCCATCCACTTTATATAATTTGAGTGGTGCACGACGGCCATTTTATCAGTTTCATGGTATTGTGCTTTGCGTTTATAGGTAATAATCATTTTCTTGTATCCTTATTTAAAGTCATCCCGTCAAGTAAGAACCCAAAGGCTGTTTGGAAAATTTTTAATGCCTCATTAAATTCCAGACGGCTTTTTATTGCATCCACGTTAAAACCGCGACAAAAACACCAAATTGCATAGGACATTGCGTGGACATCCATCGGCTTTAAAAACTTTTCTTTAATACCGTATTCCAAGAGGGGGATCATATGGTCAATCCACCAAATTTTATTACTTTCATTGACGATATCATTCATAAACATATAGTCGCTGAAATCTTTTTTAATTTCATAAGTTTTTATGAAAACGTCTGATGCAATATTCATTAAATATTTGTGGTAATTTTCTTTTTTATCAATAGGGCGCAAAATGCATTGGTGCATTTTTTGAACGATATTTTGTGAAACGCAAAGCAAAACTTCTTCAATATTTTTAAAACGGTTATAAAAAACGCGGTTTGTAATTTTCAATTTTTTCAAAACGGCTTGCACATTTATTTTTGATGCACCGCCTTCATAGACCATTTTTGTAACGGTATCTATGATTTTTTTTGAAATATCATCTTGTAATTTAACGCCGCCTGAATAGGCCATAATTTATCCTTTCAATACTGTGCTGTATTGTTAGCACACTGTATGCTTAAATTATAGGAGTTTTTAAAATATTTGTCAAATTTTTATTGACATTTGAGAAGAAAAATTTTATTATTGGTTATATAACCTATAAGGGTTATATTTGGGGGTAAATATGGAATTTAACGAAACGATAAAAAAACGCCGTTCTTGTTATGACCTTGGGCCGTTGCCTGCGGAAAAACAAAAACCGGTTCCGCAAATTATAAAAGACTGTATGCTTGTTGCGCCAACGCCTTTTAACAGCCAAAGCGCCCGCCTTATTTTGCTTGAAAATAAGAATCACAAAAAACTTTGGGATATCGTTTTGAGTGTTTTAAGCAAAAAAGTTCCGCCGGAAAACTTTACAACTGTTAAAGAGAAAATAGGCACTTTTGCAAAAGCAAGCGGAACAATTTTGTATTTTGAGGATCTTTTAATAACCGAAAATTTACAAAAACAATACCCGGCTTATGCAGTCAATTTTCCGATATGGGCGGCGCAATCAAACGGGATGTTGCAATTTTCAATTTGGTGCGCTTTGGCCGGCGTTGGGATCGGTGCAAGTTTGCAACATTATAACCCAATAATTGACGCGGATGTTCGCACTGCTTTTAAAGTGCCTGCCACTTGGCGGCTTATTGCGCAAATGCCTTTTGGGGAAATTTTAAGCGCACCGCAAGAGAAAACTTTTGAGCCGCTTGAAAAACGTTTTAAAATTTTAAGTTAATTATTTTTTGTTAAGATAATTTTCTAAGATTTCCGCGGCCATGGCAACAAGTTCCGCACAAGGGCGTTTTTTGTAATATTCCCCGGTGCGTTCCTCGGGTTTAAGTGGTAAATTATTTTTATCAAGCCCTAAAAGTTCGCGGCAAATTATGCTGCCGTTTTGCTTTTTAAACTCGGCACAAATTTCTTGCACCGCCAAATAATGTTTTTGTTTGGACGCATAATCTTTGGCGGTATTATAACCGCGTTTTAAGCCTAGAGCCATACACATACCGCTTACGGCACCGCAAACTTCACGTTGCGCGCCAAGCCCGCCACCAAAAGATGATGCTATTTTAAGGGCAACATCTTCGCTTAAACCTTCGTCTTTAGCAAAAGCCAAGAAAACGGCCTGCGCACAATTATAACCTTGCAGAAAATAATTTTTTGCAATTTCACTTTTTGTCATAAATAAATTTTACAATTTATCTGCTAAATTTGGTATTATTTTATTACTCGGCACGCCGAGTTTAGGGGGATTTATGTTTGAAACACTAATGTCAAAAACTTTCATAATATTGACCGCATCCTTAACGGTCGCATGGCTTGCCTGCATGTTTGCGGCACGCTTGTTTAACAGGGCCTTGCAAATGCAAGATTATCCTGCAATAAAAAAATACTCGCTTTTTGCGATAATAATAAACATCATTGTATTTTTAGTACTAATGTTTGTGAGAACGGCTTTCCCGTTAAATATGATCTTGATGGTACTTTTTACAGCGTCAAGCGGTTTCACTTTAGGTGTTTATTTTATCGCACATAATGATACAGCGCAAAAAGCACTTTCTTTGACGGTTTTAACTGCTTTTTTGACGGGTTTAATTGCTATGTACAGCGGCCTTGATTTTGAATGGTTGGGCAAATTTTTATTTATCGCACTTATAATTTTAGTGATTTATTCTTTGATTAGAATTTTTGTCCGCATACGCGGTCAAAAATTTATGGCAGGTTTGGGGGTTTTAATTTTTACGGGTTATTTACTTTTTGATTTTAACCGCCTTGCCAAACTTAAAGCAGTCGCAGATGCAAATAATTGGGATACAGCCTTAAATTTTGCTATCAGTATTTACCTTGATATTATTAACCTGTTTATCAGTTTGATGAATTTAATGTCGTCTAATAATTAAAACGGAAAATTTACAATAAAAATAACCCTCGGTATTCCACGAGGGTTAGTTAGTTATAGACTTTCGTCATTATACACATTTCCTTTTAATCCGCCAGCTCAACTTCTTCAAGGGGGCTTAACGCTATGTAGGGGCACCGCTGCCACCTCACACAACACCCGCCCGAAACGGCCTCCGCGGATATACTATAGTATAAAGGTTTTTCTAAAAATGTCAAGACCCAAATTTTATTTTAGATTTTCCAAATCAGTGGTAAGTTCAAGCCATTTGCTTTCAAGGTCGGCAATTTCTTTATTTATAAAGGCAAGTTCTATGCTTAAATCGGTGTTAAATTGTGTGGTCAGACGTGTTTCAATATTTTGCTTTTGATTTGTTAATTTATCAAGTTTCTTTTCAATTTCCTTGATTTGCTTTTTTATAGGTGCAGCCTGTGCGCGGAGTTCGGCCGCGGTTCTGCGGCGTTCTTTTTTAATGTCTGCTTTATTTTGTGCGGCACTTGCACCGCCACCGTGTAAGACGAAGTTTTTATAATCTTCCAAATCCCCCTCATAATTTTGAACCGTTCCGTTAGCAACAAGCAGAAGGCGGTCTGTTACCTCTTCCAGCAAATTAAAATCGTGCGTAACCAAAATAACCGCACCGCTGTAATTGTTTAAGGCTTCGCTTAAAGCACGGCGGGAAGTTATGTCTAAATGGTTTGTAGGCTCGTCTAAAATTAAAATATTCGGGCGTGCGATTGTGATTATTGAAAGTAATAGGCGGCTCTTTTCCCCCCCTGAAAGGCTGCCGATTTTTGTATCCGCTTTATTTTTTTGCAAACCAAAACAAGCAAGATGTGTGTAAACCTCGGCCTCTTTTGCTTCGGGCATTTTTTCTTTAGCAACTTCGTAAAGTGTTTTATCAAGGTCAAAAACTTCCGTCTGATGCTGGGCGAAATAACCCACTTTTATTTTGCGTGCATAAGTTAATTTACCTGACATTGTGGGCAGTAACCCGGCAAGCAATTTTGCAAGCGTACTTTTACCGTTACCGTTTGCGCCGAGCAAGGCAATTTTATCTTCTGCGCCGATAGTAAGGTCAATATTTTGTAAAACGGGTGTATCATTATAACCGCAAGAAACTTGCTCTAAAGTATACAAATATGCATCCAAAAGTTCAGGCTCAGGAAATGAAAAACGCACACTTTTTTCTATCGGAATTTTTGGGGCATCCCCCATACGCTCAAGCATTTTTAAACGGCTTTGCGCTTGCTTGGCTTTGGTGGCTTTATAGCGGAAACGGTCCACAAAACTTTGCAAATGTTTGCGTGTTTCCTCATAGCGTTTTGCATCTTTTATAATTTGCTCGGTTTGATTATGGCGGGTGCGTTCATAAGTATCATAATTGCCGGTATAAGTTTTTAGTTTACACTCGTCAACCAAAATAATTTTTTCGCAAATTTTATTAAGTAAATTTCTATCGTGGCTGATTAAAAAGAGGGTTTTATCGGTTTTCTCTAAAAAACTTTCAAGCCAAATTGATGTTTCAAGGTCAAGGTGGTTTGTAGGTTCGTCAAGAAGTAAAATGTCAGACGGTGCAAATAAGGCCGCTGCCAAACTTGCCCTAACACGCCAACCGCCGGAAAGTTCCTTTAAAGGCTTTTTTAATTCTTCATCCAAAAAACCGAGACCGCCCAAAATTGCACTTGCACGCGCACTTGCACTGTTTGCACCAAGGTTATTTAATTTATCGTAAATTTCGGCAATTTCTTCGCCTGATTTCGCGGTAGTAAGTTTATCATACAAAACTTTTAACCGCTTATCTGCCTGCAAAACATATTCAAGCGGAGTTAGATTAGTATCTTTAATTTCCTGTTCTACCGTTGAAATTTGCGTGCCGGAACTAATGGTAATTTTACCGCCATCAGGGTAAATTTGCCCAAGAATTAGGCGAAATAATGTAGTTTTACCGCAACCGTTTAAGCCGACAAGACCGGTTTTTGTACCGTCGGCAATAAAGCAAGAAGCATCCTCAAAAATAGGGCGAAGGCCTATGTGATAACTTAAATCTGAAATATCTATCATATGCTTTGCCCTAAAGCAGGGTTATTCTTCTGCGGCCTCTTCTTTACGGGAGGCTTTACGGCGCTCGTGAATATTCAAAATTTTCTTTCTAAGTCTGACGGATGTAGGCGTAATTTCCACAAGTTCATCCGGGGCAATATATTCAATGGCTTGTTCCAAACTCATAATACGCGGCGGTGTTAAAACCAAAGCATCATCAGCCGCTTTACTGCGCATGTTTGACATGCGCTTTGCTTTACATGGGTTTACAACAAGGTCATTATCGCGTGAGTTTTGCCCAATGATCATACCCTCATAAACCTGCACACCAGGGCCTAAAAACATTTGGCCGCCGTCTTGCAAAGCATTTAATGCATAAGATGTTGTTACGCCCGGCTCTTTGGCAATCAAAACGCCGTTGGATCGAAGTGGCGGGACATCAACTTTTGGGTAATATCCATAAAAACTGTGGTGCATAATACCAAGCCCGCGCGTGGAAGTTAAAAATTCATTTTTAAAACCAATTAAAGCGCGTGAAGGAATAACATATTCAAGGCGCAAGCGGTTTTCGCCTTCACTTACCATATTCTCAAGTTTGGCACCGCGCTTGCCCACAAGTTCAAAAACAGCACCTTGGACATCTGAAGAAATATCTAAAATAAGATATTCCATAGGTTCCAAAATTTTACCGTTTTCTTCTTTATACAAAACTTCGGGGCTTGAAACGGCGAGTTCAAAACCCTCACGTCGCATATTTTCGATTAAAATTGTTAAGTGCAGTTCACCGCGCCCGTAAACTTTAAAACGGCCCTCACCTTCAAGTTGTTCAAGTTTCATACCCACATTAGTTTGGGCTTCCTTTTCAAGGCGCGCCTTTAAATGGCGGCTGGTTAAAAATTTACCTTCACGCCCGGCGAACGGGGAATCATTAACAAAAAAGTCCATTGAAATTGTGGGTTCATCAATAACAAGCGGCGGCAAAGCTTCTTCAGCACCGACCATGCATAATGTATCACCGACTTCTACACCTTCAAGGCCGCTGATTGCAACAATATCACCGGCTTTTGCACTTTGTACTTCTTGCTTACCAAGGCCAAAAAATCTTTCAATTTTTGCAGCTTTACCTAAAACTC
Organism: Elusimicrobiaceae bacterium; assembly: GCA_016281355.1. GTDB lineage: Bacteria > Elusimicrobiota > Elusimicrobia > Elusimicrobiales > Elusimicrobiaceae > Proelusimicrobium. The sequence goes on along the minus strand of JAEEIL010000012.1, from coordinate 67,893 downwards.
TTTTCCCGTTTTGTTTGAGCATGGCAACCGTTTGGCCTTGCTTAATATCACCGTTTAAAATACGGCCGATACCGACTGCACCCAAAAAGTTATTATAATCAAGCATAGTAACTTGCATTTGAAGCGGTTTTGTTTCATCAGCGACAGGTGCAGGAACATGTTTTAAAATAGCTTCAAAAATAGGGGCAATATCCGTGCCGGGTTTATTCATATCGTTTGATGCCCAGCCCGCACGTCCGGAAGCATAAATAATAGGGAAATCAAGTTGTGCATCACTAGCACCAAGTTCCATAAAAAGTTCAAAGACTTCGTCAACGACTTCAGACGGCCTTATATGATCGCGGTCCATTTTATTAATTACGACTATCGGTTTAAGGCCGAGTGCCAAGGCTTTACGCAACACAAAGCGTGTTTGCGGCATAGGGCCTTCAACTGCATCAACCAAAAGTAAGGCACCGTCAACCATTTTTAACACGCGTTCCACTTCACTGCCGAAATCTGCGTGGCCCGGGGTATCGACGATATTAACCGTATAGCCTTTATAGTTTACAGCAGTGCATTTTGATAAAATTGTTATACCGCGCTCACGTTCAAGGGGGTTAGAGTCAAGGACAGTTTCCTGTGCTTCGTCTTGTTTTACTTTGAACTGCCCCGCTAATTTTAAAAGTGAATCCACAATAGTGGTTTTGCCGTGGTCTACGTGAGCAATAATAGCCACATTTCTTACATCTTGTCTTGTATTCATAATTTTATTCCAAAAAAATAACGCCCTAGAGCGCGAGTGATTTGATTTACGTCTATATATATTATATCTTTTTTTGATTACAAAGAAAACTCCCCCACTGAGTGTGAGGGAGTTTTTAAAACCGAAAATTATGCTTTTATGCTTGATTGCCGATGGATGAAAAGTCAAAATCGCGCATAATCTTTTCTATTAAAGCATCTATCTTTTTATCAATATTGATAGCAAAATTTTCTTCTATATTTTGAATTTTAAAAAGATCTAAAGACGGAACAAATTCAAAAGGTATAATATTTTCAACTATATTATTTGAAGCGATTTCGTACAATTTATCATTATATGCTTTTGCATCGTTAATGATTTCTTGATTATGTTCGGTCCTATCATACCAATCTCTCACTATTGATAACACCTCTTCGGCACATCTTGCTCTACTTCTATCAGGGGTTTCATTTTTCCATTTCTCTAACGCCTTTTCCGCTATTCTTAAACCGTCTAGTTGGGATTTATCAGGAGAAACACCATAATATATATATCCTGCTTTCTTACGTAAATTTACATTATATTTTGATATTAAATATTTTAAAATACCGGGCTGCCCTTCCCTTATTGCATTCAACGCAGGTGTCATATATTCCCCATTAGAAAATCTCGGCTTCTCCGGGTATATACCGCTATCCGTTAAAAATGTTAGTTCCGGTTTGTTTAAAATCAGTGTTTCAGATATTTCTTTATTATTGAACATAAAAGGAAGAGCAACCATATTCAAAGATACAGAATACTCATCCCCTACAAGAATCCTGCTAGAATTCCTAGCTACAGCACAATCATATTGCTCGCAGAATTCCAAAACTTCAAATTTAAATTTGCTTTTATCTTCGCGTGTACCTAGCATATATGTAAGTGTTGTTGCATTATCATCTCTATGCCCGAATCTAGAAAAAACTGTATCGTATATACGATTATCACAATATTCCAGGCTCTTTTCATCTGTTGCCATACTCTTTATAGGCAAAAGTGCAACTAACAATATCGGTAATAAGTATTTTATTTTCATACTGTCTCCATTAAATCAAGCAGGAATATTACCTGCTTGAGAATTTTCTATATTCTGTAACTGCCTACTAAAATCATTATAAAACTGATTGAAAGACGAAGGGGTTAAAATAAGTTCCGGCAAAATTATATCAGCGGCATTTCTGTCTGTAGTAACAAAATTTATCTCTTCGCCGTTTGAGTCCTTCTTTTTCATAATATTTTGTATTAATCCAGATAACCTTGAATCCATTTTTCCTGTATCCACATATAATTTAACATTGCTAGGTAATGAATGATTTACTAGCTGTTTTATCTTGTCAATATCACTGTTTATTTTGGATATATTTTCTGAGATTTGCTTATTATTACCTAATAATCCGTCTTCCTCTGGTTCAATTAATTTATTAGTTTGAGTATCAATTTGAGGAATAAGGATTCCTGATATTTGTTTGTTGCCAATAGTAACCTGTGTAGGTGTTCCCCATTCAGAATAATTATTGTAATTATCTTCTTCTATAAACAGAACATCACCCGTAGTACCATCGTTAGAATATTTATAGGCTTTTGTAGACCACTCGTATGTTAAATCTCGAATTACCACGGAATCTTGAGATTCATAAACTTCTTCTTGATTATTTTGAAATTGATTTTGAGGTTTATCTTCCGGTTTTGGAGTTCTTACAGTTGGTTTGAATGCATCCCCTGGTTTAGTGGGGCGTGCACCTTCATTACCTCTTTGATAATTACCTCTGTTAGATGACTGCAAGTTCACCTGCTCTTGTACCGATTTGGTAATTCCGCTTGAAATTAAACTATTACCTGACTGCTCGCCACTTTGGTCATAAGAACCTGCTTGAGCAGAGGAATAATTATTGCCCCGGGCAGAACTGCCACTGAAAGAACTGCGTGAAGTACCACTACCAGACGGGGCTAATGCATCCCTTCCATTTTTCAAATTAATATTTTTTAAATCTGCATAGGCCTCATTCAAAACATCTTCGTCGAAACCGGTATCCTCTGTGGAAACACGGGCATAATTTGTGCCGCCCATATTTGTAGCCGTACCGTTTTTATAACCTGTAGCATTAGCCTGATATCTTTGCCTATTCGCTAAGGCCTGCCTTTCCTTTTCCTGTTGTAAAGCAGCTAAAATTTCCATATCACTTGCACCGGGGAAACGTTTTTTAGCATCCATAATTTCTTTATCTGAAACTGTCCTTCGTAATAGTTCTTTATAAGGTACATGACCTTTAGGAGTGACGACATATTTATCACCCAAAGCATCTTCAATTACAGGATAATTTTGGCCGTTAATAGTAACATAACCTTTTATTGGGTCATTATTGTTATAAGAATTATGTGCAAAATTATTTTTACTATTATTATTTCTGGTATTTGAGAAATTAGAATTTGAGGAATTTGTATCAAAATTTTTAAAATTTCTAGAAGAAGCAACTAAAGTATCATTTTGTGAATTTGCCGATCCGCCACGATTAAATGAATGTTCCTTATTAAAAGAGACTTTATCTTTTATGGAATCTACACTGCCGGATGAAGCCATCATTTGTGAAGCAGGCTTTGAAAACCCATAAAAAGAGGCTATTTTATTAGCCAGTTTCGAAATGGGGTTTGCTTGATAAGACATTCCTGATTTTACTGCGAAAGGAGAAAAGTCTTCTTCTTCCTCATTACCATAAATGAAAGGAAGAGTAAAAAATGCAACAATTGCAAGTAGAGCTATTTTACCTGAGTTTCTTTTTAAAAAATCCATACTAGTTCGTCTGTACAAATACCCTTTTTTAAAATTTTACTTCTCTCCTATATTATATCACTTTTTAAAAAAATTGCAAGTACTTTTTTTATTGTATTTTTTCAGACGTAAATTTTTATTTAATTAAACTAGATTAAAAAATTATTGTCATATTTTATATAATATAGATAGTATTTGGAGAGGTGTGTGAGCGGTTGAAACAGCAGGCCTCGAAATCCTGTATACCGAAAGGTATCGAGGGTTCAAATCCCTCCCTCTCCGAAAATTTAAAAGCACCCTTTTGGGTGCTTTTAGTTTTTTGGAAGGAGCAAATCCAACTGCTTGGCATTTTATTATAATTTATTGGGGAATAACTTTACCTGTACGGTTTGTATTTCGAAACATCTCTTCTAAATACATTTCGTGTATGACTTGCCTACCGACTTCTTGTATTTTATCTTCTGATATTAAATCGACATTAACACCATACTGACGCTGTAATACCAGACGCCCGGCAATTTCTGTTTGTTTTTTGTACACATTGTTAATATAAGTAGTTGCTTCCGGTGTAAGTAAAAGTTCAGGCCAATTATCGGTATGATACTTTTTGGAAAGTTTGCGGAATAAATCAGCTATTTCCCCTAAGTTTATTGATTCATCACCATGCTTATATGATACCAATTGTGTATCCGGAATATTATGAATTTGACGATAAATATTATCTAACATAACTATTTCCATTACATAAGTCGGTAATTCACTTAGAGAATCTTCTAAATCTCTTTCCCTGCCTGGAAATAAATCTTTTGCATGTTCAAATTCATGTAAAGCAATTAAACCAAACGGTACATACTCGAACTTATCTACGACTAACAATTTATTTTGCGGACGTAGGAAAATCAAACAATACCACTCAGATCCTGAAGAAACTTGCCCCATTATTCCATTACTTTCGCTTTCATCTAAAATCGCCTTGCCATTTTCTGAAGTAGCAACTTCAAGCCACTTATCAATTTGTTCCGTAGTCATATCGTATTTTTGCAAATCGTTATATAAAATTTGTTTGGCAATTTTTTCAGCCTTTTTAGAATCTGCCCTAGGAATCATTGTAGTAACACCTCTTACCATACTGATCGATAAGGTAAAAGATAAGTAAGCATCATTGTTGCCGAATCGTTCTTGCAATTTAGCGAAAGCTTCCGAATGTTCACCCAATAAAGGGAAGTGTTCATCTATACGGCCTATTTCCGGCCTTGACGGCTTATTATTTAAAATTAAATTATAAAAGGCTAAATAGGCTTTCATCGTGGCTGCCTTAGTTAAATCCGGGGAACCATCTTTTTTCCAAACAATTTGATTGTAAAAATCCTGATAATGTTTTAAATCTTGGTTATATTGATTTTTTTCAACTGACGACCTAATGATTCCTCCATAATATTTAAGGACATCATGTCTATTGCCTTTCCTAATTTGTGATAATTCAAACAAGAGTGATGGAGATTGTGGCTCTTGTTTTTTTGAATAAATGTTTTGATAGGACAAATCTTCCAAAGATACTTCCTTGCTTTGTTTACCGAAAAGCAATTTGCTACCCTGTGCAAAAACTTTTTGTGCTTCTGCGACAGAAGGGAAATGATATTTTTGCTGAACTATAGATTGGCAAAAAACACATGATCCGAACACCATACCGACAACGCCAATAATTAGTTTTTTCATATTTTGACAGTCCTCTTTCCATAATTGTAAAAGTTTCCTATGTAAACAACAAGGGCCAAAAGACCTAATTTCATTTTTCCAAAGGACCTATTTTCATTTTTACCAACCCACTGAAATTAAACAATAAAAAACACCCGCAAGGAAAACCTCCACGGGTGTTTTATTAAAGAATAATTTTAAAAAATTATTTCTTTTCTGCAGGTTTCTTATCACCTGCGGCAGCTGCACCTTCTTCTTCTTTCTTACCTTTTGTGGCAGAAAGTTCAGGTTGTGCGGCTTCAGTTCCGGCGGCTGCGGCAGCAGGTGCTGCAACGACTTCTTCACGCGGAATCATGATGTGTACAATCATTCTGTCAGCTTCACCCAAGATGGTAACACCTTTAGGGGCGACCAAATCGGCTAAAGTTACATGTTTATCCAATGTTAAGCCGGTAATATCGACATCAATTTCATGCGGAATATCGGCAGGTAAACATTTGATTGAAACTTCACGGACTGTATGGTCCACGATACCGCCGTTTTCTTTAACCCAAGCACAATCGCCTTTCAAGACGATAGGAACAATGGTTTCAAGCGGTTTATCCATAGAAATTCTTTGGAAATCAATATGTATCGGACTGTCGGTTACAACATGATATTGAACTTCTTTGATAATAGCATTTTCATTACCTTTAGGTAAGGCAATTTCGACGATAGCATTGCTGCCTGCTTTTTGAATTTCAGCCAAATCTTTTTGAGATACGGTTATAGAAATAGGTTCTAAACCTTCACCGTATAAGACTGCCGGAATATTTTTTTGGGCTCTGATTTTTGAGAGTTCCCCGCGAACGCCGGCCTTTTCTCTAGGCTGAGCATTAATTTTTACTTTTTGCATTTGTACTTCCTCCAACTATTTTTATATTAAATTTAATTAAACATTTCACTTATTGAACGGCCATCATGGTTACGGCTGATGGCATCTGCCAAAATATGTGCTATTGAAAGCACTTGTATTTTAGAACTTTGTTTACGGTTTTCTTCCGGTAAAGTATCGGTAATAAAAAGCTTTTCTAAGGCAGAAGCCTCAATTTTATCTACACCGTCACGGGACAAAACGCCGTGTGTTGCGACGGCATAAATCTTCTTAGCACCGCTTTCTTTTATTTTGTTTGCAACTACTGTTAAAGTACCGGCTGTATCAACGATATCGTCAACAATAATAGCAGTTTTATCTTTAACATCGCCGATTACGTTATAAACAACTGCCTCATTTTTCTTGGGGCGTCTTTTATCAATAATAACCAAACCTGCATCCATGCGGGCGGCAAAACGCCTTGCGCGTTCCACCCCGCCTACGTCAGGGGAGACTATTACCAAATCTTTTGGTTTATTTTTAAGGAAATAATCTAAAAACACACCGCGCGCCCTTAAATGGTCCACCGGAATATCAAAGAAACCTTGTATCTGGCCGACGTGCAAATCCATAGCCATTACCCTATCGGCACCGGCCATTGTAAGAAGGTTGGCCACAAGTTTTGCCGTTATTGGTACACGCGGGCTGCTTTTCCTATCAGCACGGGCATAACCGTAATAAGGCATAACTGCGGTAACGCGTGCAACGGAGGCGCGTTTTAAGGCATCAAGGGTGATTAAAAGTTCCATTAAGTTTTCATTAACGGGCGGGCAGGTAGGCTGGATAACATAACAATCAGCGCCGCGTACGCTTTCGGTAACCTGGACATCAATTTCGCCATCGGCAAAACGCTCAACACGCATAGAGCCGAGTTCTTTGCCTAAATGTTTTGCAATTTTTTCCGCCAAAGTGCGGTTTGCATTACATGTGAATATTTTTAGTTCCCTGGGTACAATAGGGTCGTTCATTTTATTTTCCTTTTTTGTTTTTGAGATTAACTTGCCTTGCCCTGGCTATTGCCAAAGTTTTGGCAGGTATATCTTCTGTTATCGTTGAACCAGCACCGATTTTCGCGCCCGCGCCAACTTTAACAGGTGCAACAAAATTTGTGTTTGAACCGACGAAGACATCATCCCCTATAATAGTTTGATGTTTATTTTTACCGTCGTAATTACAGGTTATTGCGCCGGCACCGATATTGACATTTGCGCCCATAACCGTATCCCCTATATACGAAAGGTGCGGCACCTTTGAACCTTTGCCGATTGTGGACTTTTTAATTTCCACAAAACTGCCGATTTTGGCAATACTACCCACCACCGTTTGAGGGCGGAGTTTGGCAAAAGGTTCTGTTTGCGCACCTTCTTTTAAATAACTGTCCAAAATGTAGCAAGACATTTTGACATCAACATTATTTTCAAATTTTGAATTTTCTATCCAGCAATTTGGGCCGATTTTACAATTTTCCCCAATAACCGTTTTACCGTAAATATAGCAGTTTGGATAGATTACCGTGTCTGCCCCTATTTTGACGGTTTTATCAACATAAGTATTTTGCGGATCAATTAAAATTACGCCCGCATCCATTAATTTATTATTGATTTTTTCGCGCATTGCTTGTGCGGCCTCGGCAAGCTGCTTTTTGGAATTTATGCCCATGGCCTCTTTATAATCTGCGGCTTTAAAAATTTCCACTTTCTTGCCTTGTTTTTGGAGCAAAGCCAAAGTATCGGTTAAATAATATTCTTGCTTTGGGCCTTGAGGTTTTAAAAGTTTTAAAACCTTTTCAAGGTCTTTAATTTCAAAAATGTACATGCCGGAATTTACTTCTTTTATCGGTGCGGTTTTAGAATCGGTTTCGCTTTCTTCAACAATTTTTATGATATTATTTTCTTTAACAATGCGGCCATAACCTTTGGGGGTTGGAACTTCAACGGTTAAGACGGTGCAAGAGGCTTTTTTATTGTTATGGTGTTTGACAAGTTGTTTTAAGGTGTCGGCCTCAATTAAGGGGGCGTCGCCGGCTAAAATTAAAACTTGTTTATATTTTTTTAGTGCCGGCATTGCATATTTTACAGCTGAACCGCTGCCGTTTAAAACTTTTTGCAGAGCAAATTTTAAATCTGCTTTAATACCCCAATTTTTATAATTTTCTTTGACGGTTTTTTCTAAAATATCAGCCTGATGGCCGCATAAAACGACATTAGCAGACGGTTTAAGCGCATCTGCAGTTTGTAAAATGTGTGCCAAAAGCGGCAAACCGAAAATTTTATGTAATGGTTTAGGTGTGGCGGATTTCATGCGCGTGCCCTTGCCGCCTGCAAGGACTAGGACTGATAAGTTGGCTACCATAGTTCTCCTTACTCTTGCCTTAATATACATACATTATACCAAATTTTAATGCGAATTTTAAAATAGGAATGTTTTGCAATTGACATTTTTTGCTAGCGGCGTCTTTTGGGCTAATTTAAATTTTTCTTTTCCTAGAATACCAAAAATCGCTTCGCTCCTATACTTCTGGGTATTCGTCGTCAAAGATAAAATTTAAATTATCACCAAAATACTTGCTAGGTTTGTGCACTCGGTTTGTCTTTGTTTTATCTGTCGCAGATAAAATCAAAATTTCTTCCTCTTATTTTCCTCACCCTTTGTCGTTTTATTTTTGCGTCAGCAAAAATAAGAAAGGGCGGAGGGTGGCAAGCAAAAATTTATTTTTGCTTGACGGGTGGGGGTTATCTGTGAAATCAAAGATTACCTTATTTATACCCCCCTCTTGACGAGCAAACTACGTTTGCTCAGTCGTCTCCCGCCCGCGTGACAAAGCACGTGGGTGGCGACAATAAAAAATACTTACTAGATTTGCGTATACGGTTTGGTTTTATTTATGTCAAAAATATCTTTTGGCTTTTCATTTGTTTGCTATATTTGCCTTGTTCTTTTAATTCTTTAATTATTGCCTGTTTCATTTCTAAAATAAATTTATTACTTGGTGATATTTTTAAAATACTCTCACAATCGGTAAGTGCTTTTTGATTTTCACCGATAGCCCTGTAAAAACGCGCCATGCTCATATAATTTAAGATATTGTTTTTGTCTTTATTTATCTTTTGTGTATAGAACCTTTCAATTTCCCGGATTAAATTATGCCTTAGGCATACGGCAACAATATCATAAATATAATCTTCATGTGCAGCCTCATAATCTTTTACGGCTTTTTCATATTCCCCGATTTTTGCATACAAAACAGCCCTGCCGATATATAAATCTGATATATCCGGGTATTTTTTTATTAGTTTAGTAAACTCTTCTATTTCTTCTTTGATTTGTATTTGAATATTTTCCGGCATAATTTGTCCTCACTATTAAATTTAGCCAATGAAAAACGGCTAATATATCTGAGCAACAATAATAACCCTTCAATAATAGCCGTGGTTTTTTGCTAACGCAAAAAACACTCGGTGCAAAATATCTAGGGGATCAACCAAGATATTTTACACCTGTAACGAACTATTTTCAGAATTATTGTTTGCCCTTATTTTCTAAAAGCTTACCTTTTGCAAGGTTTCCAAAAACAGATTGAATTTTTTTAAGCCGTTGTCCGGCTTACATTAAAATAAATCTCCTTTTAGATATGGTAGCAAAAATGACTTTTGTTTGCAATAAAATATTTTTGCTATAATATAAGAAAACAACACAAAAACCAAGGAGGTTTTATGAAAATAAAATATATTTTACCGTTAATGGCAGTAACTGTTTTGGCCGGTTGCTGTTTTAATTTGGTAGGGAAAGATTTTAATAAATGCGGTTGCCCTGCCTGCGGTTATCCTGCAGGTAAACAGCAAACTTTACCAAACGGAAATACACTTTATAAATATGAAAGACGTTGCAACGATAAAATAAATTGGCAAAAAACAACAGAAGAAGTTTCCCCTGACAATATTATAGTTAAAGTAACCACAATTAGTACTTGTCCTTATTATGGTGATATAGTAGGCAAGAATTTTGATTCCTATGCCCAAAAATACGGTATTCCTATAAATGAATATACTATGCAAAACGGAAATAAACTTTATTCATACAAAACTCTTTGCGATGATAAAATAAATTGGTTGGAATATAATATAGAAGTTGACCAACAAAATAAAATTGTAAAAAGGCAAGATGTAAAAGTCTGCCCTATTAATACACAGTTTTAGAAAATATTGCAAAATATTCAACTTTAAAAAAGGCGCTCTAATGAGCGCCTTTTTTATTGCCATTACAGTTAAAACTAAACTAAGCCTTGGGCTATCATAGCTTCCGCCACTTTCTTGAAACCGGCAATATTTGCACCGGCTAAATAGTTACCGGGCATTCCATATTCCTTTGCTGCTTCAACACAAGAATTGTGAATATGTACCATAATGTTATGGAGTTCTTCATCAACTTTCTTTGCAGGCCAAGATAAGCGGATGGAGTTTTGTGTCATCTCCAAACCTGATACACCTACACCGCCGGCATTTGATGCTTTACCCGGGGAATACAAAACACCTGCATCCTGAAATTGCTTGACTGCACCCAAAGTACAAGGCATATTTGCACCTTCGCAGATAAGTTTGACACCGTTTTTAATCAAAGTGGCGGCATCTTCGTCTTTGAGTTCGTTTTCGCAAGCGGTTGGGAAGGCGGCATAACAAGGAATAAACCAAGTTTTTTTACCTTCGTGGAATTCCGCTTTTGTAAACTTCTTTACATATTCCCTTAAACTGCCACGCTTAACGAAAACAAGGTTTTTAAGAAAGGCAAGTTTTTCTTGGTCAAGGCCGTCTTTATCATAAACTGCACCGTCATAATCATTAAAGCCGACGACTTTCGCACCAAGTTCCATAAGTTTTTGTGCGGTATGTATACCCACATTACCTGTACCGGAAATAATACAAACTTTGTCTTTAAAATCTTCACCTTTATTGAGTTTAAGCATCTCTTGAGCAAAATAAACTACACCAAAACCGGTTGCTTCCGGTCTAATTAAACTACCGCCGAAACTTACGCCTTTACCGGTAAATACACCGACAAATTTATTTGCAAGTTTTCTATATTGCCCAAACATATAACCGACTTCACGAGCACCGCAACCCAAGTCCCCTGCAGGGACATCGGTATTTTCCCCGATATGGCGGTATAATTCCGACATAAAACTTTGGCAAAAGTGCATGACTTCCGTTTCGCTTTTACCGCGGGCATCGAAATCTGAACCTCCTTTACCGCCGCCCATAGGCAAACCGGTTAAAGAATTTTTAAAAGTTTGTTCAAAACCTAAAAATTTCAAACTGGCAAGTGTAACACTTTCATGCAAGCGCATACCGCCTTTATACGGCCCGATGGCGCTGTTAAATTGTACACGGTAACCGCGGTTTACTTGCATTTCACCTTTATCATTTAACCAAGGCACACGAAACGTTATAATACGTTCCGGTTCAACCATACGTTCCAAAACTGCATATTTTTTATATCTGGGATCTGCATCAATTACAGGTTTTAAAGTAGTTAAAACTTCTTCAACAGCCTGATGAAAAAGGGCTTCAGACGGGTCCTTTCTCTTTACTGCTTCTATTACATCTTGAACATAACTGGACATATACACCTCTTCTTATTTTGTTATATATAGGATAACATTATAACGACATAAAGTCAAACGACAAAAATTTTATATTATTAAAAGCCGTGATAACGTTCCCTTCCGGTTGATTTAAAAGAATCTAAATCCTTAACATTTTCGGAAGCAAACATATATCCGCGAATATTTCCGCGCCCATCCCTTACTTCCACGACATGCCAAAGCAAATTAAGACGTTTGGAATCAGGTAATTTAACTTCAAAAACGAAATCAAAAACCCCGCCTTTTGAAGTCCTTTGGGCATCATTAAAGCCTTCTTCTGCCTTTTCTTTATTAAAAGCAAAAGCAGAAAATATGTCTCTATCATCCAATTCAGCCATATCTTGGATATCAAACAAAGCAAATAAACTATCATTTGCATTCTTGATGGTTAAATCATAATCCGTAATAAAAGCAGGGACATCAAGAGTTTTCATTAAGTGCCGCATAGTGGTTAAACTATTATTTGTTGCTTTTTTAGCGCGACGAGTTTCAAGGGCCATACTCATAAGATTGGAGATTAAGGCCATTAAATTTTCTTCCTGATCGCCAAAGCGCATTTCATTTTTCTTAGTGCTGACAAAGCAAATTATACCCTCTGTTTTACCTTTGATAAGCAAAGGGGCTGCCCACATGCCTTGCAAATCATTTTCCGCATGCAAACATTTTTTGCACTTATAATTTTTGAAATTTGATATTGAAACCATTTCCCCATCTTTAACGGGTTCTAAGCAAGCACCTATTTTAAATTCCTGCCCTTGTTCCAAATCAATCTTGTTGTCCGTAACATAATTGACCAAGATATCTTCTTTATCTTCACCGCTTAAATGGCATATTAAAGCAGCTTCCGAATTAAAGACCTCATTTCCGTAACTTAAAATGGCATCCATATTATCTACGAAGCTGGTATCTTTGCGGTTTAAGATCATATACAAATGCTTAACCCTTTCCTCAAACCCTTTGCGATTATCTATTTTGTTTATAAACATTTGGGCTTCATTTTTACCGGGGATTGCAGATAAAGAATATTCATAAAGGTAGGATTTCCCATCCTTATCAACAGCGACATTTCCCTTTTTAATATCTTTATTTTTAAAGACCTCTTTTAAAGCCGCTTGCATATTTTTTGCTTCTTTTTTAGATAAGAAATCTTCCAGTTTTTTATTTAAAACATCTTTAGAACTTAAACCGGCCAATTTCTTCCCTTTGCCGATTCCGCAGGAAATAACTTTACCGGTATTATCTAGTTTCAAATAAATACCTTCAAGGCTTTCTTTGATACCCTCAAGTTCTTTGCTGGCTTCATCTAAATTTTGGGCTATCTCAAGTTCCTTGGCTATTTCCTTTATGATTATAACAACCCTGTTCTCACCGGCAGTTTTATATAAAGTTAAAATAAGAGCACAAACAGTTTTACGTGATTTAAAGTAAATTTTTGTTTCAAAATTAACTGTTTTACCTTCAGATAAAAGCGCTGCATAATTATCCAATAAAGAAACTGCTTTTTGTTCTTCGGCTTTATTTGCATCAGGCTCGCACATTAAATTAAGCAAACTGAGTTTTGATAATTCCTGGCGGGTATAACCGCTTAAAGTGCAGGCTTCGGGTGTAACATTAGTAAACTTTGAAAAGGCAAAATTCTTTTTATTCTTAGTGTTTAATAAACATTCTAACATAACCCCGCCCAAACAACGTTTTAACGCTTCGTTATGGGCAGTTCTTTCATCAAGAACTTCTAAAAGTTGCCTTTTACCTGTATTGTTTCTGAATATCAACAGGAAATTATCTTCTTTAGCCAAAACAGCTTCACATTCCAAAGTAAGCCCACCGTATGTTTTTAAAAGTGTATATTCCCGGCTGGAAAGAGTGCCTTGGTCGTAAAGTTCTTTAATATCTTTTTTAAGATAATCAGAATCTTGCTTGTTAAAAATATCAGTGACGTTAGATTTTTTCAAATCATTTATATTTTTACCTAACAAGCGTTCTGCTTCTTTGTCGCATTTGAGTATATCACCCTTCTTGGAACAAAGGAAAACACCGTCTTTGTATGCTAAAATATCATTCCAAGAAAGGTCAGAAGAAACTTCATCTGTAGTGATATTTCTGTCTTCAAGAGGTGTAAGTTCAAGCAAGAAATCTGCGGTAGATCTATTATTTATACCCTCACGGATATTAAAAGGGGTCATTTTAACCGCTAATTTTAAACTACCTTTTTTAACAAGTTCATTAACTGTTTTTTTAAGTCTGTCAAAATCTATTACACCCTCGAAATCACATGGTTCTAAGTTCATTAATGCCCTGCGTGCATGTAAAGGAAACCCGGGCAAAATATATAGGCTACCGTAAAGAGGCCTGTCTTCCGGGGTAAAGCCAAGCAAACGGCGTGCTGCTTGGTTCATATCGTAAATATAACCGTTTTGTTGCAAAATTACCTGTGGTGTTTTAACGGAATCGAAGGCAGCTTTAAATTTTGTATCTTTGCTTACTTTACCTTCATTTTCCTGATGAAGTTCACGCGTTATATTCCTCATAAACAATATGACGATACGTTTGCCCAAATATTTTGCACGAACACCTGAAGTTTCAAATTCTACAACATCTTCATTTTTCGCGCGAAGTTTTAATGTAACAAATTCTTGGGAAGCCGTTTGAGAACTTACTTTATCATAAAATTCTTCCGCTACCGCTTTATTACCTTTATCTATGAAGTCAAGAAACTGTTTGTTTTCTATATCTTCAAGCGTATAATTTAAGGAGGAAAGCAAAGTTTTGTTAGCAAAAGACACTTTACCTTGTTCAATAATTAAAATGCCCTCTCTACAATTTTCAACTAGTAAAGAATATTGCGTTTTAGCCTCATAAACTTGTTTTTCCATCTTGGTTTTCAATGTAATATCTTCTGAAATGGCAAGCAAACAATGGGGGCTGCCGTCTTCATAAAATAAAGGCATTTTTACAGTATGCATAATTTTGATATCACCGCTTTGGGTAGAAACAAGTTCTTGCGGAATATCAAGTTCTTTACGCATATCAAAAACTTTGCTATCTTGCATGGCAATAAATTCTTTTTGCTCCGGGTTTAAGGAATCATTATAATACGTTTTGCCTAAAACTTCTTTTGCAGTTTTACCGAAAATTTCCGTACATTTTTTATTCCATAAGATATACTTACCTTCATAATCTTTTGCATACAAAGCAACCGGCAAGTTATCAATTATTTCATTCAAAAAATTCCTTGCATGTAAGGCTTCAAGTTCCTGTTTATGCTTTTCGGTTACGTCTTCAGTGATAGTAACAACCATTAAGGGATTATCTTTTTGATCATAAATCGGGGCTTTCACAGCACGCAGTATACGTTTTTTACCGTCATTACCGGTGTATTCTTCTTCCCCTAAAACAACTACTTTTTTACCCTTAAAAATGCTCTGTTCACGTCGGAGATAAAAATCCACTTGTTCCTTGCTTTCATGCGGTACATCACCTAATTTAAAACCATGCACTTCGCTGGATTTTTTATTTCTAAAGATAATATTTCCCTTGCTATCCCTGGCATGAATTGAAAGCGGAGCATTATTTAAAATAGTTTGAATCAAAGTCTGATTTTTTATATTTTCTTGCTCTTGTAAATAACTTTCGGTAATATCTTGAACGATACTGAGCACACATTCCGGGGTATCCCCTGAAGCGGGTATTGGAATTTTTGTTATGTGAAGCATTAATTTATTGCCATTTCTGGTAGTATATGGTTCTTGAGGATATACAACGACTTTACCTTCTTGCAAAATTTCTTCTTCCCTAGTTTGGTAGTTTGCCGCCTCGTTCTTATCTTGCATAGGGTGCGCACCTGGGCGGGCGACGGTTTCCTCATCATCTTCAAACATTTCCATTGTTTTCTTGTTCCAGAAAGTTAAACCGCCGGAAGCACCGCGTGTATAAATTGCCATAGGGGCATTATCCAAAATACTTTTAAGAAGATCTTTAGAATTTACAATTTCTGTTTCTTTTGAAACACGCTCTGTATTATCTGCAATCATTGTAAGCACAACATTTGGTTTTTTACCTTTTAAAGTAAGAGGAATCTTTTTAATGGTTGCAATGCGTGTATGATTTTGGGAATTGATATAGGTAATATTTTCTTCGAAAGATTTTTGGTTATTTAGAACGGTTTTATCAAGTTCTTCATCCTTTTTAATATATGCTTTTGACATTACACTTGGGTTGTCGGAATTCGTTAGCCCAAGTATTTCTTTTGCTCTCTCAGAGGCAACAAGCAAATTGCTTTTACTATCTCTTGCATAAACTGCAGCGGGCAGGTTCTCAAAAAGTTTTAAAAAGATAGCACCGCCTTCATTATTTTGGTTTTCCGCTTTTGCCGGGGAAAATAGAGATTTTATAATATCCATGAAATTGTTTTCTTTATCTTGAGCCATAAATAAAACTCCTATTTAATATTCACATTAGACAACTGACTATATTACTATAATACAAAAGCGCGCCCAAAAATGCAAATGCATTTTTTGTATTTTAATTTTAGTATCATATTTTAGCCAATATAACTGTACATGAAAAAGAACTCTTCTTGTGACAGGAGAAGAGTTCCTTTTTCAAATATCTTGAATTTATATTATTATACTAGTCCAAACATTGACCGTTTGTCATATCGACATTGCTACAATTATCAATAGTTACTCTATTAGCGAGATCATCTTTACCGTTTACAATAGGTGTATAAACTACCTTGTAACCGCCTGTACAAACTAAACCGGTATATTTATTACATTTAACAGTGGTAAAAGATGTTTGGGTAGTATTATTAGAAGCATAGGTCCTGTAAGTACTTGTTTCCGAAGAATACTGAGTACAGTTATTGTTTGCATCATATTTACCGCAACCAACTGTAATTTCCGATAGTGCTTTACTTGCTGAACCGTTCCAAACATAACTTGTATTTTTACTGGAACTGTACTGTGTACATTCTGTAGCATTTTCCGTAGAAGCGCAATTATATTTAGAGTAAGAAGTAGTTTTATTGTTGCTGTCGTATGTATATGCCTCTTGATAGTTAGAATTACTGTTACGTGAATACTGGGTGCAATTACCTGAACTGTCTTTTGCCAAACATTCACGAACAGACATATACTCCAATTGCCCCTTTGGGGTATACTGTCCTTGTGCTGTTGTGTAAGAACTGACTTCGGCACATTGTTTATCAGCTGTTATAGAACTGCAATTCATGACTTCATGAAAAATATTTTTCTTATTTTCATTCCATTCGTCGGTAGCAAACCAACCGTCTTTGTAAGAAGTACAAACCCCTTCGTCATTAACTGTTGCACAATTTAACTGCGTCCAATAAGTTGTAGAACTTGCATAATCCATTGATCCTGCTTGACCGCGATCACCTAAAGCTTTATCGTTTGAAGAATTATGTGTACCGAATGAA
This sequence comes from Elusimicrobiaceae bacterium, assembly GCA_016281355.1. Lineage (GTDB taxonomy): Bacteria > Elusimicrobiota > Elusimicrobia > Elusimicrobiales > Elusimicrobiaceae > Proelusimicrobium. Next base: position 50,677 of record JAEEIL010000012.1, on the reverse strand, counting down.
TCATATCCTTGGTTTTGTTTATAAGAAAGGCATCGCCCATCGGAATCATATTCCGCACAATAACGACGGTCTGCCTCTATTTTAGTATCACTCTTATTGTATGTGCGTTCGGCTAATTGGGAACATGCATTTTTGCTGGTATCATAACTATCACATTGTCCTTCTATTCTATTTCCGTCTTCATCCCATCTTTTTAAATATGTACCGGTTCCTGTGGCAATACAGGTATCACCTGCCAACTTGCTTTTAGCAGCATCACATTCCCAAGTATTGGCATCCTCATCATGAATATAATACTTACAAGTTTTAGGGTCAGCAGAGTTAGAACAAACTGTTTTTATTACGGAATTGTTTACCTTGGTTACTTCACATGATTTTTTCCCGCTATTTTCACTTTCTTCACATACTATTCCATTCATGGAAGAAAGTATGCTATATGAAACACCTTTGCCTTTTCCTGACAACACATAAGTATTGTATCCATCCGTTAAACTACCGTGAATCCTTTCCCCCCCTAATTCTTTGCAAAGGCGTTCTGCTCTAGTGTTATCTTTTAACGCTTCACAATGTATTTCATTTGAAAAATTTTCACTTTTATCCAAGTAAATTATATAGTTGTTATTCATGCCTTCTTTACTAACTTTAACATACTCGTACTCGGAATCATCCCCTATGCTGGCTGTAAGCCCGGATGATATACTATCAACACGTCCATTAACATCTTTACCGAAATGCACATCTAACATAGCTAAATCTGAACTATAACGACCATTTTCCATTAAGTATCTTTCCTGGGCACTAGCTAAATTTCTGGCAGGCACTATCATTGTTGTATATCGGCTCTTGTCTACCGCAGTTTGATACATCGGAACTGCAATTGTTGCAAGTACACCGATAATCACTACTGCAACTAATATTTCTACCAGTGTAAAACCTTTTTTATTTATTCTCATGTTTTAATTCTCCGTAATTTGAATCACTGTTTTACGACATTACATATTTAAATTATAGCTCTTTCTTCTTATTAAAACAAGACTCACAAATAAAAATACCCCTAGGACGTAGGGGTATTTATGTAACAAATAAAAGCCTTATTTAATTTCTGAAGTACAATTGGGGCAGCGGGTTGCATCCTTGTGAATATCAGTTTTACAATAAGGGCATTTTTTCGTGTTAACAGGTGCAGGTGCCGGGGCTTTTTTAAGTTTGTTAATTGCTTTAATCAACATAAAAACAGCAACTGCGACAATTAAAAAACTAACCAATGTGTTTAAAAATGCACCGATGTTTAAAATGATTGCACCGGCTTGGTTTGCTGCATCAACTGAGGCATAAGGCCCTGCAACATCGGCACCGTCTTTAATAGTGAAAAATAAATTGGAAAAATTTATTTTTGACATTATTAAATTAAACGGCGGCATAATAATATCTTTAACTAAAGAATTAACTACACCGGAAAAGGCAGCACCGATTATGATACCGACTGCCATGTCAATCATATTGCCTTTTACGGCAAATTCTTTGAACTCTTTAATGAATTTTTTTATCATTTTTATCCTCTCACACTTATTTCTTTTTACTTCGTTTTACTGCTTTTTTTACAATCTTTTTTGCGGGTTTTTTTACTGCTTTTTTAACAGCCTTTTTAACCGCTTTTTTCACTACTTTTTTTGCTGCTTTTGATTTTTCTGTTTTCCCGAAAACGACTTTTGCAACTTCATCCATGTGGGTTACCGGAATAAGGTTTAATTCCTTTCTTATTTGTTCCGGTATTTCTGAAACATCTTTTTCATTTGTTTTCGGGTACAAGATAGTATTAATTTTTTCACGGTAGGCAGCCAAAAACTTTTCCTTAATTCCGCCTACGGGTAAAACACGCCCTGTTAAGGTAATTTCACCTGTCATGGCAATACCTTTTTTAACAGGGGTACCCGTAATCAAACTAACTAATGCCGTACAAATTGCTGTGCCGGCACTTGGGCCGTCCTTTGGAACAGCACCCTCGGGGAAGTGTATATGAATATCGTTTTTATCAAAGTCAAATTTTTTGCCATACCCTTTTGCGCGGGCATAACTTAAAGCGGCTTGAACACTTTCCTTCATAACATTACCCAAAGCACCGGTTAGAATTAAACGGCCTTTGCCTTTAAACGTGGTGGCTTCAATAGCAAGAGTTTCCCCCCCGACTGAAGTCCACGCAAGACCGGTAGAAATACCTATGCCGTTTTCTTCTGCCGCAAAATTTGTATATTTGGGAATACCTAAAAACTTTTCCAAATTATCTTTGGTTACCGTTACTGGTTTCTTGTTTTCAATGTACATTTTTGCAACTTTTCTTGCTATTGTACCTATTTCCCTTTCAAAGCGGCGTACACCTGCTTCACGCACATAATCGCGCATAATACTGTCAAGCGCAGATGTTTCAATTTTAAGCAAATTATCTTTCAAACCATGTTCTTTTAATTGCCTGGGTATTAAATATCTTGTAGCAATTTCGCGTTTTTCATAATTTGTGTAGCCGGAAAATTCTATAACTTCCAAACGATCACGCAAGGTTGTAGGAATTGAAGCCAAAGAATTTGCCGTAGTAATAAACATTACTTTTGATACATCAAAAGGAACATCCAAATAATGGTCCACAAAATCTTTATTTTGTTGCGGATCCAAAAGTTCAAGGAGTGCGGCAGCCGGATCCCCGCGCCAATCTGATCCCATTTTGTCAATTTCATCTAACAAAAATACGGGGTTATTGGTTTTGGCTTTGCTGATACCCTGAATAATACGCCCCGGCATTGAACCGATATAAGTACGCCTATGCCCACGGATTTCGCTTTCATCACGTACACCGCCAAGGGACATCCTTATAAACTTTCGCCCGATGGCTGAAGCAATTGATTTTGCAATTGAAGTCTTTCCTGTTCCCGGTGGGCCTACAAAGCACAAAACCGGGCCTTGCAAACTTTTTGTAAGTTGGCGAACTGCAAGGTATTCTAAAACACGCTCTTTAACTTTTTCAAGCCCGAAGTGATCTGCTTCCAATACGGCTTTGGCTTTTTCCAAATCTAAAACATCTTCGCTGGAAATATTCCAAGGCATATTTACGAGCCAATCCAAAAAGGTTCTTGAAACAGTTGATTCAGGTGAAAACGGCGCCATTTTGCTAAGGCGTTCAATTTCTTTATTTGCAATTTCCGCTGCTTGTTTCGGCAGATTATTTTTTTTGACTTTTTCACGTAAATCATCTAAATCTTTTTGGAAATCATCTTTTTGACGAAGTTCTTTTTGAATTGCCTTCATCTGCTCATTTAAGTAATATTCCTTTTGGGACTTATCAATTTGGCGTCTTACTTTAGTATGAATTTTTTCTTCCAAATTAATAATTTCTACTTCGCTTGCAAGCAGTTTTAAAAGTTTTTCAAGACGGTCTTTAACATTAACAGCCTCCAAAATGTTTTGACGTTCTTGTGTTTTAACTATAATATTTGAAGCAATAGTGTCGGCAAGTTTTGACGGGTCTTCAATTTGCCTTAAAAAAGAGACGCCTTCAATCGCAATACGTTTTGAGGCCATGGCATATTCTTCAAATTGGTCTAAAGTTTGGCGCATTAAAGCTTTAATTTCCGGGTTAGGCTCGGCGTCATCTTGCGGATAAGTTACCTCCGCAAACCAACATTTTGCAACATTATCAAAAGCCAAATTATTTATTTTTGCACGGGATAAACCTTGCAAGAAAACTTTCATACTGCCATCCGGCATTTTTAAAGATTGTGTAATTTCCGAAAGTACACCGAATTTATAAATATCATCGGCAGTAGGATCATCAATTTCCGCAATTTTTTGGGAAACGGATAAGACATATTTACCCGTAGTACCAAGTGCAAGTTCTATTGCCATTACAGATTTTTTTCTGTCAACCGAAATAGGCAAAGACATGCCCGGAAACATTACTACATCTCTAATAACGATAGCCGGCAGTCTACTTGGAAAAATTGATTCTTTTTTAATATCATTTGTAAGGTCCATACTACACCCCTTTTTTATAAAACAAAATTTTTGCCCCGTGGGCATTTTTTATATTATACCATTTTAACAGAAGTCTCAATTATTTATCGAGTTTTAATTTGACGGGTAGCACTCAATATGTTAAAATAATCTATATAAATTAGGGGTCTTAAATGAAAATTAAATTAGGTAAATCTGTGTTTACTATTCACAAAAACCGAGTTTATAATACTGATGAACTTGGCATAACAGATGAATTCCTAAAAAAGTTGCCGGAAAATTTTGACAACATAGGTACAACCATATATGCTGCACGCAACCAAATTAAAGTAGTAGATTTTAATGGCCATAAAATCAATATAAAAAAATATTGCATTCCACCCATAATTAACAGAATTTTTTACTCCATAGGTTTGCGCACCCCAAAATGCGTAAGCGCATTTATTAATGCTGAAAAGATACTAAATGCCGGTTTTGAAACACCAAGGCCTTATGCTTATATAATAGAAAAACAGAACGGTATCATCCGTTATTCTTACTTTGTCAGTGATCAATTTGATGACTTTAAGCAAGTGCGTTTTTGTACGGGCATATCATTCATTAAAGAATTTGCTGCTTTTACCGCAAAATTACATGAAAAAGGCCTATTCCCACGCGATTATACCCCAGGCAATATTTTGTGCCGGAAAGAAAACGGAAAATGGCATTTTATTTTAATTGATGTAAACAGGTTTAATTTTAAAAATAAACCTTTAAGTAAAGACCAAGCACCGTATAATTTATACACAACAATGGTTAGTGAACGTAAATTGAGTTATTTTATACGTTGCTATGCAGAGTATCGCAATTTAAGTACAAATTACCTAATGAAGAAAACTTTTTTGTTGCGCCGTATAAGGGCATCTTATAGTGCATTAAAAAGACTCTTGCGTAAAATCCCCGGGGCAAGTAAATTTACACTTAAACCCATTAAAAAATAAATTTTCCCCTTGAAAATACAAAAAAAAACTATTATAATGATACTGTTGTGAAACTCAAATATTAAGGAGAGTGATTATGAGGAAGTTTTTGTTATTCGCAATTGCAATCTCATTAGGTAGTATTGCATTTGCAGACACATGGGATCCACAAGAATTACCTGCGGAAACTTGTGAATTTTTCTCACATCAAAATTGGGCAGGTGGAAGCCGTAAAGGGTGTCTTACTTGCCCGGTACGTGATGGAAGCGGCCATTTGGTAAAGTGTGAAACTAATTTTGATAGAGATTGTTGTTGGCTTAATACGCCAAAGGCACCGCATCTAGATCCCATCTTGGCTAACTGCTACACTAATGCCTGTATACTTGGTCCGAACCCTTGGTCTGTAAAATGTATATGCAAACTTAATTGTGCAATGAGTGGCTCTTCACAAAGTTGTTATACACAGTGTAATGCCATCCAGCATCCTAACCAAGTACCGCAAGGTTACAGTTGTAATGTTCCAAGTGGCAATGGCGGCAATGCCGGCAACGGTGGTAACGGTGGCAATGGCGGCAATATAGGCAACAGTGGTAATGGTAATAATGGTGGTAATGGTAATCATAAAATTAAAACCCACAAGAAAACTACAGTACAAAAACCAACTGGCCAAACACCATCTAAACCTACATCCGAAACACAAACACCGGTGCAATCCAATAATAAACAACTCAGCAGCAAGAAAGCTACCAAATAAACAATATTTACCCCCACAAATTGTAACTCTTACAAGGTGGGGGTTTTTATTTGCAAAAAATTTGACCTAAAGCGTATAATATGTTAAAATAAATTATCAACACATCACGCAAAGCGGCTTTCAAAGCCGCTTTTTTGCTAGAAATAAAGGAGGTTTTATGCAAAGCAAAAACATTATTGAAGAAACAATTTATAAAGCCATTCTTCAAGACGGTTATGAACTTATTGACCTTATCATCCAACATCAAGGAAGCAAAGAACTTTTACAATTCTTTGTTGATAAAGAAGGCGGTATAAGTTTAAATGACTGCGAACTCTTAACCAAAAAAATCGACTCCGTTTTAACTATGGAAGATTTAATCGAAGGTGCGTATATACTTGAGGTTTCCTCCCCAGGTATTAAACGCGTACTTAAAAAACCTGAACATTTTAAAAGATTTGTTGGCGAACGTGCCTGCATTTACCTTAAAACACCACTTGAAAAACGTGGCCGTTTCACAGGTTTAATCGAAAGTGCCACAGATAAAGATTTTGTAATTGATGACGGTACAAACAAATTTACATTTACATATGACAATGTAAAAAAAGCAAATTTAGATCCCGTAACGGATTTTTAAAATAAAGGAGATTAAAAAAATGGAAAATAAAGATTTAATAATGGCCCTTGAAAGTTTGGAAAGGGAAAAAAATATAAGCCGTGCAGATACAATTAAGACTATTGAAGATGCACTGATTTCTGCACTCCGCAAACACTTCGGCAGAACTGCTTTACTTACCGCAAAAATTGATCCGGAAGTAGGCACCATTGAAGCATATCAAACTTTAGTTGTAACCGAAGAAGTTACAAACCCCGAAGTTGAAATCTCTTTAGAAGATGCAAAGAAAGAAAACCCTAAAATCAAAGTCGGTCAAGAAATTGTGATTACATTAAATGTTGAAGACTTTTCAAGAATTGCCGCACAAATTGCAAAACAAGTATTAATACAAAAAGTACGCGGTATTGAACGCGATAACTTATATAAAGAGTATAAACCGCGTGAAGGTGAAGTCGTTACCGGTTTGGTAAGAAGATTCTCTGACAAAGATATTGTGGTGGACCTTGGTAAAGCAGAAGCTCTTTTGCCTTATTCAGAACAAATCAGGAAAGAACGTTATACCCACGGCGGCCGCATCAAAGCAATGATTATGCGCGTCTTAACACAAGCAGATTTTGCCAATATGGATATAAAAGCGGACCCTGCTTTAGGACGTTACAAATCTGCCGCATACCGCTTAGATAAAGCACAAAGAGGGCCATATATCATTTTATCAAGAACTTCCCCGGAATTTTTACAAAGTTTGATGAAAGTTGAAATACCGGAACTAGATGAAGGTATTATCGAAATCAAAGGTATTTACAGAGACCCTGGCATAAGGGCTAAAGTCGTAGTAAAAAGCAATGATAGCAAGATTGACCCTATCGGAACATGCGTCGGTATGAGGGGCATAAGAATCCGAGCCGTAACAAATGAACTTTCCGGTGAAAAAATTGATTTGATCAATTTCAGTGATGATATTTCAAGCACAATTATCAACGCACTTTCACCTGCAAAAGTTTTATCCGTCAAAATTAAAAGCCACGAAGAGAAAAAGGCCCTTGCCATCGTTCCTGATGACCAACTGGCAATCGCTATAGGTAAAGATTGGCAGAATATCCGCCTTGCAAGCCGTGTTTGCGGATGGGATATCGATGTAAAGAGCGAAAGCCAACAAAAACAGCAAGGCCAGGAAGAAAGCCAACTTAAACAAGACGTTTTAAGCGAAGTTGAAGGCATAGGCCCGAAACTTGCGGAAGTTTTAATCAAAGCCGGTTTTACTACAGTTGAAAAACTTGCTTCCGTAGGTGTTGAACATTTAGCCACCGTTCAAGGTGTTGGTGAAAAGACTGCTGAAAAGATTATTGAAGGCGCAAAAAAATATTTAGCCGAAAAAGAAAATGCTTCCCAGCAGCCCAGCGAGGAGGCACAAAATGACAACAGCGAAGAATCAAAGTAAAGACGCGGAAAAGAAAGTAAAAACAACCGCTAAAAAAACAACGGCAAAAAAGACTACGGCTAAAAAAACTACTGCCAAAAAAGCAACGGTAAAAAAACCGGCAGCCAAAAAAACTGCAACCAAAAAAGCTGTTGAGGAAAAAAAAGTTGTGCAAGAGGCACCTGTAAAACAGGAAGTTAAAGAAATTAAGCCGGAGCCAAAACCGGAAATTAAACCGGCCCCTACGGTAGAAGTTAAACCTGAGGTTAAACAAGAATTTAAACCCGAGGTAAAACCTGCCCCAAAGGTTGATCCGACCCCAAAAGCCGCAGCACCTGCCCCAAAACAGCAGGAAAAGGCTGTTATAGCGGAAGATAAACCCAAAGAAAAAGTCATTAAAATTTTAGGCCAGCCTACAATTAAAGAACTTGCTGAAAAGATGGATTTTAAAATAAATGATTTCATCAAAAAACTTATGGGTATGGGTATTTTTGCCACCATTAACCAAAAACTTGAGCCGGATATGATGGAACTTGTTTTATCCGAATGTGGTTTTAAAGCAGAAATAACGCAAGAATTTGCGGAAGAAGAAATTGCTTCCCAAGAACAAGATAATCCTGCTGATCTTGAACCCCGTGCACCTGTTGTAACAATTATGGGCCACGTAGACCACGGTAAAACGAGTTTGCTTGATGCTATACGCCATTCAAACGTAGTTGCCGGTGAATTTGGTGCAATTACGCAACATATCGGTGCATACAGGGTTAAAACTTCACGCGGATATATTTCGTTCTTAGATACCCCGGGCCATGAAGCATTTACTGCCATGCGTGCAAGGGGTGCACAAGCAACCGATATTGTTATTTTGGTTGTTTCCGCTACTGACGGTATTATGCCACAAACTATTGAGGCTATTAACCATGCACAAAGTGCAAAAGCCCCCATTATTGTGGCTGTCAATAAAATTGATTTGCCGGGTGCAAACCCTGACAGAGTTAAACAAGATCTTGCCGGCCGCGGTTTAGTACCGGAAGAATGGCAAGGAAACACCATTTTTGTTGAAATTTCCGCTAAAAAACGTATTAACATTGATAAACTGCTAGAAATGGTTTCAATACAAGCGGAAATGATGGAACTCAAAGCCAACCCAAAACGCAAAGCAGTCGGCGTAATTTTGGAAAGCAAACGTGATAATAAAAGGGGCGTTGTCGCTACTGTATTAGTACAAAAAGGTACTTTAAAAGTCGGTGATCCGTTTATCGTAGGTACTACTTACGGTAGAGTGCGTGCTTTAATTGACGAACACGGACACCGTATGCAAAGTGCCGGGCCAAGCGTCCCTGCTGAAGTTTTAGGTATTAACGGGGAGCCGCCTGTCGTAGGCGAAACTTTATATGTAGCAGAAAGCGATAAAGAAGCCAAACATATTTCCGAAAAACGCAAACTTGCCCATAAAGCGGAACATATTGAACATCAAAAACATGTTTCTTTAACAAATCTTAAGAGTGCAGACGGTAAAAAAATTAAAGAACTTGCAATTATTTTGAAAGCTGATGTTCAAGGTTCTATTGAGGCAATTAAAGATGCTATTTTAGGCCTTAGCAACGATGAAGTACAAGTTAAAGTCATCCACTCTGCAGCCGGTGACGTTAACGAGTCCGACTTACTGCTTGCCAAAGCAAGTGATGCTGTTATAATTGCATTTAACGTCAATACTATGCCTTCAGTTGCTGATGAAGCGGAACGCGAAGGCATTGAAATACGCACCTATAATATCATCTTTGAACTCTTGGAAGACTTAAAGGCCGCAATGGAAGGCTTACTTGAGCCTGAAATTATAGAAGAAGTCGTCGGGCGTGCAACAGTGCGCCAAGTATTTGATTTAAGTTCCGGTTTTATTGCCGGTTCTTATGTCGAAGAAGGCAAAATCACACGTAATTTTGATGCAAAAATTATGCGTGGCGGCGAACAAATTCACAAAGGCAAAATCGGTGGGCTTAAACGCTTTAAAGATGATGTCAAAGAAGTCGAAAAGGGTTATGAATGCGGTATTTTGATTGAAGGTTTTAGAGGTACAAAAGCCGGGGACACCGTCCTTTGCTTACAGAAGAAAACCATCACACGCCGTATTACGAAACCTGAGTAAAATTTAATTTTACTTAACAACAAAACCCCCGTGCTTCAACACGGGGGTTTTAATTTCTCTCAGAAAAGGCTATCTATAGCAGTCGCATTTCTCTGTCACAGAATTCCAAGGGCAACCGCGTGATTCACATTCTACCTGTCTGGAATCTACGCATTCATCCCCTGCGCCAACCATGCTTCCGTCTCCGCAAGATTTAACTGTGTTACCAATGACAAACATATCGCAAGTTACATTATCTGTTGCTAACATATCTTCGCAAAGCATATCACCTGTTTGCAAATTTTTATATATACCGTAAATACTATTACCGCCTTTTTTTCTTATTGCTTTAGCAAGAGGAATATTATCGTTAGCACTTTCTAATGTAATTTCATAATGATGGAGAGTAATTGTGGAATCATCTTGGCTTCTTTCCAAAGCTACATTGGAAAAATCAAGGTATAAATCATCAAACTTTTCCGCATATCTACCATGATCAAGAGCATATTTATGCTCCGCTGAGTATATACTGCGTAAATGTTCGGCTGCTTCCGAATATCTTGATTTCTCAAGTGTTTTCATATATTGCGGTACTGCAAAAACAGCAAGAATACCAATGATAAGCACAACAACCAACATTTCTATTAAGGTAAAACCTTTTTTAAACATGTTATTTCTCCTAATATTTTAGACTTAAATCTGCATATCTAATGTAGTTTTGTATTTAGCATTTAAAGCATCACTGAAAGCAGCAGCAAAACTATTAGCTTTAAGTTCAAGTATGTAACTTTCAAGAGCTTGCTTTTCTTCTTCTTTTAACTCGGAACCTTTTGTTAAGACGGCCTTTTCAAAAGAAGTAGGCAAAGCACTTAAAGTTAAAACCCTTTTGAATTTTTGTACGGAAATTTGCTTTTTTAAATCCTCTTCAAATTCAGCAGGATTTACATGGAACTGATTCCTCACCACGTAAATATACGCATTTTTATTAAATTCGCCATTCGGAGAAAACATCGGTATATTTTTAATTGTGTAGGCAACTTCTGTTTTGCTTGTGCCGATGTCAAAATCTTCCGCAGCTTGGCTTAAGGCTTCTTGCCTGACCAAACTTTGTACAATTTCTTGTTTAAGTTGTTTATCTTGTTCCTCGGTCAATTCTTTACCTTCGTTGATATATTGTTGGCGTTGCATATTATAAATATTGGCAAAAGTTTTATATCTAACTTTGGTATTACCTACTTTGGCTAAAACAGCATTTGCACCGTACTCATCTGCAATAACACCCGCCCCTAAAATACCGATACTTGCCAAAAAAATTATAACAGTGGTAATTAAGATGGGGTTCCTATATTTGATAAAAAAAGAAATCATTTTTTCTTCTCCTTTTTATCTTGTTTCTCTTCAATAATTTCTTCACCTTTAGGGTCTTCTTCATCTTCGGTAACTACTGTAATTGTTGCATTAACTTTGGCGCCCTTTTCAATTAAAATGCTTTTGGTACGGATATTGCCTTTTAAATATGCATCAGATAAAATTTCAATTTCTTCTACGCAAATATCACCCTCCATTTTACCGATGACTACAGCACCTAAACCGGACAAATCACCTTTCATTGCACCGGTTTTACTGATGGTAACCAATTTGGCATTATCAATATTACCTTCAAGGGTACCGTCTATTCTGATGGAACCCTGCAAATCTAATGTGCCTTGGAATTGGCATTGTTCGCTTATTACTGAGGTATATTCACCTGCTCTTTCTTCTTTGTCAAGAAAACTCATAAACTCTCCTATAAATAATCTTTAGGATTGACGGGCGTTCCGTCTTTCCATACTTCATAATGTAAATGTACGCCGGTTGAACGACCAGTCGTTCCCATACTGGCAATAACTTGGCCCCGTTTAACCCTGTCGCCTTTTTTAACGCGGATATCCGCTAAATGTCCATACAATGTTGAATAACCAAAACTGTGATCTACCAAAACCGCCTGCCCATAGCCCAAAGCCCAGCCTGTTTGCCTTACGACACCATCTGCCGTAACGTAAATCGGCGAATTGGCTTTACCGGCAAGATCCATACCATAATGATACGATGGGAAAGGATTTAAACGATAACCGAAACTCGAAGTTACCCTATAATCTTTTGCCGGTTTAATTGAAGGTTTTGCGTTACTGCTGTTTTTTTGGTTTGTATAAAACCAGGCAATTTCTTGGAAACTTGCAAGTTGCTCTTCCGCAGCGGCGGTTGTTTCTTTAAAAACTTCATTTATTTCTTGTTCATTTATATCTTTACTTTCTTTAGAAAAAATTGAACTGAAAGTAATTCGTCTTTCTTCTTTAGCGTCATCAAAACCACCGGGCATATTAATAAATTTCCCGCCCTTCATTCCAAGCATTTGGCGCATTTGTTTGTCCGTATCACGGGCAAGTTTTAAATATTTGCGATTATTTGAAAGTTCTTCGGCAATCATTGCAAGTTTAGCCTTCATAACCTTATTATCGGCTTTAACAAAATTATAATCGATTTCCCTGGTAATCACAAAGAAAGAATAAAGTGTAATACCAAGCCACAATAGAGCCAACAAACAAACAACATAAGGCCGCACGGTGAATTTAAAACCACGTGACAATTTTGGAATTATAACAATTTCCATACTTTCTGTAAGGAAACTATACAATGAAATCTTTTTCACCCTTAAATTTTATCATATTTAAAAGTGCTTTTGTATAGTATTGTTGCTAGGTCTAAAGGCTCATATATGTTTAGGACTAAATTATACTTGCGTTAATTCATTTTTTAAACTAAAATAGAAAGTAAGGAGATTACTATGAAATTAAGTAAAATTATAATTGGCTTAGCTGTATTTTTATTACCAACTTTTATCAATGCTCAAGAAAGTAAAGAGATAACAAAAAAAACTACCGAAAATGGTATAACTTTCACTGTTTCAGATATCGTTTTAGATAGTACAAAAGTATCTGATATTAAAAATTGCATACAGCAAGAAATTTTACAGCAAGAGAAAAAACACAAAGAATACAACGAGCATAAAATTGTCACCAATAATAAAATAGAAGCAGAGGATATCATATCTGATGGCATATACGTGTATACCTTAAATGTTCATGATGCTTATGATGATGATTACGGCCCATATTATTACACCGAATGGAAAATTACCCAGTACCTTAAATCTTCAGGCGAAATTGTAGCAGAAACCGGTTATAGGGAAGGTAAAGGAAGGTTTTCGACTTTTAAAGAATTAGTATCCCAAAAGGATTTTAGACCTGTAAAAGAATGCAAACTTGCACAATTAGCTTTTCAAGCGATGCGAAAGCAAGAAGAGAAAAAATAATAAATTGGATATAAAAAAGTTATCTCCCGGGAACGGGAGATAACTTTTATTCTTACATCATCAAAACAAATATTACAGTGATACTATTTATACCGCTGTATAAGTTCTATAGCGGCCTCAGTACCGTTTTCTTCAACAATTTGTGACACAGTTTTATACTTACCATCTACTTCAATCTTGGCACGAATATTACTGCCTTTATCAAGCAAAACTTTGGTCAAGCCCAAATATTCGTTATGTTTAGATTTCTCTAAAGCCCATAAAGCTAACAAAGGAATCCTCTTATCCCCATATTTTGCTTTTAATTTATCAGGATCTTTCAAAGTTTTTATTAATGTTTCCGTAGCATTAGTTTTTCCTTGGCACTTTTCATTCATACCGTAAACGCCACGACCTCCTGCATAAAATATATACAATGTATTCGCGTCAAAAGAATTAGAGATTTCTTCAGGTTTTACCAATGTAAGAAAATCTCTGAGATATGAATTATATTCACAGTAATCATATACAAAGCGATAGATAATATCCATCTTTTTTGAAGTGGTATATTCATCTTGCCATTTTTTAGGTAATTTATAAAAAACTTTAGATAATTCAGGAGGTACATCAGAATATTCAAATATATCCATCATAAACGCATACGGGGTACCCCCGTTAATAAAATATTCATCTGCGATATAATTAAAAATATTGTCTTTCACCAAAGACCAAGATAAAAGATTTGCTCTATCTTTTCTGATTATTTCATCCCCATTTTCATTTTTGGTCTGAATTAAATCCGCATCAACTGCGTAATTATACACACGCGTGAAATCATTAAAGGTTCCGTTTTTAGATTGAATTATCTCCTTTAATGCTCTCATTACATTGGCATTAGTTGTAATGTCACTGCCTGTATAAGTTTTTAGGATTCTTTGAACAGCCTCTATAGGACTTTCCTTAAGACTAGCCCTTATATCACGCCGAAGATCCGCAAAAGTATCGGCGCATGCAAATGTGCCTAAAGAAATTATTAAACTGAACATTAATATAATATTTTTCATAATCAACTCCTATGGTACTAGTTTAACACACATTTCCTCTGTTGTCAAGACCATAAATATATCTTGCTAGCTACTTTGTATAAAACCCCGAGTCAAGGATAACACCAAAACTCGGGGTTTTTACTTTCAAAGATGAGTAGTTATTTAGCTCTTTTTTTAATTATTTTATCCGTTAATGTTTGAACTAATACATAAAATAACGGAATAATGAACAAACCTAAAACAGTTCCTAGTAACATTCCCCAGAATACCGGCCTGCCGATTGCCCTACGGCTGTTTGCACCGGCACCCGTTGCAAATATCAAAGGAGCAATACCTAAAATAAAAGTAAACGCGGTCATCAAAACTGCGCGGAACCTTTCCCTTAAACCTTTAACGGCAGCATGTATAATACTGCTTCCGCGCTCGCGTTCTTCCTTAGAAAATTCCACAATTAATATTGCATTTTTTGCAGCAAGACCAATAAGCAAAACTATACCGAGCTGGGCATAAATACTTAATGTTTCACCCATCATTATAAGCCCCAAAAGGCCACCGGCCAAAGCTACGACGACAGACATCATAACTGACATTGGTATACTCCAGCTTTCATATTGCGCCACCAAGAACAAGTAAGCAAATACTAAAGCGAGTAAAATCAACACACCCATTTGGCCTTCGTTTTGTTTTTCCTGATAGCTGATACCACTCCATTCATAAGAATAACCTTTGGGTAAAAATTCATGAACATTATTTTCAACTTTTTTCATTGCTTCGCCGCTACTTGCACCCGGTTTAAGCATAACGGTAATACCGGCTGAAGGATATTGGTTATAACGTACAATCTGACGCGGAGAAAGAATTGTTTTTAAATTAACCAAAGCGCCCAAAGGCACCATAGCTCCTTTATTACTTGGAACATAGATATTATTTATGCTTTGCAAGTTCTTGCGGTATTTCCAATCAGATTGGACAATAACTTTATTAACTTGCGTACCCAAGTTAATATCGTTTACATAACCTGAACCCAAATAATTTTCAATAGTACTGAAAATACTTGAAAGTGGGACATTCATGGCTTCTGCTTTTGTGCGGTCAATATCAAGGTAGATATTAGGCGTTTTAGAAGTGAAATCAGAGAAACCAAAACGAACTTCCGGTAAACTCATTACATTTGCGATAAAGTTCTTGGCGGCATTATCAAGTTGATTATAATCACCGCTTTCAAGCGACTGTATTTTTATTTGCATACCATCAGATAGACCTAAAGCAGGTATAGCAGGCATTTCCATTAGCTGGAATTCTGCCTCTGGTATATCCATTGTTTTTGCCTGCAAACGGTTTACTATGGCGGTGGAAGAATCCTCCGCTTTAGGGCGTTCACTCCAAGGCTTTAATGCAATCATAGCAATAGCAACGTTTTCACCTGCGCCACCTGTAAAACTAAAACCCATTATAGTTATAATATCCCTAATGCCGGGCTCAGTTTTTGCAATTTCGGCAAATTGTTTGGTGATTTCTTCAGTTCTGCCTAAAGTCGCGCCTTCAGGCAATTGAATATTTGCCATAACAAAGCCCTGGTCTTCTGAAGGAACAAATGATGTTTTGTTTAATTTAAAAGTACCGAAAGCAATAATAACCAAAACAACAAATATTGCAAATATCAAAAATATATGCCTGCCTACTAAACGGGCAAAAGCTGCATATTTATTACGGGCAAAATCTACAAATTCGTTAAACCAAATAAGAACTCTTATTTGCGTTGGCTTAATATCGGTAAGCATTGTGGCGCAAATTGCAGGCGATAATGTTAAAGCATTAACTGAAGAAAAGCTGACAGCCGTTGCAATTGTAACAGCAAATTGCTGATAAATTTTACCTGTAATACCGCCTAAAAATGCTATAGGCACAAAAATGGCAAGCAAAACCAAAGTAGTAGCAATAATCGGGCCGGAAATTTCCTGCATAGCACGAACTGTTGCATCATAGCGGTTCATTTTTTCGCGGCTCATAAGCAAAATAACACGCTCCACGACGCAAATAGCATCATCTACAACAACACCGATAGCAAGTACTAACCCCAGCAAGGTAAACATATTAATTGAATATCCAAGCCCTTTAATTACAATAAAAGTCGCAAGTAATGAAACAGGTATTGCAATTGAGGGAACCAAAGTGGCATGCCAATCTTGCAAGAACAAATAACATACAAAAACAACCAAAATAAAAGTTATAAACAAAGTCCAAATAACTTCATGTACAGATTCATTGATAAAATCTGTTGTATCAACGGTTACTTGATATTTCAAACCTTTAGGAAAGAATTGGGATAAACGCTCAACCTCTTCTTTTACGGCTGCCATGGTAGACAAAGCATTTGCACCTGAAGTTAAACTAAGAGACATATTTGCAGAAGTTTTACCGTTAATACTACCTGCAAAAGAATAACTTTCCATACCGATTTCAATTTTAGCGACATCACCAAGTTTTAAAAGGCCGCCTTCTTCATCTGTACGAATAATAATATTTTTAAAATCTTCTACTGTATTTAAACGCCCTTGTGTCTGCAAAGGGTAAACGATAAGTTCGCTGTTATCATTTGGGCGTGCACCGATTTTACCCAAAGTAGGCATGTAGTTTTGTGATGCTATTGCACTTTTTACACTTGATATAGGTAGACCGAGAAGTGAAAGTTTATCTGCATCAAGCCAAATGCGCATGCTCTTTTTTGCACCATATACCGTTGCATCCCCTACACCGTTAACTTTACTTAAATTCTTTTTAACATTATCTTCAACATAGTCGTTTAAATCATTGGCAGTCATTGAATCGTCTTCTGAAATAAAACTTAAAACACCTAAAATACTTGAAGATTTTGAGCGAACGGAAAACCCTTGCCTGGTTACTTCACTGGGGAGTTGACCTGTAGCTTGTTGCAAACGGTTTTGCACTTTAACTTGCGCAATGTCAGGATCTGTACCGCTTTTAAAAGTAACATTTAAAGAATATCTGCCGTCAAAAGAAGTTGAAGACATATAAATCATATCTTCAACACCGTTTACGGCATTTTCTATAGGTATACCTACAACTTTTGATACGACGTCTGCACTGGCGCCGGGATACATGACACTAATGTTTATTTCCGGCGGTGTAATTTCAGGATATAATGCGACGGGCAAATTCCACGCACAAATTATACCGGCTAGCGACATTACTATCGCAATAACCGCAGCAAAACGGGGCCTGTCAATAAAGAATTTTGAAAACATTATTCTAAAGCCTCCGTAGCTTTAACTTTTTGTCCGTTGCTGAGTTTTTGGACGCCGGTAATGGCAATTTTATCTTGTACAGTTAAACCGTTTTTAACTACAAAACGATCTTTAAAAGCATCCCCTAGTTCTACATATCTTTGTTCGGCGACATCTTCGTTAATAACCATAACATATTTACCGTTACCGTCTTGTGCAACCGCTACTTGAGGGACTGTAATTTCTTCTTTAGAGGAAGTTTCGGAAATTAAAATATTTATAAAATTACCGGGTATTAAAAGATTTTCCGCATTTTGATATTCGATATAAAGCGGTATCGTTGCAGTTTGTGTACTGACTTCATTATCAGCATAAACTTTATTTGGCTCAATATCAATAATAGTACCGTCGGCAATTTGGGCCTGAAGATGCATAGTAGATTCTGTTCCTTTTGCCATTTCTCTAACTGCATTTAATCTTTCTTTATCAGTTACAGACATACTGATACGCACCGGTTGCATTTGCACAATACGGGCAAGGTTTGCACCGCCGCTTGCAACAAAATTACCTTTACTTACCAAAGTTTTACCTATGCGGCCGGAAATAGGTGCCTCTATATCTGCATGATCTAAATCAACTTCCGCTAAATCTAAAGCAGCTTTGGCTTTAGCAACATTTGCTTCAGCTACTTCAAGTTCTGCTTTGGGGAGCATTTTATCTTTATACAAAGCCTGTTGCCTTTTATAATCATTTTCGATTTGCATTAAATTTGCTTTTGCGCTTGCAACATTTGCTGCATAGCGGCGCTTTTCAATATTATAAAGGCTTTGGCCTTCTTGAACTTCTGAGCCGTCTTCAAATAAAATTTCTTCAATGTAGCCGGAAACCTGAGGTTTAATATCAACAGCGTTTATGGCCTCAACTTTAGCAATATATTTTTTGTTTAAAGTTACATTTTCAATTTTAGGAGCTTGGACCGTAACATAAACTTCCCTGTTCATAGCAGCCATTGCTTTTGCTATCTTTGCCGCTACAAATTTACTGCCGATAACAAAACCTAAAATAACACCAACGAGAAGTATTGCTAAAATCTTCCCCCCCCGAGTTAAATTCTTTTTAGTTCCAAGTTTAGACATCTTTTCCATTATTTTTTGTTTATTCATTTTTCCAATCTCCCTACTGCTCTGTATAGCTGTGCTTTATCCATAAGCAAGCCATAGAAGGCATTTACTACACCTTGTTTTGCTTCCGCTAATTGGGCATTTGCCGTAAGTAAATTCAAGATATCAACTTTACCGACTTCATAGTAACGGAAAGCCACCCTCGAATTTTCTTCAGCGGTAGCTAAAATTTGTTTGCTGATTTCATAAGCCTTAACACCTGTTTGATAATTTTGATAATAACTCCACACCTCGTTTAATACAGCATTTTTTTGATTATCAAGGTTTTTTTGGCTTTGTTCATATAAAAATTTTGCCTGGTCAATTTGATACATTGTAGACATACCGGAAAATAAAGGCCAACTAAGTTTTAAACCAACTTCACCATTAAGATTATATGGATTTGAATGTTTCCAATTATCCCCGTAAGTACCGTTTGCAATTGCACTTAACGACGGCAAAGCACCTGTTCTTGCATAACCTATTGATTCTTTACTTGCCAAAACAGAACTTTCCCCTGCTTTTAATTCAGGGCGGGAAGTTAACGCCTCTTGCATAAGTTTTTGTATCTCATCCCCGGCTTGTAATTTAGTAATTTTACCGTCATCTTTTATTGCGGAAAGTTTAATTTCTGTAGATGGATTTAAGTTTAATAAAGTAGCTAAATTACCTTGAGCCTGACGTAAAGCATTTTCTGCTTTAACCACTTGTAATTGGCTTTGTTCATAACTTGTTTTGGCTTGTAATTTATCCACTAAAGTGACCATACCTAAGTCATAACGTTTTTTAGATTCTTGATATGCCCTTTGGTAAGTTTTATTACTTTCTTTATAACTGTCTAAAGAAGCCTTTGCACTTAAAGTACTCAAATAAGCATTGTTGACTTTCAAAATCAATTCTTGCAAGGCAGCATTATAAGAATAATTTGTAGCAGATAGTATTGCCTTATTCTGTCCAATTTGGGAAGAACGCCCTCCGAAATCATAAATTAACCATTGGGCACTTGCGGTTGCGGAGTAAGGTTCATTTCTTGTGGTACCATCTACATGTTCAATTTTATTTTCCTGCAATGTGCCTTGCCCGGTAAGCGTAACGTTCGGTAAATACTGCCCTTTTGAAGCCCCTAAAGCTGCCTCTTTTGATTTAAGGAGCATATACTCTGCACTTAAGGCAGGATTATTGCAAATGGCAACTTGCATTAAGTCCGGCAAAGAGACTTCCTTTTGCAAATTTGCTTCTATACAACCTTGAGGTGCTTTACTGTCATAAACACCATACAAATCAAGCCCGTTTGTTTGAGTAATAGCACAAAATACCGTTAAGGCAATTACTAAGTTCCTTTTCATTTCTTTTCCCTATGTATCCCTATGTAAGTTTATATAAAATGTTTACTTAGAACAGTCCATATTAGGTGCTGCCGGATCCACTGCTACCGCATCACAAATTCTAGTACCACCATCTGTTTGTATACACCACATTTTACTATCCTCTACGTGCATATATATAGTAAATATCGTGTTATTTTCAGTTTGACCATAATCAATTCTTACACAACCGTTATCTACGCCATTAGCATCAAGAATACTCATAGTATATAAACCTTTTTTCAATCTTCCGTTGGAAAGTGTTACATCATTACCTTTTATTAAACGGGTTCTATCAGAAATATGAGTATTGTTAAATGCATCGAAATAACGCCCATTTATTGCTAAACTCCTCTGCTGTGATTCGCGAATAATTTCCCCTAAAGAAATAGCCTCTGCAACCCTTGCTTTCATAATCACCCTACTATAAAGTGGGTAGGCAATTGATGCAAGTGTTGCAATAATTATAACGACTACCATCATCTCAGTTAAAGTAAAACCTTTTTTATTTTTCATAATTTCTCCTCTAATTTTAATATTCTTGACCTCTGGGCGTATCTTTAACCACAATTCCCATAGCAAGCAATTTTGCCCTGAGTTCATCTGACTTCTTAAAATCTTTTTGTTTTCTGGCTTCAGCACGTTCTTCTAAAAGTTTTTTTGCTTCGATAGAAATTTCCTTCTTTTCTTCTTCCAGCAAATTGAGCCCCAGAAAAGTATCGGCAAATTTTACAAACTGTAATTTTTCATCTACACTAGCCTCACTCTTAATAAAATCCCAAAGTAAAGAAAGAGCTTTAGCGGTATTCAAATCATCTTCCATCGCTGAAACAAAATTATTTTTTGACTCTTTTAAAATACTTGTTTCTTGAGTAATTTCTTTAGCACATTCTTTGATGTTTGCAATTTTAGCCTTTAAACCTTGACGGCTTTTCCTGGCAAAATCTAAACTGTCATAAGAAAATTCAAGTTGCGTTCTATAATGTGCACCAAGGCACAAATATCTGTAATCAAGAGGGCTGTAACCTTTCTCTTTTAAAGTATCTAAAGTGACAAAAGTACCGGCTGACTTAGACATTTTGCCAGCACTCATTACCAAAAACTCACCATGTATCCAATAGCGAACATATTGTTTACCTGTTGCCGCTTGCGCTTGGGCAATTTCATTGGTGTGGTGTATGGCAACATGGTCTATCCCACCACAGTGAATATCTAAAGTTTCCCCTAAATATTGCATGGCCATTGCCGAACATTCTATATGCCAACCGGGGAAACCAACACCCCAAGGGCTGGACCATTCCATTTGGCGTTTTTTATCTGTAGGTGAAAATTTCCATAAAGCAAAATCTGTGGCATTTCTTTTCTCCCCGAAATCGACACGTGCACCCGTTTTTAAACCTTCCAAGTGTGCTTTATTTATCAAAATACCGTAATCTGCGAATTTGGAAGTATCATAATAAATACCATCTGAAGTTTTATAGGTATAACCCTTTTCTTCAAGCGTTTTGACGAGATTTATCATGGCAGGGATATGCTCTGTTGCACGTGCAGTAATATTCGGGCGATGGCAGTTTAAAGAATCGAAATCTTCAAAAAATTTCTTTTCATAAAATTTAGCAATTTCCCAAGCACTTTTACCTTCACGAACAGAAGCAAGAGCCATTTTGTCTTCACCGGCATCTGCATCGGAAGTTAAATGTCCGACATCAGTTATATTCATCATATGTTTAACAGGTAAACTATAACGAAGCGTACGCATAAGTAAATCTTCAAAAATATAAGTTCTCAAATTACCTATATGTGCATAGTTATACACGGTAGGTCCACAACAATAACAAGTTGCTTCCTTAGGATTTAAAGGAATAAATTCTTCTTTTTTATGATGTAAAGTATTATATATTTTTAGCATTTTATTCGTGTTTATTTAACCTAATATTTTCATATTCTACAGGTATTTTCGCAAAAAAAGCATCACAAACCCTCTTACCCGATGTGTTAGCAAAATTTTCACTAAGCAAACATTGAACATTTATTACGGAAAGAGGATTAACAGTTCCCGCGGGTGAGAGAGTATAAGTAAACCCTTGTGTCCTGTAATTTTTAAGTATAGCATTATAAGATTTATCTAAAGCAGTTTGAAAAAGTTCAAGATCTGCACCGGTTGCATTTTTACTCAAAGGTATTTTTTTGCTTGCCATAACTACAACAGCTTCCCCGTAGGCTTGATTGCTGCTTTCAATAATTTCTTCTTCCGTAATTTCTATTACTTCCGGAATTTCTAAAGTATCCTCTTCTTCAGTATATCCTTCTTCCAAATTTAATTCAGTATAAGTGCTTGGAGCTTCATAAGAATGATAGTTGATACCGGAATACTGTTTATATCTTCGTGACATAGTATAATCACTGCAACCTGCAAGTAGTGTTAAAGTAAATACTAATAAAGTTAAACGTTTCATTTTTCCCTCTTTTATTTTTTAATTTTTACAGTGACAGCAGCAAAGCAAGAAAGTGCCTTACCTTTGCCGATATCACCTAAACCTTCATGACTTTTGGCTTTAAAACTGATATTATCAAGCCCTATTTTAAAAATTGATTCCAAAGACTTTCTTATCGTCAAATAATGCGGGCGCATTTTTGGCGTTTCGGCAACAAGTGTCACATCCATATGGGTAATTTTCGCACCTTTCTTTTTTAAAATCCCTAAAATTTTTTTAGTTATAACAACACTTGAAATACCTTTAATGCTTTTGTCTGTAGGAGGGAAATACTCCCCTATTTCCCCGGCGCAAACTGCACCTAAGGCAGCATCACAAATAGCATGCAAAACCAAATCCCCGTCACTATGACCAAGCATACCGTGGGTATGGGGTATAAGTGCACCGCCTAAAAAAAGTTTTAAACCTCTTTTATAACGGTGTGTATCATAACCGAAACCAAATTTTATTTCTTCTTTTTGCATAAAGCACTCGCTATTATTAAATCTTCCGGGGTTGTAATTTTTATGTTTTTATAACTGCCGACTACTGCCGTAATGTTAACCCCTAGTTTTTCAACTAACTGCGATTCATCTGTTGCCAAAATTTCTTTCCCATATTTTTTTAAGGCACTCCTTAAGATTTCAGCGTGGTAACATTGTGGTGTTTGCGCTGCAAATAATTCTTCCCTTTTTAAAGTTTTTACAACTTTACCGTTCTTTACCGTTTTAATCGTATCTTTAACAAATACCCCTAAAACCGCTGCCTTATTTTTCTGCGCTGCTTTTAAACAAGCTTCTATATCATCTTTATCCGTCAAGGGGCGTGCCCCATCTTGCACTGCAATTAACTTCGTATCGCCGGACACTTCTTTTAAACCATTTTTTACAGATTCTATCCTTTCAACACCTGCCGGAGCAAACTTTAAACCTTTAATTTTTGCATTGACGACTTTAAAAGTTTCCGGCGTAGTTACTACTACAATCTCTTTAACTCGTTTAATCTTTTTAAAAACTGTAATAGTTCTTAACAACACTTCCTTGCCGGCTACTTTCAGTAATTGCTTCGGGCGCCCCATACGTGTGCCTTTACCACCGGCTGCAATTATTACAGAAGTATCTTTCAGCATTATTCTTCGCTGTTACAAACACGGGTAAAGAACATCTTTCCTGCTGAAGTTTGTAATATTGAATATACTACCGCATCAGCACGCTTACCGATAAACTTACGACCACCTTCAATTACGACCATCGAACCATCATCCAAGTAAGCAATGCCCTGATCTTTTTCTTTACCTTCCTTCATAACGAATAATGAAATTTGAGTACCGGGTAAAAACACAGGTTTTAAAGAACGGGTTAAATCCGAAATATTTAAAACAGGCAAATTGAGAATTGCCCCTTCCTTATTTACATCGAAATCAACCGTGACTATAGATGCTTTATAGTGGTCCGCCAAGGATGCTATCTTACGTTGAGATGTTGTACCTTTTCCTTCCCTTGAAGTAGTAGAAACTCGCAAACCCCTTATGTCTCTTAATTTCCTTAAAATTTCTTGTCCACGACGGCCGCGCGCCTTTTCGGTTGGCTCTTTAGAATTTGCTAAAGAAGATAATTCCTTTTCAACAAAACTCGGGATCAATAATTCGCCGGTTAAACAGCCACTTTCACACAAATCATAAATACGGCCATCAATTAACGCCGAAGCATCCACAACTTTTATATGGCGCCCTTTACGTTTGATACCCATAACTTCAGGCGCACTGATTAAAGAAATACAGGCACTAAGCATTGTCAGTACTGCAGAAATTGTGGAAGAATTAGAGTGCCAAAAAGAAGAAACTTCCGGCAAAGCCATTTGCACTACCAAGTGTTGGCCTACTAAGAAAATTGCATAACCGATAAGCGCACCGAAAATTCCGATGAGTATTGACATAAATTTTAGAGTTCTTACAAAATATTCTGCTGCTACTAAAACTAATGCCAACAAAAATGATAAGATAACCGAATACCAATTATGTAAGAAGACATAAGTGAGCAACGGTAACCCTATCAATGCTGAACAACGAAATAACCAAAACAACATAAAATCCTCCAAGAGTAATATCCCTTCCCATTTTCCTCTTGCTAAAAAAGGGAGGTATAAGATATTTTACATTTTTATTAGTTTTACTGCAAAAAATATGTTAAAATGTATGAGAAACTTTATTTAAAAGAGGGTTAACGATTATGAAAAAGATGTTGGGTGTTTTTTTACTTTTTGCTGTTTTTTTAAGTTTGGGGAATCTTTCAACTGCCGGGACAAAGGAAGATAACTTATTGGTAAACGACGATAGAGTTTTCGCTTTATCCAACAAATACACTTCTATGCTTTCTGCTTTATATGAGGAAGAAGTTGCCGCCATCGGCATGGATTTATATAACTATGATGTCAGTATTAGCAAACACAATGCACGCAATGAAGGAGAGAAAGTCAAAGCATTAGATTCTTTATCTAAAACTTTAAATGATATTCGCCCTAACTCATTATCGGCTTTTGCGCAGGCTGATTATTACACCTTAAAAGAACTCATAGGTCTAAAATACTTTGATATCAAAAATAAAAACAAATTAGAACTTGATGCCTTATGGTATTTAGAACCGCTAAATACGGTTTATGAGGTATTACTAAAAAACACATTACCCATGCAAAAACGTATAGATTATTCTCTAAGGCTTTTAGAAATTATGCCGGAAACTTTAAAAGAAGCACAAGCAAATATCAAAAATCCGGCAGATTTAAATCTAAAATTAGCTATAGAAAAAATAGACCTTGAGATCGGTGCTATTCCGGGTTTAACGGAATTAATATCAAAAATCAGTGAAGATAAAACAATAAAAAATCAATTTAATCAAGCAACAAAAAATTTGGAAAAAGCTTTGTTGCAGTACAAAACATTTTTACAAAATAAATTAGGAGATCCAAATAACGGGGACTTCAGAATCGGTAAAAAAGATTATGAATATTTGTACAAAAAAGTATATATGCTCTCAGGATACGGTAGCTTAAAAAGCACTTTAAAAAATAATCTTGATCGAGCACAAAAATCTTTATTAGAAGGTATTGCTCAGCAAGTTATTGCATCACTAAACGAAGAAGAATTAGATGAAAGATTCTTGAACGGACAAGTAGCTGTATATCCTCAAGATTATTATTTACTTTATGAACAATATAAAGATGCACCGGAAAATAACAAAATATTAAATGCATATTCTGACAAAATAATGGCAACGGACCAATTTTTCGTAGATAATAAACTTTTCCCGACTCTTTCTTTACCTATCGTAATTACTCCAGCTCCGTCACTTTTTAAAGAAAGACCATCCAAAATAACTGTATTCCCCCCTATTCCTTTGGCACAAAAACCTACAGGGGAAATTTTAATTACCGTTCCGCAAATAACTAAAGTAAGCAAGGTAACAGGTAAAACAGGAAAAAAGAATAAAACAACCAAAATTATTCAGGAAAAAGATGAAAAATATTATAAAGATTATAATTATGGGAAAATAAAATTTAATACGGCAGAATTTATAACACCGGGGCAACTTTTAATTTATTCAATCGAACCTGCAAATGCTTCCTTGTTATATAAATTATCGAATGATATTTTCTATATACACGGTTGGATCAAATACGCTTTAGATACCGCATATGAAAATGGTTTCTTTGATAAAGAGGAAGACGAATTAAACTACCTTTGGTTTAATTATAAAAAAGCAATTTATGCTACGGTAGATTATAAATTACAAACAAAAGAATTAGATTTTGATTCCGCTTTAGACTATATAATAGAAGCAGGAATAAAAGAAGAAGAAGCTAAAACATACTTAAATTATTTAGCATTAAATCCTTTTGAGGCAGTTTCTTACATAGTCGGTGCAAAAGAATTTGAACGCTTGCAAAAGAAATACAAAAAGAAACTCGGAAAGGATTTTGATTTGGTAACTTTCCACACTAAAGTTCTTTCTTTGGGCCGCATTCCTATGATTGGTTTGGAGAAAAGTTTAGCAAAAGCCTATGCTAAAAAAGATGTTGATAGTTATTTCACTTTAACTTATTTTTAAATCGGATGATTAACTTTTTTAAAACCCGCGCGCTTTTTTAGGCGTGGGTTTTTTAGGGCCTAAATTAACTTATTTTATGAGTTCAAAAACAGAAAAAAATCCTTTTAAAGATAGAACAATTTCAAGATTACTTACCAAATTTTCAGCACCGGCAGTAGCCGGAATGTTCGTCATTGCTTTACATAATATAATATCACGTATTTATATCGGTAGATCTATTGGCGCATTAGGCATTGCCGGTATTGCGATAGTTTTTCCGCTTGCTATTTTATTCATGGCTTTAAGCGTACTTATCGGTATAGGTTCAAACGCTTTATTTTCAATATATTTAGGCAAAAAAGATGAAGAAAAAGCACGCCATACTTTGGGGAATGCAGTAGTATATCTTTCTTTGGTTGCAATATTTGCCTTAATCATTTCCTATATATTTTTGGAAGATATTTTAGTAGCATTCGGTGCAACATCGGAAATTCTACCTTATGCAATTGCATACACAAAACCCTTGCTCATAGCAAATGCTATGGCAATGGTTACCATAGGGTTAAACCATTTTATACGTTCAAGCGGACATCCGAAAACAGCAATGGCGACGCAAATTATCGGTGCTATAATCAATTTAATTTTAGCCCCTTTGTTTATTTTTTATTTTGATATGGGCATGGCAGGTGCTGCTTGGGCAGTAGTATGCGGGCAAGTTTGTTCTTCAGCATGGGTAATGGCTTTTCTAATTAGTAAAAAGACAAAATACCGCCTACAACTAAAATATTTAAATGCTGATTTCATTTTGTTTGTGGACGGCATAAAAATCGGTTTTTCGCAATTTATTTTTCAGCTTGCAAACAGTTTGCTTAATATTATTTTAAACCACTCACTTGTAAAATACGGTGGCAATTTGGCAGTTTCCGCAATGGGTATAGTTATTGCAATAAACACGATTATAATTATGCCGGTTATCGGTATCAGCCAGGGGGCACAACCTTTGGTCGGCTACAACTATGGTGCAAGGAAATATAATACCGCTATACAAACTTTAAAAATGGCAGTTCGTTGGAGTGTTATTGCAACTACGATTGGCTTTATTTTAACAGAAGTTTTTGCAAGGCAATTTGTTTCAATATTTAATTCTACAGATGATGCTTTAATCAATATGGCATCAAGCGCTTTAAGGTATTTTAATATCATGTTGCCTCTTGTACCGATGCAAATACTTACGACTGCCTTTTTTCAAGCGACAAACAAACCTTTAAAAGCCTTAATTTTAAGCCTTTCAAGGCAAGTTCTATTATTGATACCTGCCGTATTAATTTTGCCTTTATTTTTTGGTTTAAAGGGTGTTTTTATTGCAACACCTGTGTCGGATTTGATATCGATATTGCTTTCCAGTTATATGCTTAGAAGATATTTTATCAAGCATAAGCAAAACTTCTTTTTTTCAAACAGGTTCTAATAATTAGTTGCGTAATTTTATATAATAAATATATGCGGAAATTGGGGTTTGTAGTTTTTCTTTGTTTATTAAGTTTATCTTGTTTTGCTAAGTCTTTTAACTCTAAAGACGGAAGTTTTACTATATCACTGCCACAAAAATGGCAAAATGTTAAAACAGTAAAAAATGAAGTGTTAAGTTTAAAAAAAGGAAACAACAAAATCATTATATCTAAATTAGAAAATTGTAATAATTTAGATTGCCTTGAAAATACCGCAAATACCAGAATAAAACAATTAAAAAATAAAAAATTGAAATTAACAAAAAATACCTATTCCGGCGAAGAACTTAAAAAAAGCGAATTTTCCACCCTAGATCCATATTTATATTTTAGTTATACTGCAGGCGGATCGAATTTCACCGAAGGTTATTTTTTGGCAGATTCCAAAGCATATAAAATAGAGTTTTCCGGTATATCGAATACTGACGCCGACCTTTATTTATCTTTCATAGCCCCAAAGCCCAAAGAAATTGAAGACTTACCGCTTATAACTGATGAGGACCATTTAGTTGAAGAAAATATTTCTGCACCGGAAGCACAAAAGCCGGAGTGGCAACCTCTTCCAAACAATTTACCTGATAATAAAACCCAGGAAGAAACAAAAAATCAAAAACCGTATATATCAAAGAAATTTACTATTGTTGCTTCTCTTGTTTTTATATACCTTTCGGTTATGTTTTTCTTCTTCGTTTATAATTTTGTTTTTTCACCTCTTATGTATAAAAAGCAAACGAACCCAAAATCTTTCTACCCGATAATAGGTACCCGTTTATACGGCTCACCGGATTTGTTTTTTAAATTATATGACAATCAAGGTCATAATTTTATTATTACTTCTCAACGCTGGAGCAGTTTCTTAAAGGAATACGGATTTTACGGGGCAATTTCTTTTACATTACTTCACCTCATAATATATTCTTTGATGAGGCAAGATTTTACTTCTTCTATTTGGTTTAATACCGCTTTATCTTTATGTTATTTGTTTGCGGGATTTGGTTTAATATTTATGCTCGGGGGATATATACTTGATATTTTATTTCCCGCACCTATTTTTGTTTACACAGATAAAGGCAAAATTTTATTTAAAATCATACGCAGGAATAACGGCCTATTTAAATATTCCTATTTGGTATTAACCAGTGCTTACACCGTTGTGTTTCGTATAGAAACATGCAAAATTTTCTTTCAAAGAAAATTTAAAATCTTTGAAAAAGACGAACAAATTGCAACCATAACGGAGAGTTCATTACTCAAAGCCTTTGCACGCAAATTATTCGGGCACTTAGGTGGCAGCCTACGCACCGACTACTTAATAACCGGTAAAAATGAAAGCAAAGGGAAAATACTCTCTTTTAGACGTGCGACCGCAAATTTCCAAATTGATATTGATAAACCTCAAGCATTCTCCCCTGCTGCTTTGTTAACGGCATCTGCCGTAATATTTACAAAAAACAGGGATAAATTTTACCCTTGGTTCGACTAATTATGAATTTAATTGAATGTGTTCCTAATATCAGTGAAGGCTCAGACAAAAATAAGATTAGACAAATTTTATCTGCACTTACATCCGTAAAAGGGGTAGAACTACTTGGATGTGAAATGGGTAAAAGTGCAAATAGGACGGTTATAACATTTACTGCTCCTAAAGAAATTATTCCTAATGCAGCCTTATCCTTAATTAAAAAAAGCATTGAACTTATTGATATGCGTAAACATTCCGGTGTGCACCCCAGAATAGGCTGCGTAGATGTTTGCCCGTTTATCCCTCTTAAAAAAACAACCCTTGAAGATTGCTCTGAAATAGCAAGAAATGTATCACAGGAAATAGCAAAAAATTATGATGTGCCGGTATACTTATATGGGGCCGCAGCAAGCAATTTAAAGCGCCAAGAACTTAGTTTTATAAGAAAGGGCGGTTATGAAAACTTGATGGAAAAATTAACAGTTTGTCCACCTGATTTCGGCCCGAATAACTTAACAGAAAATGTTAAAAAATCAGGTGCTTTATGTATCGGTGCAAGGAATTTCCTCCTCGCTTATAATATTAATCTTAATACTAAAGATTTAAACTTGGCGAAAACAATCGCTAAAGAATTGCGCGCAAAACTATCCGGCATAAAAACTTTGGGTTGGTATATAGAAGAGTACGGTTTTTGTCAGGTTTCAATAAATATTGAGGACTATAAAAAAGCCCCCTTGTATTTGGTATACGAAACTTGTAAGAACATCGCAAGTAAATTTGATATTAAAGTGACGGGTAGTGAACTCGTTGGGCTTGCCCCAAAAGATGCTTTGCTTGACAGCGCCAAATTTTATTTAAACAAACAAAACCGAATTATGCAGGGTTTGCCCCACGGGGAACTTTTTGACCTGGTAGCAACAAATTTAAATTTAAACCAAATTTCCCCATTTATACCCGAAGATAAAATACTTGAACTCAAATTAAAAAATATAAATAATCAATAAAGCAAAATAACATGCAAACGCTTCACTTGCGTTTGCAAAAAATATGATGGGAAAGAACGCGTAAAATTCCTCTTTACAAAGCCCCTAATAAATGTTAAATTGTATATATACAGTGAGAGGTACTATGGATCTAAAAACTTTAGTGTTGTACAGCCCTATTAAAGGCAAGGCACTGGATATCACGCAAATTCCCGACGAAGCCTTTGCCCAAAAAATGTTGGGCGATGGTGTAATAATACTCCCGGAAGAAAATTTTATATATGCCCCCACGGATGCCGTGGTTAAAACTTTACACAAATGCTTACATGCAATTGTCCTAGAAAAAGACGGTTTCGAAATATTGATACATATCGGGGTAGATTCAGTATCTTTAAAAGGCCAAAGATTTAAAACTTTCGTTAAAGAAGGCGATAGAGTAATACGAGGCCAAAAATTAATTGAATTTGATAGGGATTTCTTAGCTAAATATATTCCCAGCAACGCCGTAATTATGGTTGTTGCCTCCCCCCTGGATGTGACCCTTAAAAAAGAGAATTTCGGGGAGACAAATATCCAAAATAAAATTTTTGAAATATCTTTAAATAATACCGCAATACAAGAAGACATTTCTGAAGATGAACGTTCCGCTACTACTGAAAAGTTTACTATTTTAAATAAAACGGGTCTGCATGCAAGGCCTGCCGGTGAAGTAGCCGCACAAGCACAAAATTTTAAAAACACCAATGTTTTTATGTTGAAAGACGATAAACAGGCCAATGCAAAAAGTGTTGTGGAGATTTTGGGCTTAGCAATAGAATACGGTGATAAAATTCAAATAAAAGCTTACGGCGATAATGCAGACGCTGCGGTATCTACAATTAAAACTTTTATTTCCGAAGATTTAAAAAATAACATTGTAAAACAAAATCCTATTATTGAACCCGTAAAACTCAATAAAACCGGGGAAACCAAAATAAAAGGTATCGGTATCCTTGACGGATTAAGTATCGGTAAGGCTTATGTGCTCAAGGATCTTCAGTTCAAAGTAGAAGAAAAAACCCCTTTAAGTCCGGAAGAAGAATTGTCAAAATTTTTAACATCCTTGCAACATGTTAAAAGCACATTAGACAAAGAACGCCATGCAGTGTACGGGCAAAAAGATCGGGAAGAAATTTTGCTTGCCCACATCACTATTTTGGAAGATCCGTTTTTAATACAAGAAACACGCCAGGCAATAGCCAAAGGTTATAGCGCTGCTTATGCATTTTCTACTGCTGTAAGAAGGGCTATAGATGTTTTAAAAAATACAGGCAATGATATACTGCGTTCCAGAATAGCTGATTTTATTGACCTGGAAACCCGTATCTTAACCGATTTAACCGGCAATAATTACTCTTTGCCTGAGTTTAAAGAAGATACAATAGTAATCGTAAAGGAACTTTTATCACATCATTTGAAAGAACTTAATGAACATGTTACAGGCGTAGTAATGGCAGAAGGCTCTGCTTTATCACATGTTTCAATAATGTTAAAAACTTTGGGGCTTCCTACAATTATCGGGGCAGGCCCGGCAGTTTTGGAAATTCAAAATGGGCAAGATATTATTTTGGACTCTAAACTCGGTATTGTTACTGTAAATCCCGCCAATATTAATGAGATAAAACAAAAAGTTAAGCTGCTTAAAATAAATAGAAAGAAAAATTTGCTTCATGCTTTTGATGCGGCAAAAACTAAAGATGGCGTTGAGGTAATCGTAAGCGGCAATATCGGCACAATAGACCAAGCCAAACAAAGTGCAGAACAAGGTGCGCAAGGCATCGGATTAGTAAGAACGGAATTCTTATTTGCTAATGCCAAAAAAGCACCTACCGAACAGGAACAATATGAAATTTATCAAAAAATAGCCGACTTGCAAAAAGGACATCCGGTTATTATCCGCACCTTGGATGTAGGAGCAGATAAGCCTATCCCTTTTATTCCGCAAATACAGGAAGAAAACCCTATTCTGGGCAGGCGCGGAATAAGAACTTCTTTTGCAAATGTGGAACTTTTAAAGACACAACTCCGCGCGATAATGAGGGTAAAACCCTACGGGATAGCAAAGATAATGATACCGATGGTAACCTTTATAGAAGAAATTAAAACAGTAAAGAGATTTGTCAAAGAAGAACAAGAGAAATTAGGTATAGATAAAGTTTCAGTTGGTATGATGATGGAAGTGCCATCCGCCGCCATAATGGCTGATGAATTTGCAAAGGAAGCGGACTTTTTCTCCATAGGAACAAATGACCTTACCCAATATATATTGGCATTAGATAGGGCACATCCTACTTTAAATTTCCTCTCAGACAGTTTAAATCCGTCTGTTTTGAGAATGATTGATATTATTGTAAGAGGTGCTAAATCCAAAAATATTCCAGTGGGTGTTTGCGGTGCTGTTGCAAGTGAACCCGCCGGTGCTATTTTACTTATGGGCCTTGGCATAAGGGCCTTAAGTGTAGTACCCAGTGTAGTTGCAGATATAAAAGCTTTAATTCGTCAATTAGATATCAAAAAGTGTGAAAAGGTGGCCCAAAAGGCACTTACTTGCACAAGTGTCGGAGAGGTTAGATCTATGGTTAAAGAGGAGTTCGATTTATAATTATGAGAGATTTTCTTAAAAAAATATCGGCATTTTTCGTAACTTTAGGTAAATCTTTAATGTTACCTATTGCCGTACTTCCGATAGCCGGTTTACTTCTCAGATTCGGTCAACCGGATATGCTAAATATCGAATTCTTAGCAGCTGCCGGAAATGCTGTATTTAATAATCTCCCAATTATATTTGCCCTTGGTGTCGCGGTAGGATTTTCCAAAGAAGAACACGGCGCAGCAGCATTATCCGCTTTCGTAGGTTATATGATTATGACTGCGGGAATAAAAGTTTTTAATGACAAAATAGATATGCAGGTGCTAGGCGGTATTATTATGGGTGTAACTGCAGGAACACTTTATAATAAATACAAAGCAGTTAAACTTCCCCCATTTCTTGCATTTTTCGGTGGCAGACGTTTCGTGCCTATAATCACAGGATTGTTTGCGGTTGTTTATGCATTGATCTTCGCATATATTTGGCCGCCTATTTCCAATGTAATATCCGGTTTCGGGAATTGGGTTATAGCAAGCAATAATATAGGTTTATTCTTCTTCGGTGTGGCAAACCGTTTACTTATACCTTTAGGTTTGCACCATGTATTGAATAACTTCATTTGGTTTCAGTTCGGTGATTTCAGTGTTGTTGAGGCCGGTGTGCAAGTTATGAAACACGGCGATTTATGGCGCTTTTTCGCAGGGGATCCTACTGCCGGTGCCTTTATGGCAGGGTTCTTCCCGATAATGATGTTTGGTTTGCCTGCTGCAGCACTTGCGATGATAATGGAATCTTATAAAGAAAACCGCAAAGCCACTGCAGGTATATTGATCAGTGCTGCTTTAACTTCCTTTTTAACAGGTATTACAGAGCCGATAGAATTTGCCTTTATGTTTTTAGCTTTCCCTCTATATGTTTTGCATGCGGTTTTAACAGGTTTAAGTATGGTAATCATGAACTTACTTAACGTTAAACTCGGCTTTACATTTTCAGCAGGTTTATTTGATTATCTTTTGAACTTCGGAATAAGCACAAATCCTTGGTTAATGCTTATTGTCGGCGTAATTTACGGAATTTTATATTTCTTATTGTTTAGGTTTGCTATACGCAAATGGAATTTGAAAACACCCGGTAGGGAAACAATACCGCAATTCCAACAGGAAAGTGTTCCACCAACCCAAAAGCAAGTGCAAACAAATGAAGAAGATTCAAGGGGCTCAAAATATCTGATTGCTTTAGGCGGTAAAGAGAATATTAAAACTTTGGGTGCTTGCGCTACACGCCTGCGTTTAGAAGTTTTTGATAACGCAAAGGTTGATACGGAAACCCTAAAATCATTAGGGGCAAGAGGGGTCATAAATAAAGAAGGTATAGTACAGGTGATTATTGGCCCGGAAGCAGATTTGATAAATGATGAGATACATCAAATAATGGAGAAATAAAATGAAAAAGTTATTTTGTTTGTTTGTATTTTGTAATTTGGCACTAACAGGATTTGCTTTTAACTTGGGGGATTTATTTATTAAAAATTCTCGTTTTTGGCAAAATGAAATTTCTGCAAGCATATTTGAAGGGGATACAGTTTCGGCAGGTTTTATTTTTGATCTTACCGATTATGAAGGTTCAAACGACAAAATTTATTCTTTTCATTTGCCTTTTATGTTAAGTTTCCCGATTGTCGATCTAACATTGGTACCTTTTTGGTACCCTGATGCCAATGAAGCTTCAGCTTATGGAGGGAGTTTAAAACTTGAGGGCATTTTAAGAAGTGATGATATAAATAATATTTACGCCGGCGGTTATTTAAAAACTGCTTTTGCAAATCAAAAAGCAAATATGGCAAGAGGAACCTCCCCTCTAAATAAAGAAAATTTTAAACAGTGGGCTTTTGAAGGTGGGCTTAATTTCAACTTCGCAAATCTTTACAATTTTAATATTAACGGAAATATTTTTACATATCCGGATAAAGTAAACGATATAACTGCTTTCGGCGGTATCATGAATCAAAATGAACTTGCTGACTTGGGAACGATAGATTATGTTTTAAATTTACCGCGCTTTTCCACAGGTGGAAGCATTACATGGTTATCTACTGAAAACAGTACAAAAACTACATTAAGTTATAAGTATATTAACTATGAAAATGATTTAATAGCGCATTCAGTGATGATTAAAACTATAATTCCGATTACGGAAAAATTAGTAACAACTTTAATATACAACCATCTATTTGAAAAACATCATACTAATAGAGACTTATTTGGTGTTGGGTTAAATTATTTATTTTAGAGGTAATTATGGAAGAAAAAGAAAAACATGCACAACATTCTACGGAAGGGGATAATTCCCTCGCCAAAGATGCAGCCACAAGGGTATTATCTTTGGTATCACATAAATTAAAAACACCTCTTTCAATTATTAATGGTTATTCTGAGGCAATTCTTTCCTCTGTAAAACCGGAAGAGATGTCTTCTTTTAACATAAAAGCACTTGAAGATATCAATAAACAAGGGGAAAAGTTAAGTGTCTTGGTTGACAAGTTGGTAAGGTTCGCTAATATCAGTGATTTACTCCCGGAAGATTTAGTAAAGACAGATGTAAATGTAAGGAAAGTATTTTCAGATACATCTTCAAAATGTATTCTTAGAGATGATTCAATAAGTATAACTTCATCGGACAATACTATACGTAAAAAAGCGCCTACTATAGAAGTTAAATGTGAAAATGATACTACCGTAAAAGCAGACGGAACTTTGCTTGCTATTGCGATAGAGGAATTAGTGGACAATGCAATAAGATTCAATAATAATGTATCTAAAAAGATACGTTTATTCTATTACCAAGATAACGGAAAAGATGTTTTAGCTGTAGCAGATAACGGCGTAGGTATCAGGGAAGAGCATATAACTAAAATTTTCCATAAATTCTATCAAATAGATGACTTTTTTACAGGTCAAATTGAAGGTTGGGGGCTGGGCCTCGCTTTAGTTAAACGTATTATGAATTTACACGGCGGGAATATTACTGTTCGTTCTCAATATGGGGTTGGGACAATTATTTCTTTAGTTTTCCCTAAAGCTGCTGATGACAAAAAACTTAAAAGCATTTAACTCGGAATTTAACGAACAAATTAAACTTTTTTCCTCATTGATAAAAGATTTCAAAGTACTTGAGGACAGGTTTGATAAAATCTTAGTTCAAAAAAAACGCAAATTTGAAGTGCGTGATACTGCTTTTGAACAAGATTTTTTAAATTTTGCTTTAGCTTTACAAAAATTTGCTTTTAACGTATATGATTCTATACAAGAACTCCGTTTCAATTGCTTAAAAATTTTCCCTACTGAAGAAACCCTTACTCTAAAAGAACTTGCGATATCTTGTAATGTCTTTAATAATAATATTAGGAAATTTGACGCACTGTTCAAAATATTAGATCCGCAAGTTTCGGCTGCTTCTTTAAATTTAAAATGGGGTATAATAGATATCGCCCATAATGATTTTTTAAATTTGGAAAAGCAACTTATATCCTTAGTAAAAGAGGTCAGAAAATATTATGAATAAATCTTCAAAATCAGTACCGGCACCGGCAACCGTTAGCACATATAATAAAATAAATACCCTTTGCCTAACAATTATTGCATCTGTATGTATAATAATTGCGCTTATTTATACGCGTGCAATTTTAGTACCTTTGGTGATATCGGTCTTCGTTTTCACTATGATTACCCCCCTCATCCGTTATATCAAATACTTTACACGTTGGCCTAAATGGTTATGTGTCCTAATTGCAACAACTGTTGTTTTAGTACCTCTTGTGCTTACCATAATTTTTGTTGCCAACTCTATATCAAACTTCGCCCAAGAAGCATTAACCTACCGGGTAAAAGTACTTGAAGCTTTAAACCACTTCACAGCATTTTTAAAGAGTTTGCAAATACCTGTCCCGGAAGAATTCCTTAATTTTACAAGTATAAGGGAGGTTTTATCTGTCCCACATTACGGTAAATTTTTAAAGGGGGTAGGCTCAGGTGCTATGACATTTATTTCTTACTCCTTTTTAATATTTATCTTCTTATTTTTTATGTTACTTGGTAGCGGGCGCACAAAAATCACTAATGATTTACTTAAAGAAATTCAAAATAAAGTTTCTGCTTATTTATATATTCATATCATAATGTCTGTAATAACCGGTTTTTGTGTATGGGTAGTATATACGACATGTGGGCTTGATTTAGCAATAATGTTCGCTGCCTTAACGGTACTACTTAACTTTATACCTAATATCGGCTCCGTTTTAGCAGTTATTATTCCTATGCCTATTGCTTACTTGCAATTCGGGTGGGGTGTAAAATTTGTTTTGATTTTGCTTATTCCGTCTATCATCCAATTCGTTTTGGGCAGTTTAATTGAGCCGAAAATCTTAGGTGACGGTGTAGATTTACACCCGGTTGCTGTAATAGGTTCTTTGATCTTCTGGGGCCTTGTTTGGGGTATACCGGGCGCGTTCATGGCTGTACCTATGACGGCAGCGCTTCGCATTGTTCTTGCTAAACTTGAGCCGACACGCCCCTTTGCGGAACTATTATCAGGCAGATTACCGAAATAAGAATTTATTTTAATTCTTTCCAGGCAGATAAAAAATCTTTAGGTGGTTCCACTTCAAAACACTCTTGCCTATGTGTTATAGGATTTTTAAATTCAAGTTTACGCGCATGTAACATCAAACGAGGGGCTGTTGCACCTTTATAAAGCCAATCGCCCAAAACAGGGCAACCCAGCCAATTCATATGCACACGCAACTGATTTGTGCGGCCTGTTAGAGGATGCAATTCAACCCAATAAAATTTACCTTTTTGGTGTTTGACTTTAAATTTTGTTTGTGCTTCACGACCTACGGGTGAGGCCTTTATTCTGCCACCTGCTTCGCGTCCTATCGGGACATCAATTAAACCTTCTTTTTGGGGCATTTCCCCGCAACATATTGCATTATAAGTTTTATGGACTTCGCGGTTTGCAAACATTTCCATCATAGCACTTTGGAAACGCTCATTTTTGGCAATTAACATTATTCCGCTTGTTTCTTTGTCAAGCCTGTGAACAAGGCCAAGGCGTGGCATATTTTTATCAAAATTGGCAGGAGGGTTTGCATATATAGCCGAAACCAAAGTTTCCTCTGAAGCAAAAAGCGCAGTTTTATTTTCTTCCCATGCAAGACTTTGCGGATGAACAAGCAGCCCTGCCGGTTTATTGATTACAAAAAAGTTTTTTCCCTCGAAAATGATTAAATCCTTAATGTGTAATGTATTTTTTATCACAGGCCAAGTTATTTTTATTTCGTCACTTTCTTCCAGGGGATAAGATGGTTTTACTGTTTTACCGTTAACCGTAATTTGCCCTTTTTTTATTAAGTTTTGTATCAAATTCCTTGAGTGTTCGGGGAAGTTTTCCGTCACAAAAATATCAAGCCTTTCAGGCCTTAATCCGTTATATTTTAAAATATCTTGTTTTGCGCTCATTTTTCTTTTCTCTTAAATAAAAATACCGATATAACTATTAAAATTATAGCAATTATTTGCGAAGGCGAAAACCCAAATAAACCAGCCCCTCTATCGTCAAACCTAAAATATTCAAGCACAAAACGGATAACCCCATATCCAAGCAAATAACCTGCAAAAATTACGCCTTTTTTATGAGGTTTTTGGTAGAAATAAAGCAAGATAAAAAATAAAATTAATACAGCAAAACTTTCCATAAGTTGTACGGGATATAGGCCAACATTATGTAAATGATGGGGTACTAAACTTTGAGGATCAGTATATTTAACAGCCAAGAAATTATGGGAAATTTTACCATAGCAACAACCTGCTAAAAAGCAACCAATACGCCCGATTGCATGGCCTAGTGCAAGCGGTACAGCAAAGAAATCAAGTGCCGGCAATATCGGCTGTTTATACCTTTTAAGCCAAATATAACCTGCCGTAAAACCGCCTATAAGCCCACCGTAAAAAACAAAACCATAACGTATTTTTTCAGTTAAATTTGAAGATAAAAAATTATCAAAATTAAACCAAATATAAAATACTTTTCCCCCGACAAGAGCCCCGATAACTATCCAAAAAACAAGATCAAAAATTTTATCTTTATTAAGCCCGAGTTTTGCTTGTTCTTTATAACAATAATAAAGGCCTGCTGCATAAGCCAAGGCCGTCATTATGCCGTAAGAAGGAATAGGAAAACCGAAAATATGTATAAAAGGATGCATTAAAGCATATCCTCCAATATTTTAGGGTTTTCCTTAGCCATTTTTAAATATGGGTTTGTGGCAAGTTCTTGCTTGATAGTACTTTTAAATCCGTCATTTATACCGTAAGAATGCCCGGAATAAATTACTGTATCCTGCGGTAATCCAGCAAGCATAGTTAAACTTTGAATTAAATTATCGGGGTTAGCTCCTGGCAAATCTGTTCTGCCGACCGAATTTACAAATAAAGTATCCCCGGTAAACAAAACATTATCTATCTTTATACAAACGGAACCGCGTGTATGGCCGGGTGTTAAAAGAACCTCTATATTCAGCCCTGCAAATTTAAATTCTTTGGGTGCTTTATAGGTCTCTATTAAATTATTAGGGAGTTCACAAAACGTTTCATCTTTTTCTTCCAAGTAACCCTTTAAACCGTATTTTTTAAGCAATTGATCGGCATTTGTCATATGATCCTGATGCGCATGTGTAAAAAATACAGCAACCGGCTTTAAAGATTTATTTTCTAATAATTTATAAATCGCAGCCATATCCCAAGAGGGATCAATTAAAATTGCCTGCCCCTCGTTTTCAACGATATAAGTGCAATTGGACATAGGTCCTAACATAAGTGTATATATTTTCATTTTTTTATCCTAAACTCTATTTCCCCTTCACGTGCCATATTATAATTAACACGGGCTTCTTCCTCCAAGAAAGAACGATCACCGGAAAGAATTTTGTTATATTCTTCATTTAATTTTTCATATTCGGCGTCAAGTACATCAATTTTTTCATTTAAATTACGCATTTTAAGCGAGTTATGCAATAACGCGAAGAAGCTGTCATTAAATACTAAAACCGCCAACAAAATTGCGATAATAATCAACAAAATATTACGTTTATTTTTAAATATTTTCATTATCTTTTAAAGTAATCAGCATATTTTGCTTTTTTACCTAATTCCTCTTCAATTTCAAGCAGTCTATTATATTTGGCCGTTCTTTCCGACCGTGCCGGAGCACCTGTTTTAATTGCACCTGCATTTACTGCAACGGCAAGATCTGCTATAAAAGTATCCTCTGTTTCACCAGAACGGTGTGAAATTATCGGCAAATATCTTGCTTGTTTTGCCATTTTTATAACTTGCACCGTTTCTGAAACTGTACCTATCTGATTTAATTTTATCAAAATTGAATTTGCAATTTTACCGGTTATACCTTGTTTTAAGCGAATAGGGTTTGTAACGAATAAATCATCTCCGACAATATTTAATTTTTTCCCAAGTTCTTTTGTAAGGTACTGCCAAGCGGGCCAGGCATCTTCCTGTAAAGGATCTTCTAAAGAAATAAGCGGATATTTTTTTGCCCAATTTTTATAAACTTGTATAAGCCCTTTATAATCAAGTTTCTTACCTTCAAAATAATAAATTCCGTTTCTAAAGAACTCACTTGAAGCGGCATCTAAAGCGATTTGCATTTTAGGGTAGCCTGCTTTTTTGGAAGCTTCCACTAATATCTTTAAAGCGTCTTCATGCTTTTTTATTTTAGGTGCGAAACCGCCTTCGTCGCCGACAGAAACACTCATTTTTTTACTTGCTAACAAAGATTTTAATGTATGATAAGTTTCACTTGCGGCACGAAGGGCATCCTTAAAAGTTTTGGCAAAAGCCGGCACAATCATAAATTCCTGTATATCTAAACCACTGTCTGCATGCTTGCCGCCATTAATAATATTCAACATCGGTACAGGCAAAAGATATTGCTTTTCCTTAATGCCGTAAACCTGCCTTAAATATTTATAAAGCGGCATATTTTTGCTTGCAGCACCTGCCCGCAAAACAGCCATAGAAATACCTAAAATAGCATTTGCACCATAGGTGGTTTTATTAGAACTGCCATCTAATTTTAAAAGAACTTTATCTATTTCCAAAACATTTTTAAAGTTTTTGTTAACTAAATGTTTTTTTAATTTCTCAACATTTTTCTTGGCTTTTAAAACACCTTTACCGAGAAAACGATTTTTGTCTTTATCTCTTAATTCCAACGCCTCGTGGCTACCGGTGGAAGCACCGCTTGGAACACTTGCAATACCTATAAAACCCCCATCCAAGACAACAGTCGTTTTAAGAGTAGGAAACCCACGCGAATCTAAAATCTCGCGTGTATAAATATCCTTAATTTTCATAATACCCCCCGTATTATTTATGATAAGTTAGCAATTATTTTTTTAGCCTCAGCAATTAAGATACCAGGAAGTTTGGGATCTTTTGCTTCGGCGTAAATTCTTATCAAATTCTCCGTTCCTGAAGGGCGGAGAGCAAGCCACGCACCGTTTTTTAAGATAAATTTAAAACCGTCACTTTGATCAATACGCCAAACAGACATTTTGTTTATTGAGAGTGGAGGTCTTAAATTTAATTTCTCCATAATTTGCATTATTTCAACAGCCTTTTTGGGGATACTGACTTTTTGATCATAACAGGGTTTGTACTTTTTGTAGAAATCTTTAAAAATCTGTTTTAAATTTTTACCGCTCATGGCAATCATTT
Source organism: Elusimicrobiaceae bacterium (assembly GCA_016281355.1). Lineage (GTDB taxonomy): Bacteria > Elusimicrobiota > Elusimicrobia > Elusimicrobiales > Elusimicrobiaceae > Proelusimicrobium. The sequence continues at coordinate 8,749 of JAEEIL010000012.1, read as the reverse complement.
CAAGTACGAGCATACAAGCCAAAATACCGTCTTTATCCGGTGTGTTTCCGGATACTGCTATACCGCCTGATTCTTCCGCACCAAAGATATATTGCCCACTAATCATTAGTTCATTAATATATTTGAAACCGACAGGTGTTTCCCTTACAGTCATGCCGTGGCTTTTAGCAACTTCGTCAATCAAATTTGTAGTGATTAAACTACGGCAAACACGCCCTTGTTGTTTACGTTTCAAAATAACGTGTTCAAGTAAAATAGGGGCAATTTGGTTTGGGGAAATCCACTCACCGTCCGGCCCAATAATACCGAATTTATCACAATCGCTGTTACACGCAATACCTAGGTGTAATTTTTTACTTACGACAAGTTTACTTAAATCTTTCAAAGACACAGGCCCGGCATTTGGAACTGTTCCTCCAAATAATACATCACGTCCCTCATTAATACCATATATTTCAACACCGCCTATTTTAGTTAAAAACTCACGAAAATAATTATCAGCAGCACCAAAAAGAGGATCTATACCTATTTTTAACTTCGCCTTTTTAATAGCTTTCACATTAATGAAAGACATTAAGTGTTTTAAGTATTCGTTTCTAAAATTTTGCTCGGCCACAGCGGCATTTTTATAACCGAACTCAGTAATTGAACGTGTTACCATATTAGCCGGTAATGTTTTCGCTTCGATATCTGAAACTACTTCATTGTTTGCGATACCGCCATAATATGAAATCCATTTAAGGCCGTTTTGTGTATATTCACCTTCACTTGCGGTAATAACAACTGCACCCACTGCACCTTCATTTAATACGGCCCATTCGGCAACAGGTGTCGGTAAAGGATATTTAGCACGGCGTACTGTTATACCTTTTGTGGTTAAGACATCACACACTACATCCGCAAGATTTTGGGACATAAAACGTGTATCCCCACCGACTAGAACAAGCGGGCGTTTAAATTTTAAGCCTTTTTCTGCTAAATGTTTTTTATATCCTTCACCTTCGAAACCATAGTAAGGATCGGTAAAAATATGTTCAGCAATACCACAAGCCAAACGATAAATATTGTGGGCGGTTACAGTTTCACCCAAAGTGCCGCGAAACCCGGCGGTAGAAAATTTTAAATCTGTTGCCATAAAAACCTCTGAAATTGTAAATTATCCACTAGAGTATATTAAATTACAAGAGAAAATGCAAATTTTTTATTCTATGGAACGGGTATTAACAATTTCGGCTATATACATTGTGTGGGTATCCCCGTCTTGATACCAAGTATCATTGACAATTTCATCAAGTTCGGAAAGTTTTATTTCCGTTTGATAAAGTACCATACATTCATAATGTAAACCAAGCATATCGAGACAAGGAGTGTTTATTTTTTCACTCTCAAGTATTTTAAGTTTTTGTGTGGAGATTTTATCTTCATCTTTACCGGAAACAGTCCCGCAATGTGCCAATTCTTTTTGCATATCGCAATTTAAAGGAACGGAAACAGTAAATTCCTTTGAACCGTCTAGTAAAGTTTTTGTATGGCGGCTTTTACGAACTAAAACCGTCATCACGGGTTTGCGCCAAATTATACCGATTTGCGCCCACCCGATAGTCATGACATTATTTTCCCCGGCATATTGTGTGGTTAAAAAAGCGCCTTTATCTAATTGTTTTAAAAAGTCTGAAATTTTATAATCGTATGCAACGTTTTTAATATCTGTTTTATATTCCTTTTTCATAATCCCCCCTAAAATAACTTCAATAACCTTGTAGCCATTTTACATTATTTTTAAAAATTAGGCAAAAAATACCCCCACGCTTAATAGGCGTGGGGGCTGAATTAAACAACTTATTTAAGATGTGTGCTGACAATTTTTGTCATTTCAAACATATTAACTTGATTTTTGCCGAAAATGCATTTCAAAGTTTCATCAGCATTGATCATGCGTTTATTGTTTGTATCTTGTAAATTGTTTGTTTTGATGTAAGCCCAAAGTTTTTTGACGACTTCGGTTCTCGGTAACGGATTGCAGCCAACTACCTTTGAGAGTTCAGCGCTCGGTGTGAGCGGTTTCATAAATGTTGCGTTTGCTTTTGCCATAATAATTCTCCTTTGTTTTTATTTTCTTATATTGTACTATATTATTTAACAAGTTCTGCAAGTTTAGGTGCAGCACTTAAAATTTCTTGAGAGCAACCGTCTTTAAACTTTTCAAAGTTCTTGACGAAAGCTGCTGCAAGTTCTTGGTATTTTTTATAATACTCATCCTTATTTGGCCAAATATTTGCCGGTTGTAAAATTTCTGACGGAACACCTTCGCATTCGCAAGGAATTTCAAAACCAAACACTGTATCTTTTACAAAATTAACTTTTGCAAGTTTACCATCTAAGGCAGCATTTAAAAGTGCACGGGTATATTTAATACTGATGCGCTTACCAATACCATAAGGGCCCCCTACTAAACCCGTGTTAACGAGCCAGCAGTTTGCGTTATATTTTTCAATTTTTTGCTTTAAAAGTTCGGCATATTTGGAAGGATGTAATGCCATAAAAGGCCCGCCAAAACATGTGCTGAAAGTTGTTTGCGGTTCTTTTACGCCCTTTTCCGTTCCGGCCACTTTGGCGGTATAGCCGCTGATAAAGTGGTACATTGCCTGTTCTTTTGAAAGTTTTGAAATCGGGGGTAAAACACCAAAAGCATCATAAGTTAAGAAGATAATATTTTTCGGATGTGGCCCGCGTTCTGAAGGAACAGCATTGCTAATATAATTAAGCGGGTAAGATGCACGGGTGTTTTCTGTTAAAGCGGCACTGTCAAGGTCCAAGGTGCGGGTGTTTTCATCAAATACGACATTTTCCAAAATAGTGCCAAAGCGGTGCGTTGTTGCATAGATTTGAGGTTCTGCTTCTGCAGAAAGTTTAATAACTTTTGCATAGCAACCACCTTCAAAATTGAATACGCCATCATTATCCCAACCGTGTTCATCATCACCGATAAGCCCACGGTTTACATCAGCGGATAATGTGGTTTTACCTGTACCGGAAAGGCCAAAGAACAAGGCACTGTCATTATTTTTGCCGACGTTGGCAGAGCAGTGCATTGTCATAATACCCCTTTGCGGTAACATATAATTCATTACTGTAAAAATTGCTTTTTTGCTTTCACCTGCATAAGCAGTACCGGCAATTAAAACAATCTTTTTGTTAAAGTTGATTAAGATTGCTGTTTCACTTTCGGTACCATCAGTTGCGGGGTCTGCTTTCAAATTAGGTAAAAATACAACGGTAAATTGCGGAATAATGTTTTGCCTTTCTTCCGGTTTAGGTTGAATAAACATATTGCGGGCAAAAATATTATGCCATGCATATTCTGAAACTACGCGGATCGGCATTCTGGAAGCTTCTGCGGAACCGACATATGCATCTCTCACAAAAAGATCAATGTTTTCCATATACTTTTTGGCTTTTTCAAAAAGAATATCGAAATATTTTTCATCTATCGGTTTATTACTTTTATTCCACCAAATTTTATCTGCTACTTCCGGTGTTTTGACAAAAAATCTGTCATTTGGTGCACGTCCTGTTAATTTGCCTGTTTCCGTACAAAATGCGCCACCATAAGTTATGTTACCTTCACCTTTGGCAAGGGCCATTTCATATAATTCTTCGGTAGTTAAGTTCCAATATACGGTTTTATTTGTTTTGATACCGATATTATCTAAACCATATTTGCTTTCATAAGCACATGCATTAATCTTTTTCATACTTACCAATCCTTTTTAACTAATTTATCACCGATCTGTATAGGATCAGTGTCATTTTTATCTAAAGCCCAGATTAAGCGCCTTAAACCTTCACGAATATTTTCTTCGCTGGCGCAATAACTGATGCGGACATAACCGTCCACCCCAAAGTTTGCACCCGGTACTACAGATAATAAAATTTTATCAAGCAAAAATTCGGCAAAAGCCATTGAACTTTTGTTGTATTTGGAAATGTTTACAAAGGAATAAAATGTTCCTTGCGGGGTAAAAACTTCAATATCTTTAATCTTTGCAAGTTCCCCAAGTAAAACATTTCTGTTGTGTTCTAAATTTTTACGGAGTTCATCAATAACCCCTTGATCCCCTTCCAAAGCACCCAAAGCGCCGGCTTCGCACAAGGAACTGTTACAAGAAGTTGTTTGTGCTTGCATGCGGCCCATGGCGGCAATAAGTTCCGTATTGTAAGAAACGCCCCAACCTATACGAAGACCTGTTAAACCGTATACTTTTGATACACCGTTAACTGCCAAAATGTTTTGTGGGTTTTTTGCATATTTAAAGGGGCTTACATAACTGCCGTTATCAAAGACAAGACGGTTATAAATATCATCTGTCAAAAGCCAAATATTTTTTTGTTCACAAAATTCCACAATACCTTTGATAAAACTTTCCGGATATATCAAACCGCTTGGGTTATTTGGGGTATTGATCATTATTCCTTTGGTTTTTGAAGTAACTTTTTTAAGTAAATCTTCTAAAGTAATTTGTAACCCTTTTGAGGGGCGTGCCTCTACAGGAACACCACCGACAAGTTTAATCATTTCAGGGTAACTTACCCAATAGGGAACGGGGTAAATTACTTCATCGCCGGGGTTAACCGTACAAAGCAAGAAATCATAAATTGACTGTTTTGCACCTACTGAAATTACTACATTTTTGTTTTCAATATCTATACCGTAAACATCTTTGGTAAATTTGGTAACTGCCTTTTTAAGTTCAGGAGTACCTGAAGCAGGTGAATATTTTATTTTGCGGCTTTGTGCTTTTTTAACAAGAGCCTCAACGGCAGCAATAGGGGCAGGAAATTCCGGTTCACCGCCGCCCAAATGAACAATTGGTTTGCCTTCCTTTCTTAATGCTGCAACTTTTGCATTTAATTTAAGTGTAGGTGAATCACCTATTATGGTTGCTGTGTTACTTAGTTTCATAAGTATATTATACAATTAAAATAGGTAATCTGCTATACCTTTGCCAAATATTGTAAAATATACATATATACTATAAAACGGAGATTTAAAATGATTATCTTATCCTTAAATTGCGGAAGTTCTTCAATAAAATACAATCTTTTTGATTGGGACCAAAAAATGAATATAGCAGTAGGGCTTATTGAACGCGTCGGCTACCAAGATGCACAAATGACACAAGAAGCCCCCGGTAAAGAAAAATATGAAGTTACCTTTAATTGCCCTGATTTTAAAGTGGGTATTGAAAAAGTTTTAAGTTCTTTGACTGATCCCAAAATCGGTGTTATTAAAGATATGTCTGTTATAAGTGCAGTAGGCCACCGTGTAGTTCATGGCGGTAAACTTGCTAAATCTGAAATTATTACACCGGAAATTATTGCCTATTTAAAAGAAATTGCACAACTTGCGCCTTTACATAACCCGGCAAATGTTATGGGTATGGAAGCAGCAATTTCCGTAATGCCCAATATTAAACATGTCGTTATTGCAGATACCGCTTGGCACCAAGCCATGCCGGCAAGTTCTTATATGTATGCACTTCCTTATGAATGGTATACAAAATATCAAATGCGCAGATACGGCGCCCATGGTACTTCCTATTTATATAATGCAAAACGTGCGGCCGCATTACTCGGCAAAAACCCATTTGATTGCAATTTAATTATTTGCCATATCGGTAACGGTTCAAGCATGAACGCAGTTAAAAACGGCCTTTCTTTTGATACTTCTATGGGTTTAACACCTCTTGAAGGTTTAGTAATGGGTACACGCTGTGGGGACTTTGACGCATCAGTTGCTTTCCAAATGATGGAACGCGAAAATATTGCACCTGCCGAAATGTACAAAATTTTAAATAAAAAATCAGGCGTACTAGGTATAACCGGTAAATATCAAGATAGGCGCGATGTCGAAATCAATGCCGAAAAGGGTGACGAACGTTGCAAACTTGCTATTGAAATGGAAGCCTACCGCATTAAAAAATATATCGGTGCATATTCCGCTTCCTTAGAAGGCAAACTTGATGCTGTTGTATTTACCGCAGGTGTTGGCGAACGCGGGCCGGTTTACAGGCAAAAATCTTTGGAAGGGCTTGAATATCTCGGTATAAAAGTTGATAAAGAACGCAACTTTGCCGCCATGACAAGAAATGCGGAAAGTTTAATTTCCGCGGAAGATTCCAAAGTAAAAGTTTTTGTAATTCCTACTGATGAAGAAGCGGTTTTTGCGGAAGACGTTGCCGCAATTTGCAACGGTACTTATGATATACACACCAAGTTCCATTATTCTTTTGAAAGTATTAAGTACAGGAACAAACTCCGTGATGAATCTTTAAAGAAAGAATTAATTAAGAAACCGTTCTTGAGAAAAGCAATCATCAACACCCCCAAAGAAATTTTAGGGGAGTAGTTGATAATTTATTATTTTAATATTAATGCCCGCGTACTTTTTGCGCGGGCATTAATGTTTATCTCATTAAATTACACTAATTGTATTTTATTTATTTTTCAATATAATATCTTGCAGAGATATCCAAGCAGACATATCTTGCATTTGATTTTGCCATGTTTGATTATCATTTGGAATAGCAAATTTTTTAACATCTAGTAATAACATCCACCCAGAAGAAATCATTATATTTAAGCGATTTTTCTCCATCCAAGAGATAAGCGAAGGAGATAGAAAAGATATAAATTTCGGATCACCTGCAAATACATATTTTTCATCCCATTCCTTATTTCCGCATAAAAATATTTTTTGACTGCAAAACGGCGACACATCATTAGGAGCATGGCGGTAAAATATTTCTACATTTGGTAAATCGATAGGAAGTTTACCCAACCAACACCGAATTTCTGTTTCGCCAACTATTCCCGCGCCCGGTATAGGATTAGATAATCCAATTTTAGTGTGGAAGGTTTTACCATGCAGCAAGAAAGAATATAAGGTATTATTATCGCAAAGTTGTGTAAATACATCAGTTATATAATCACCTTTAATATGAAAGATTTCAAACTGTTGCAATTCAAGCGGTAAAGTTATATCCCCGGCCGGTTTATCTAATATCACATTGGTAATATGACCTTTTTGCTTCACTAGTTTTTCAGCGGGGGAAGACGCCTCCAGTAACAAAGAAATTATACCGTAAAATATACCTGCTAACAATAATATGATCAAAAATATATAAAGCATCAAAAATTCCTCCTGTTTGTTACATGCAATATTATAACAAATTAATTTATCTTATTTGATAATTTGAGTGCATGAAACCGTAGCGCACGAGTATATTTGCGCATCGCACAGTAGATTTAATAAAATCAAACCGAACACCAAAACCCGGCAAGTATTTTTTGAGGAAATTTTGATTTTTCTTTGACGACATGTACCAAGAAGTAAAACGAACGGAGTGAGTTTGCGGTACTCTAGGAAAAGAAAAATCAAAATTTACCAAAAAGACTTTGACGGCAAAAATATAAAGTTGTAGAATATACATATTTGAGGTAACTATGAAAATAACTTTTTTGGGAACTAACGGTTGGTTTAATACTCATACAGGCCACTCCACTTGCGTAATGGCAGAAACAAAAGATGCCTACATTATCCTAGATGCCGGTGGCGGTTTCTATAAAACACATGATTTAATTAAAGAAGATAAACCTATATTTTTGCTTCTCACACATTTACACATGGACCATATTGAAGGCCTTCAAGTTTTACCGCTTTTTAATTTCAAACAAGGTATGAAAATTTTGGTGGAAGATTCATCAATGCTTGACCTGCAAAATGTTATGCACCTACCTTATATGCCTGCACCGAAAGACTTAAAAATGCCGACGGAAATTGTGCCGCTTTCCAAAGCCAAAAATTTACCTTTTAAACTCAAGTATTTACCGCTTGTTCACCCTGTAAAAACTGTTGGCTTTCGTATATCAGCGGAAGACAAAATTTTAACTTTTGCACTTGACAGCGGCCCTTGCGAGAACTTAATAAAACTTTCCGAAAATGCTGATTTAATGATTACGGAATGTTCATTTTTACCGAACAAACCAATGGGCAATCATCACTTAACACCGGAGCAAGCAGCCCAAGCAGCAGCGGAAGCAAAAGCAAAACTTTTAGCCTTAATCCATTTTAAAGCAGATGATTATGATACGCTTGAAAAACGTGATGAGGCACTAGTTGCTGCAAGTGTTTACTTTACAAAAACATTTGCACCTTATGACGGGGATTTCCTAAACATATAAAAATTTGCTATAATATTTGTGTTAGGTTTTTCAGGTTTTCCACCCGGTTTGAAAACAACCAAAATAAAATGCTGGACACCTTTTAAAAAATTTGTTATAATATAGGTGTTGGGTTTAAACCCAATATTTTTTTGCTCTTTAAAATCGTTTTCAAGCGCTCTTAGCTCAGTGGTAGAGCATCCGCCTTTTAAGCGGGAGGCCGTGAGTTCAAGTCTCACAGAGCGCAAAATGCCCCCTTCGTCTATCGGCTAGGACACCAGATTTTCAATCTGGTGAGAGGAGTTCGATTCTCCTAGGGGGCGTTTTTATTTTAAGGCTTGTCAAGCAAGCCTTTTTTAATTTCCAAAAAGTAAACTAATATTATATAATGTAAGTACAAAAATTTATTATCTAAAAGAAAAATGTACACACCGGTAAAAAAAAGATTTAAAGGCCCCGTTAACAGGCGCCGCGCCAGCAGGAACCGTATCAAAAAAATAGCTATATTTTTAACGGTTTTGGCCTT
>JAEEIL010000011.1 GCA_016281355.1 Elusimicrobiaceae bacterium | reverse complement strand
CGGTAAAGCCCTTAAAATCGACGATATAAAGCGTTTAACGGCAAGCAAAAGCAAGTATTTGATACTTTATTTAATCGCGCTTTATACGGGATTGCGACCGAACGAATACGAAAAGTTCGAGATTGACGGGGATTTTATAAAAGCCGTAAACAGCAAGAGAAAAAACGGGAACACCGAATTTAAGCGCATACCGATAATGAAAGAATTAAAACCGTTCTTAACAGGCAATTTTGCAAAAATTCCGCAATACGAACAGTTAAGAATAGAATTTAAGCGGATTTTACCCGAATTTTCGCTTAAAGACTTGCGAAAAACCTTTAACAGCCGTTGTATCGAGTGCGGAATAAACGAGACAGCGCGGAAGATATGGATGGGACACTCTCTCGGCGAACTCGGCAAAGCGTACACGGAACTTTCGGACGAATTTTTCTTACAAGAAGCAAAAAAGTTTTATTTTTTTAAGAAAATTTGACACTTTTTCTGACACTTTTTTTTACATAAAAATTTACAAAAGTGGGCAAAAGACATAAAAAAACGGGGTAAAACTATGCTTTTACACATAATTTTACCCCTGTAAAGTGGTTTTTAACCTATAATGTGGTTTTTTAGCGGGGTTCGAATCCCATCCTTTCCGCCAATAAACCGCGTTATAGCAACCCTTAAAATCGTTAGTTATAACGTGGTTTTTTTAATGATTAACAATTCAAACTGAAACGCTGTTTTTTTAATTTGACACTAATTCTTGACACTTTTTTTTGCCTTAATTTTATCGTAAATTTTTCGGACAAAAAAGGTTATTGCAAGGCATAGCGGGAGAAAAGGCGTAAACGGCGCAAGCCAAAACGCCCAACACGCCGAACCAATGCCTAAAAACCATAAATCACCCGTGATAAAGTACATTAAGTACATCACCCATACTTCGGATGAAAGAATTAAAAACGTTATTATAAAAATAACAATGTTTACTTTGTCTTTTAAGGCGGCCAACAGTTTTTTCAAGCCGTGAACTACTTTATTCCATAACTTACGCATTTTCGGTTTCCTTTAAGTCCGCAAGTACCTTTTCGTATTCGGCTATACTTTCGGACGATAATTCTTTTTTGAACCGCAGCAGGATTTCGTTTTGGTCTAAAACCGCCCGCAGATCTTCCTGGCGGACGATACGCGGACAGTCCACCGCTGCCGAAACAAACTTGCCGATCGTAAAACCTATATCGAATATCGCGTTTATAATTATTGAAAAGATTGACGCTATACGTTCTGCCGCTAAAGCCGAATCAAGCGTTAATTCAAACGAACCCGCAAGAACGGCAATGATTAACGAAACAAGCAAGCCGTTTCCTATCATTATTGCCGCGTTTTTGCGGACGCTTGCCCGCGTATAATAGGTTTTGTAAGTACCTATTTTTCCCGTCGTCTGCGTAAAGTCCGTTTCGTAAATCTTCGGGTATTTTACGTTTAAGATTTGAATATTCTCGTTTATATATTCGTCCGTCATTAAATTTTCAAGCGTTTTACGCCGCTGACAGTATTTTTCGGCACGGGCAATTAAACGATTTTTATTGCGGAATTTATCGAATAATTCAGTTTTTTGCGTTTTATAATAAAGCGGAAAAACATCCGGCGAACGCTTATTAAGTTTAGTAAGTTTTTCCGTAATTTTTACTTTCCACGCCGCAATTTTAGTTTCGTTATTGATTGTGTCGATAAAATCCGTAAACTGAACCGCATTTAGTTCTTTTAACGGTAAATAACGATAATTTTTAGTTATTGCAGACCATAATTCGCCGCACGCCGCTTTTGCTTTTGGGTAAAACACTCGAACGCCTAAAACGCCCGCTAAAAGATAAGCAATTAAACGACACCCGCTGTGATACCAATACCCGATTGATAAAAAGTTTTTAGATTGCTTTAAGACGAAAATGTCAAACGCACCCAACACAAACAAAAGGAAAAAGAACAGTAAACTGTCTATCCAATGCGTCTTAAAATAAGCCGTTGCTTTGTTGGCGGCAGCACGCGTTTTATTTTGTGCAGTTTCGTTCATCAATTCAAACATATTTACTTACCTTTTTCGTTTTTTAAAATCGTTAAATTAACCATATCTTGATTATCTTGCGTAATCTTTCGCGCGAATAGCGGGAATAACCATTTACCAAGCACAAACGCCCCGATAAAGCACACGATTGATAAAACCCCCGTAGCAACAGCAAAACCGCCGAATATGGCGTTTCTGACGTTTACAAAGGTCAAAGTAAAACCCGTTCCGCCGTTTCCTATAACCCACTCGCCGTATTTGTCCGTAAGATAATTATAGTTTACGCGGAGTTCTTCACCCGTGTATTTTTTAGAGTTTAACAACGACGTTATTTCGTCCATATTCCCGACGGAATTTTCAAGCGCAAGAATAAAGAAAATTACAGCAAGCGCGATCAGCCCCCAAAAAATAAAGGGGGCTGCGACTGTAAAAAACTTTGCCTTTTTCTGATTTTTCTTATAAATATCTTCTTTATTCATCTTTCGTGTCCTTTAAAAGCGCCCGAACCGCGTCCGGACTTTCTGCCCACGCCTGCCCTGCGCCCGCCATTAAACGGTCTTGCTTAAAGTTGATTTCTTTTAATTCTTCCGCAAGTTTTGCGTTTTCCGCTTGCAATTTTTCTATACACGGCAAGAAAGTATTTTGAATATAGTTTTCACTTTCTATTGTTTGCCTT
>JAEEIL010000010.1 GCA_016281355.1 Elusimicrobiaceae bacterium | reverse complement strand
CTTTAAGGGAGAGGGTAAGGTTTTATTTAGACAGTGCGGAGAGCATATGGAAGGGTATAGATAGAACGGTATATCCATTGATACAGAATGTAGAGAGATCGAAGAATGATGAAGATTTGAAATACAACATCAGCATGTTATTAAACAAAGAGGTATGTATAGATCCGGATGGGAAAGGGGATATATGCAGTCAGTACGGATACATGGCGGAGGCGTATTTAGGGGAATGGGCGCAAGAGTTAAGGCGTAGTAACATATATGCATTGGTAACGAAAGCGAAGTATTTTATAGAACCTGTTGGGATGGGATTAGTAGATATAAAGGACATGGAAGTGATATTAGATGGTCTATTTTACGCTAGGGAAGGAGGCAAGAACGCTTTAGATGATTATGTAGGGAATTGTTATAGTAAAGAGGAAGATTATCGCAATGAAGACAGGTGTAATGAGTTATTAAACGGATTAGAGTTATTGGTATTAGTGAGTCAGTATGAGAATGAGGTATTAAAAGAGAGGGAGATAAGTGATTACATAAGCAAGAAGGTATTACAAGAGAGCATAAGGCCGAAGCCGTACAGTAGCATGTTATTGATGGGAGGAGTAGAGTTATTAACGGCGATAGACACGGATTACAGTTATAAGTTATTAAAAGATTTTTTAACGGAATATAGTATACCTGGTAGGACTAGGAGCACTTTTGATGAGTATGATGGGATATTTAGCTTATCTGGGATATATCAAATAGGGGAAGACATATCGGCGATAGCGCAACATGGCTTTAATACGCAGAGGTATTTAAACACATACAATAAGGTATGGCAGTACATAGATAAGGACTTTACGGAGGGTCGAGGGGTAAAGAATTATTACATAAAGAACGGACAATTTTTATTTGACAGCAATCCTAATGCTAATTTTAACTATTACAATATAGCATATGGTAACTTATTGACAGATATAGGGAAGATGTTACCGTTAAGAGGTGCAAGGGGGAAGAAATTATCTAGTGAAATATTAGAGATGTACTTAGAGGGGAAGAACGTACACAAGCCATTGGTATTAGGGTTAATAAACGGGTGTTATAAGAGTAACAATTGTCTATATGTAAGTGTAGGTAATGCATTATCGAAGGAATTTTATGTAGATTTGAATGGTGGGACAGGGGCGTACATACAAGACATATTATCGCATTCGGGTATATACACGCCTACATTAAGAGAACAGAACGTATACGGATTAAAACATTACGATGTAAAGCAAGGTATAAACAGGGTAACATTTATAGGGGACACCTTTTTAGATGTAGTGTTTTTAGGTATGTTACTTGTGAGTTTACCTAGCATATTATCAAGGGCATTTAGATTTGCAAGGATAATAAGATATGGTCAGTTAAGAAGGTATATAAAAGTATCAAAGATGATGCTTAAGAATGGCGGGGCAGCAGCGGCAACGGCTAAGTCAAGCAAACAGGGAAGTAAGACCCAAGGGAACAAGGGTAAAACGACAACTGAAGGTAAGCCAAAGACAAACACGAGTACGAAACAGAGTGGGAAACCAAAGAGCAATAGTACGGCGAAACAAACGCCTAAACCTGAAACACCGAAACCTGAAACACCGAAACCGGAAACGCCTAAACCGGATGTAAATACAACCACTACACATACGGGCGGCAGTAATTTGAATGCAGAAGGAGCATTAAACAAAGTAAGGGCAAGTATAGAAAAGCCTACCACCAAGAAAGCAAATAATATCTTTGGCAAACCATATAGCCAAATGAACAGATTGGAAAAGAAGGTATTTGACACATACATGAGGTTAGAACTAGGTGGGCTTGGAGATTTAAAGGCGGCGATAAAAGACAGTAAGGCCTTATTTACAACAAGGACCGGTATAAAGAACACGGTAGCATCAGGTTTAGCATTTGAGACAGGTGAAATACCGGTAGCAGAAACAAGAATAATAAGCCAAGCGCCTACGGAAGTAGTAACAAAACTAAGTAAAACAGGTTTTTTTGAGACTCCTGTAACAATATTTGACAATGTGGGAATAAACAGGCAAATAGGGTCAAGCGGCCGTGCGGTAAGCCACATGCCAAACGGATTTAAATTAACAACCCCGAAAATAAGACCGAGTTTATCAAATGGTTTTACAGGGTTAAGGAATCTATTAACAGTACCGGCAAATGCACCGTTACTTGTAAGACTCCAAAAAGAAAAAGAATTAAAACCCTTAAAAATAGCAGCAGCCATAACAGGGGCGACAATCGGTTTAACGGCATTAAATTTATTTAGTATCCCTACTGATATTGGCTTGACATTGGCTATGGTGCCTCTATCAAGTTTAGTTTTGGAAGCCGAAGCCTGGGGTTTGCCACATGACGAAGCTGTATCTATTGCTTACGATTTACCTGCTGATGCTGCAAGAAAACGTTTGCAAGATTATATCATGTTCATGGAAGACGCCGCTAAAGGAAAAACAGGGGAAAAACAAAATAATATTCCTGCAGATGAAAATATGCCCGGTTTTGTTGAAGGTAATTATGTGGACGGAAAATATTATCCTTCTTTTAATACCGGCGTCAAACAAATGAGCATTTTGATAGCCAATGATGATTATAAATTCTACAGGGGTATACAGGAATTTTTAGCTAATTCTCCTTTCACAAAATATATAAAGAGGGTAGATTTTGTTAGCACCGGCGCGGAGGCGATGCAAAAATTAAAACAAAATCCGAAACAATATGATATAGTTTTTACAGATTTTTATATGCCTAACGGTAAGGGGGAAGATTTAGCTAATTATATTTTCGATAATAAGTTAAATGTACCTATAATCCTCTTTGGTGAAATCGAATATGCCGCTATAAATTTGTTTGCAAAAAAACACTTTACAGGTTATTTAAACAGTGCTACTAACGGCATGGAAGAAGTTTTTAATTATTCAAGCAATTTCTTGGTGGGGAGAGGTGAAACTGCCGATAAAGTAATTCCCGAATCTTCAAAACCCGAAACTACTGCTGAAAGCATTATGCCCGCCGGTTTGTTTGAATATTTACATCAACTTAGCAGAGAGCCGTGGCGTAAAGATAGAATAGTCTTGCCAACCGAACCTAAAAAAACCAATCCTGCTTCTTCGTATGTAAGATCTGTTGAAAGCCTTGTTAATGAGGCCAAAGCTTATGGCATGACGGACCAACAGGTAGAATCAATAATTAACAATAACACCCCTCAAGAGGCTAGAAGGCAGTTGCGTGATTTTGTATCGTTCATACAAGATGGTGTTCGTTTTGAAAATAATAAAGAAAACGAAACAGAAAATACTTCAATTGATCAGGCAAATGATTTTAAAGAGAGTAATTATGTGCATGGCAAGTACACAGCTCCTTTTAATACCAAAGTCAAAAAGATGAGGGTCCTAATAGCAAATGATTTGTTTGATTGGCTCTTTGAAGATAATAAACACTTTTTAAGGAAATATCGTTTTTCAAAGTATGTTGAAAAATATGATATCGTTTCCGGCGCGGAAGAAGTAATAGCGAAATTAAAAGAAGATCCAAATCAATATGACATTATTTTCACCGATTACTATATGGATGGCGCTAGAGGTGATGATATCGCTAAATATGTTCACGAAAACAATTTGAACGTTAAAGTGATACTTCTGTCCGAACTTTCCCGTTCGCCGGAACATCTTTATAAAATGCATTTTGACGGATATCTGAATCAAGGAAAAAACCAGGAAGAAGAAATTTTCAGTTATGCAAGTAATATATTAGAGAACAGACATTTCAGTATAGGTTCATTTTTTAAAAAAATTATTTTACCTGCATTGCCTTTTGGAATAGCCGGTTTGAGTTTGTTATTCGGGGAAACTGAAACAGCTGCTACAGCGATGGCTTCCTTCCCTATTTTTTATTCAAATGCAAGCCCTGTTATGCAAAATGTCCGCCTTCCGAAAGAGGTCGGAGATTTTATTAAATTACGTAAGGAATTTGACCGAAACATTTTTAGTGATTTCGATTTGCTTCCGGAAGAAGCCGAAAATATGAAAAGAATCTTAGGGGAAGAATTTTTCAATTTATGGCAAAAATATTTTAATAAAGATTTATTAACTATGGCGCGCACTAACCCCGCCGAAATAGCAGAACTTATTAAATATTCTAATAAATATGAGAACACTTTACCCAGCCAAATAAGGGAAAAATTTACCGGCACAAATCCGTTGTATGTTTTTGCTATGCGTGATATGGCAGATAATTTTATTAAGGCCATAAACTCCGGTAAAACTATCGAACAGGCTATGACTGAACTTGGTGAAGCAATGTTTCAGTATCATAAAAAGATATATCAAATTAAAAAGTTTTTGTCAGAACGAGAAGATGGCTTTGATATAGATTGGAACGTAATAGAAAATCCAAATATATATGATGTTGATTTTAACGAAGATGTTAATATCGATTTGGCGGAGGAAATCGGCTTCGGTAAATTAAACGATTCTCATGAAGAAGTCGGGGCTGTAATAAGCCAATATATGTATAGCGAATATCTGGATGAACTAAAAGACTTCGCTAATGCTCGTCCTTCTACATATAAAGATGTTAAGTTAACCCAAAGAACTTCACCTGATAATGAAGAATATGATGAAGTTATTTTAATGATGTATCCTAACCCCGTCAAAAATAATAATAGCCTTGCTTTTAAAGCAATGCAGGATAATTTGGATATTTTAAAGAAAATAATAATTAAATATCAGCAAACAGGTAAATTAGAAGATGAAGATAGAAAAATTGCCGACGATATCATTGCAGATATGAGTTATATCTTCACAAATGCCGTTCCTTTTTATCGTGGGACTTCTGCTGCTAATTTGGCCATGGTTTACGGGCTTTATCAAATGTTAGGTATTGAACTGCCTAAAATTAAAATCGGGCGTGCTTTGGACCTTTCCGCTTTTTCATCAACGCCGGAACAATATAAAGAAAATTGGCTAAATTTATTTGAAGGAGAAATTCCTAGCCCCAAACCGATTAACTCTGTATCCCGCATTATTAATAGGTTGAAAGGTAAAAACTTACTGAATTTTGTGCTTCCTGCCTTTGCGCTTTCTCTTGCAGGAGTTGGGCTGTCTATGGGAAATGCAGGGCTAGCTCTAGGGGCATCACTTGCTGCTATTCCCGTATCGGTTTACATACAAGGTCCGCAAATAATAAAACAATACGAACTTGTTAATAAATTTGTAAATCAGCGTAAACGATTTGACCCTTCATTATTTAAAGGTGATATTTTAAGCCCGGAAGAATCAAAAAATTTAAGAAGAATTTTGGGCGCTGATTTCTTTGATTTGTGGCAGAAATATTATAATAAAGATTTGGAAACGATGAAAAATGAAGATCCATTGTCTTTACAAGAACTTGCGCAATATTCTAACCGTTATGAAACTACTTTAAGAAGTGAAATCAGTACCCGTTTTGCAGGGACAAATCCCTTGTATGTCTTTGCCATGAAAGACATCACAGAGGGTTTAGAGCAAGATCTTGCAGCAGGGAAAACCGTTAAAGAAGCTGTTCATAATATGGGCAGTAAAATGTTTGAGTATCATAAAAAGATAAATCAAATCAGAGCATTTTTTAACCAAAAAGGAGTAAGAATAATAGTCGATGGTAAAGCCCTTCCTATCGATTGGAGTAAGATAGAAAATCTCCGTGATTATAATGAAGAAGGAATGGAACAATTGAGAAGAGCTACTTCCCATGCATATGCAATTGGTTTTGGCGTTTTGGCAAAAACATCATCCCCTTCTAAAACGAAGATAAATAGTGATACTTATTACAGAGAATACTGGGAAGAAATGATAAAGCCTAATTTTAGGCCTACAAGTTATAAAGGAGTCAATTTATCAGCTGTAAATACTTTAGGATTTTATCCAAATATCTTCCGCGCTACAATTGACCACCCATTGGGTATTACTTTGGATGGTTTTGATAACATTGATAGGATGTTTGAAGTCTTACAAGAAAATTTTAATAATATTGCACCTATAATTGCGCAAGCTCAAGCAGGTAAAGATTTAAGCCCGGAAGAACAAAAAATTTTAGATAATAATATTGCAGAAATCAGTTATTTATTTACTAATGTTAAACCTTTTTTCCGTGGTAGTGCTTCTGCAAACTTGGCGTTAGTATATGGTCTGTACCATATGTCAGGCATTGAAGCCCCACAAGTAAAAATTGGCCGAGAATTAGATTTATCAGCATTTTCTATGACGCCTGATGCTTATAAAAAGAATTGGCGTGGTTTATTTTCCGAAGATTTTGGTAACATTACTCAAACACAAAAAAATGTGTCCATCAATAAAACCCTAAAAAGCATATTGCCCTATGTGATATTAGGTGCTACAGGAATAGTATTAGGGACATTGTTCGGGGCAGAAACATCTTCTTTATTTGCTATGGCTTCAATACCGTTTGTCGGCAGTTTTTCCAATTTTGGTGAAGGAAAGGAAGTAGAATATTTCGCAAATTTAAGGCAAAATTTTAATCCGCCTATTTTTAGAGGCCCTACTTTAAAGAGAACAGAAAAAGAACATTTGCGAGAAATATTAGGCGATAAAACCTTTGATTTATGGCAAAAATATTATAATGTGGAACTCGAAGAATTAGCAAATGTTTCCCCGGAAGAATTAGAGGAACTCATTAAATATTCAAATCGTTATGAAAATACTTTACCTAGTATGAATTTTGGTGAAAAAGGCGGCACGAATCCACTTTTCGTTTATGCAATGAAAGACATTACAGAAGCTTTTGAAGCTAATATGTTACAAGGTAAAACCATGAGGCAGGCCGTAGAAGAAATGGGTACTGCGATGTTCCAATATGGTTTGAGTATTAATCAAATTAAGATGTTTCAGTTATTCAAAAGTAATAGAGCACCAGTGGATTGGGACGATGTAAAAGTACCTCTTTATTATGATGAGATGGAAGACGTTTATGCCGGTAAACGTGCAGCTTATAGGATTGGTTATGGTATCTTAAATTTGACAGGGTCAACTTCAACAACTCCTTTTGATGAAGACCATTATGGTGAATATTTGAAAGAGTTAAGTTCATCTTATGGGAGGCCTAAAACCTATAAAGGTATTAATTTATCATTTTTTGACGTTCAAAACAGATATGGTGCTAAAAAGATAGAACATCCCGCTGGGGTAACCGGTCAACATAATAATATTGACCGTGCTTTTGAAGTCATTCAGGAAAATTATAATAAAATTGAACCCATAATAATGGAAGCCAGAAGCGGGAAAATATTATCGGAACAAGAGAGAAGAATTTTAGATAATACTATCGCAGAAATAAGTTATATATTTTCCAATGTTAAACCTTTCTATTGCGGTAGTGAGGCAGCAAATTTGGCAATAGTTTATGGGTTGTATCATTTAGCAGGTATTGAGGCTCCTCAAATAAAAATAGGTAGAGCATTAGATTTGTCTGCATACAGTTCAACTCCTTGGCATTATCAGGGGCATTGGCTTGATTTGTTTGCGGGGGATTTCCAAACAGTAAATTCGCATAATAAAATTGAACTTAATAATCAACAAGAGGTTTCTGCCCAAGCCATTTTCAGTAACGAATATAAAAATAAAGGAATTCATATATCACGGAAAGAAATTAAACGCATAAGTGCTTTTTTACCCGCTGATTTTAAAGAAGAAAATGCTGTTTATAGAGGTATGACATTGTCTTCTTATGATGATTTAAAATATATATTAACGAACGGTGTCTCTAATGCCAAAACTATTGAAAAAGAAGGTGTTTATTTCTCTTGGAATGTGGAAGATGCTATAGATTATTCTACTCAATATGCATATGGTCATTTATCTGTTTTGGTTAAAACACATTTGAATGAACATAATGGGCACAAATATGTTGTATTTTCTGATGACGTAAAGGCAGAAGATATAACGGACGTTTTAGTGTGGGCGGAGTTAAATGGTAAACTCGGTTGGTGGAAAGCAGAATTAAACGGAAATGAAGAAGTCATCTTAAAAGATACCGGTGATTCTGAAATTACCGATAAGAAGTCATCAATAACATCAATACTTTCTAATTATGTATTACCTGCCGTAGGTATTGGTTTGCTTGCTTTTGCCTTGTCAGATGCCTCAACTTCACCGCTTGCTTTGGCAGCTACAGGGCTTTTAGCGAGTTCTTTCCCTATTGGGAATAATTCCGCAGCAAGTCAGGTCACTGAAACACCTTTGAACCTTAAAACCGATATTACCAAAGCAAAAAATGTTAGAACCGGAAAGGGAAATAATTTAGCGGCCTATGCTGTTTGGAAATTGATGGATAAATTTCATAGAGTTCGTGCATATCTGAAATTAACTACTCAAGATGAAATTAATAGGACTATTTTATTCAATAAAATAGTAAGGGAAAACGATTTGCAGGACGGAAGTCCACTAATAGGTTTTGAATATTCAAAAGTTATATCGGATAACTTTTCGGATTTACCTTCAAATATCGTTGATAAAATTCAAGAAGAAATAGGCGAAATATCAACTTATGTACGCGGTGGTAAAGATAGAACTCAAATCCCGTTAATAACCGATGCCGTAAATACTTCCGGTTTTGTGTTGGGTGATAAAATAATGGAGGGGAATCTCAGTACTGCTTCTGTTGAAGCTTTGTTTGCGTTAAAAAATAAACCTATAACAAATAAAGAGTGGAAGGAAATTGTTAACTTATTTCAAAAATTAAATGAAGCAGGGTTTATTCATGGTGATTTAGGACATAACTTGTTTTTTAGACGTGACGGCAACGGTAAACTCATAATTTCTTTGATTGATTTTGAAAATAATTCAAATTTATTCGGTTCTGATGCATTTTATTTACAACTGATGGCTCTTGATTTGGAAGCTATCGGTGCAAAAGAAAAAGTAACTAAAGATACCCCGATAATAAATAATTTCAATTCTTTATTTAAATTACCTAGTTGGGTTTTGCCTGCCGTAGGTGTTGGTTTATTAGCATTTTCTGCCTTTAGCGGTTTAGGCACCCCCGGTTTGGCTTTAGCAACTTTACCGCTTTTGGTAAGTTCTACTGACATGATGATTGCCAATAACTCTGAAATTGAACAAGAAGATCAAGTAAATTTGAAGGAAGATATTGTAGGAGCTAAAAAAGTAGCATCGGGTGAAGGTTCGGGGGTAGATGCTTATGCTGTTTGGAAATTGATTAGGGAAGACGGTGAAGTTCCCGCCTACTTAAAATTTACAACGCAAGACGAAATTAATAGGACATCTTTAATTGATAAGGTTATTACGGAAAATAATTTGCAAAACAGTAGCCCTTTAATAATTTTCGAATATCCTAAAGTTTTATCTGTAAATTTAGAAGATTTATCAGGGGATATTATTCAAGGAGTGGAAGAAGAAAAGGACCAAATTATATCCCATGTACGTAGTGCTAAAAGCAGAGTAAAAACACCTTTAATAACTTCTGCCGTAAATACTTCCGGTTTTTTATTAGGGGAAAAAATTAAGACAGATATTTACGGAAATATCATTGGGCATATTGATAAAAGAATATCCGAAGAAGCAAAAACAGCTTTAAACGGCAAACCTATAACAAATGAAGAATGGAATGCAATTGTCAATTTATTTAAAAAACTAAATGATGCAGGGTTTGTTCATGGCGATTTAAAACATAATTTGTTTGTAAGGCGTGATGCGGCCGATAAACTTGTTATTACCTTAGTGGATTTTGAAGCGCCATTTAGTTTCTATGACCGGTATGAAGATGTTTATTGTTTGGATTATATAAGGTCACAGTATGAGACTATCGGGGCGAAAGAAAAAGCCCCCAAAACCAAAATTGATGATGCTGATTCTTGGGTACATAGTATATCGGGAACTTTGAATGATTCAAGTTTTTGGTTGCCGGTTTTAGGTGCGGCATTGGGTATTGGCTTTCTTTTTAGTGGTTTAAGTGAGCCAGGTTTTGCATTAGCGGCAACATTGCCTTTTTTGGCAAGCACTAAAACCCCTGTATTAAAAACCCCGCAAGAAAAAGCAGAACAATTTCTTAATTTACGAAAAAGGTTTGATCCCTTTTTTTTTAAAGGCAAACCGTTAAACGAAGAAGAAACTAAAAAATTGCGCAAGATTTTAGGCGCAAATTTTTTTGATTTATGGCAAAAATATTATAATAAAGACCTCGCCCAAATTGTTAAAGAAAACCCACAAGAATTAGAAGAACTTATAAAATATTCCAACCGTTATGAAAGCACTTTGCCTTCAAGAATACAAAATGTTTATGGTGGTACAAACCCTTTATTTGTTTTTGCCATGCGTGATATTACAAATAATTTAATTCAAAATTTATCAAGCGGGCAAACGATGGAAAAGGCTATAAAAAATCTCGGTAAAGATATTTATAATTATCATTATAAAATAGCACAGCTTAGGGTATTTAATTTGTATCGTGATGAAGAAAATGATAAATTGTGGCAATATGTTTCTAATCCCAACACTCAAATAATGAACGGAATTGCCATATATGATTTGTTTTTCGGTGTCTTTCGTGATGATTCTTATTATGCATCTAATTCAATTAATAAAAAGAGCTACCCTGAATATCTAAAAGAAATGATGAAAGATCCTGCCAGGCCTAGGCTATATAAAATGATAGAATTGTCCCAGTTGTTTTCTTCCGGATCGGTTGATTTCGTTGAAGTCGGTCATCCTGATTTTTTGAAACAAAAGAAATATTTTTACCGAGTTTTGCAAGAAAATTGGGATGATATAAAACCTTTAATTGAAAAAGTACAGCAAGGGAAAAAATTAGGTTATTTTGAACTCCACAGATTAAATAATGATATAGCGGAAATCAGTTATCTTTTTACTAATGTTATGCCTTTTCAAAGGGGGAGTGCTTCTGCTAATTTAGCGCTTGTTTACGGGCTTTATCAAATGGCAGGCATTGATGCCCCACAAGTTAAAATTGGCCGTGCTTTGGATCTTTCTGCTTTTGCTATGTCCCCGCAAGATTATAAATTAAGATGGCTTAGATTATTCGAAGGGCCTTTTAAGCAATCTGCTTCATCACAGTTAGAGAAAGAAGAAGGGGAATATATTCCTGCTTCGAATATATTTACTGATATCTTTAAGAAACAAAATTTTCCGATAGTTAAAGATAACGATGCTAAAATGCATAGATTATTACCGAATAATTTTAGAGATGTGACCGCACTCTACGGGGGTATGAATATTGATAATTATCAAGATTTACTTGATATACTTACAAAAGGTTTGTTTACACATGCGATAGATGGCATTTATCTAACGGATAGTTTTAGTAAAGCAGTTAATTATGCACGACAATTTTCATCCGGGCACGTACCTGTGTTAATAAAAGTACATTTAGAAGAAGATTTTTTAGGGGAAACTTCTAGAGTTATTTATGAAGAAGATCTCGAACCTGAATATATAGAGGAAGTATTAGTATATACTTATTTAGATGGCAAACTAGGTTGGTGGAAAGCAAAGTTAAATAATGCAGGCGAAGTAGTTTTACAACCTACCGATAATGTAAGAATTCTTTACGGCACAAAGCCGTTAAATCTTAAAACAGATATTAAGAAAATTGCAAGTACAGATAGAGAAAATGTTAAACAACTGCAAGATTTACAAGGCAATACAAGGGCTTATTATAAACGTACTTTCGGAACCGAGATAAATAGAACAAAACGTTTTAATGAACTTATTACAGAGCAAGATCTATTGAGTCGGTATTCTTTAATAGAAGTTGAATATCCAAAAGTTTTATCAACTAATCTATCATCTCTGTCGGACGATATAGCGGCAAATATTAAATCACTTTATAAGGGAATGTCTTTTGACGGAGATCTTATAATGACTGCTGTAAATACATCCGGTTATGGTATTTGGAAATTTAAATATGAAGCTTTAGAGGCCTTAAAGAATAAGCCTATAACTAATGAAGAGTGGGCACAGTTAGAAAACTTGATAGGGAATTTAAATGCTCATGGCTTTTATCATACTGATTTAGTACATAATTTGTTTTTTAGACGCAATGATGCAGGTAAACTTATTATAACCATCATAGATTTTGAAAATTTAGGCAGGAAAAGAGATATAGGAGATTTGGATCTAATAGCACATACATTGGAATCTATCGGCGCAAAAGAAATGTCTGATATAGAAGACGATAGAGAAATTGATATTTATAATGGATTCACATTCCCGTTTAGAAATTTATTGCTCCCTATCGGTATAGGGTTGCTTGCTTTTGCTTTAGGTAGTTTTTCTGTATCCTCTTTTGCTTTAGCGGCATTACCTCTCTTGGTAAGCACAAATTCGATAAATAATCAAACTGCAAACAGTTTTCCGGCTCAAGTTTTGTTTACAGAGGATTATAGGGATTTTTATATGTCCCTTGATGATGAAGAGTATTTGAAGAAATATTTCCCCGAAAGTTTTGAAGAAGAAAATGCACTTTATAGGGGTATGACACTTGCCAAGTATGAAGATTTAAAAAATATATTTACATCAGGTTTGCCCGGCGCTAAAACCGTTAATGGTGGCGGTAAAGTATTTTTTACAACTGAGGCAGATATCGCAGTTGACTGGTCAACGCAATATAATTACGGGCATATACCTGTTATAGTTAAAACCAATAAAGAAGTTGATAGAAGTAAAGGAAAATACAGTTTTTCATTTCAAAATATATCTGCCGAAGACATAACCGGTATCTTAGTTTGGGCGGGGATGGATGGTAAACTAGGTTGGTGGCACGCCTGGTTAGATAGTAACGGTGAAGTCGTTTTGCAACCAACAGATAATATGAAGATAATTGATACACCTATTACCGATATTTCTGTTTCCGATGCTCCTAAACCTTTAAATCTTAAGACGGATATTACAAAAGTAACTTTTGTTAATTATATCGTTGCCGAGTTAAGAGATTCCGAAGGTAATATAAAAGCATATTATAAGCGGGCAAATAATAGGGAAACATATAGAACGAAACTTTTTGACACAATTATTACAAACAATAATTTTAAAGAAAAATATCCTTTGATAAATCTAGAATATCCCAAAATTTTATCAACAAATTTGTCAGATTTACCAAGTGAAGTTGAAACAGATATTAGATCACGAATTAAATACAATTCTGTTTCTCAAGATCTAATAATGACTGCAGTAAACACTTCCGGTTATAATTTGTTTAAAGACGAACCCACTGCTTTGTCATCTCTGCAAGGACAACAGATAACTAATGAAGAGTGGGCACAGTTAGAGAACTTAATTAAGGACTTAAATAATCTCGGTTTTTATCATACCGACTTGATATCAAATTCATTTTTTAGACGTGATGATAACGGAAAATTAATTATTACCGCAATAGATTTTGATAATTGGGGTGTTGAAAACGATATCGAAAATTTAAATATAATTCGTGAGAAATTAGAGTCTATCGGTGCAAAAGAAAGAAGTGTTCCGCTTGAAAAACCTTTGAACCTAAAAACTGATATCGCTAAAGTAGAATATGTTAAGGGTATTGTTACTAAATTAATAGGTCCTAAAGGGAATATCGTAGCATATCATAAAAAAGCCCTACAAAAAGAAATTTATAGAACTCGGGAGTTCGATAAAATTGTTAAAGAAGAGGATTTACAAAATAAATATTCTTTAGTAGAGTTTGAATATCCTAAAATTTTATCAACAAATTTGGCCGACTTGCCTGAAAAAATTGTAAAAGAAAATGGTTGGCAAGATAAAGTCTATTCATTGTATTCCGATATGATATTGTCCCCTGTAAATACTTTCGGGTTTTACTTAGATAAATATGAGGTTTTATCTTCTTTAAACGGGCAACCGGTAACTGATGAAGAGTGGGCGCAAATTGTAGGTTTTTTCAAAGATTTAAATGCCAAAGGTTTTTATCATACTGATTTGGGAAACAATTTTTTCTTAAGGCGTGATAATAACGGCAAACTTATTGTAACTATCATAGATTTTGATGAATTTGAAACTCATAATGATATAGCTGCGTTGGAACGTATTCGTACCCATTTAGAGAATATTGGGGCGAAACGAAGATCCACAGTAAATAATTTTAATTCGAAGTCATTACTTGGGCTTGCCATTGGAGCAGGTTTGCTTGCTTTTACTTTGGCAACCCCTGCTACTTCCCCGCTTGCTTTAGCGGCTATACCGCTTTTGGCAAGTACTCAACCTTTGATAACAAAGCAAACAGATAATAATATTTCAGCACGAGTTCTATTTACCGATGAATATAAAGATAAAAATATTAAAATATTTTATGATATGAATCGCATAATACCTTCTCTGCCTAAAGGTTTTCAAGAGGACGGTTACATTTACAGGGGTATGGCATTTAAAGATTATGATGATTTGAAAACGATATTTACAACTGGCTTATTACTAGGTAAATCTACATACAATAATATATATTTTTCCGATGATATCGTAACCGGGGTTGATCATTCTATAAATTATAGTTATGGGCATGTGCCTGTTGTAGTTAAGATGCGTGGAGAGCGTGGTGATAGGCAAGGGACCACGGTTACATTTCCGGGGGATGTCCATGCTTCAGAGATAGAAGAGGTTATAGTATGGGGGCAAATAGATGGTCAAAAAGGTTGGTGGCGCGCGCAGTTAGATCAAAACGGCGAAGTTGTTTTACAACCTACTAAAAATATGGAAACTGTTGAAACACCTGCCGAAAAACCTTTAAATCTTAAAACGGATATTGTGGAATCTGAACCGGTTACCCTTCTCGTAAGTAAATTAAAAGATATTAATGGTAATGTGCGGGCATATTATAAACAAACTTCTAAAAAAGAAATTGACAGAACTTTGGAATTTCATCAAATCGTTGAAAAAGAAAATTTACAAAATAAGTATCCATTGATAGAATTGGAATATCCGAGAGTTTTATCAACTAATTTATCTGATTTACCTGAAGCGATTGCTGCAAAACAAAAGAGGTGGAAAGATGATATATATTCCTTTGATTCTGATTTGATAACAAGTGTTGTAAATGCTGATGGTTATCGTTTATATGATCCTGAGAGTAAAGTCTCATCTGCTTTAAACGGTATACCTATAACTAATGACGAATGGCATCAACTTATTAATTTTATCAAAGATTTAAATAAAGCAGGATTTTATCATACAGATTTGGGAAATAATTTATTTTTTAGGCGCGATGATAATAACAAACTTGTCGTAACTATCATAGATTTTGAAGATCAGGGAGATAAAAATGATATCGCCACACTGGAAAGGATGCGTATTGATTTTGAATATACCGGTGTTAAAGAAGAAACCCCTCAAGATTCTCCGATAACAAATAAGGGTAATTCTTCATTTAAATTACCGACTTGGGTTTTGCCTGCTGTCGGCGTTGGTTTGCTTGCCGCTACTTTGAGCAATGCTGTAAGCGCACCGCTTGCATTGGCGGCTTTACCAATGCTGGCAAGTACTAAATCTATAATAGGTGGTGAAAGTGAAGTAAATAAATTTGTAAACTTGCGCAAGCAATTTGATCCGTCTTTATTTAAAGGGGAAGGTTTAACTGCTGAAGAAACCCAAAATATGAAAAGAATTTTAGGGGAAGATTTTTTTAATTTATGGCAACAATATTATAATAAAGATTTAAAACAAATTGCTAAGAAAAACCCTCAAGAATTAGCAGAACTTATAAAATATTCAAATCGTTATGAAAGCACTTTACCAAGCCAAATAAAATATCGCTTTACCGGTACAAATCCTTTGTATGTCTATACCATGAAAGATGCAAGCGAAAATTTTGAAAAAGATTTACTTGCCGGTAAAACTGTAAAAGAAGCCGTAATGAATATGGGAAAAGAAATGTTCTTATATCATAAAAAAATAAATCAAATTAAAACATTTCTTGATGAATATAAAAATTCTAAAAAAATTGTTTGGGAAAAAGTGAAAACCCCATCTGACTATAATAATATTAATTTAGGTAAAAATTCAAATTCAAATGAGTTTTTAGGCTCTGAAGTTAAAGTGACAGATAAAATTGCTTTTGGTATTTTGAGTGATACTCCCATTAGAATTGTGACGGATTTTGATGAATTTATATATGGTGAATATTGGACAGATTTTTTGGATGAAAGATACAGACCTAATACATTTAAAGGGGTAAATTTAACTTGTTCTAATTTAAAATACTCGATGCGCAGTGGATGTTATGGGGGGACGCTAATTCATCCTTTAGGTATAGATAAAGGTGGTTTTAACAATATTGAAGCAATGTTTAAGGTCTTACAAGAAGATTATGATGTAATAAAACCTTTTATTATAAAATCAAGAAACGGAAAAACTTTAACCGAAAGAGAATTAGAAACCTTACATAATAAAATAGCAGAGATGAGTTATATTTTTACAAATGCAAAACCGTTTTACCGCGGAAGTGCCTCAGCAAATTTAGCAATGGTTTACGGTCTTTATGAAATGCTAGGTATTAATGCCCCGCAAGTTAGAATGAATCGTGAACTTGACCTTTCTGCTTTTACGCTCTCACCTGAACATTATCAATATTACTGGAAAAGTTTATTTGACGGCGAATTTAAAGTAATGAGCCGTAATCCAGTTTCTATTACGGAAAAAATCTCAGGGGGGGGGGGTCATCTTAGATGAAGAAAAAAATAATAAGATTTATCCTCTTGAACCTGATGTTTTTAACTACTTCCACCAATTTACCAGAGAACCTTGGCGCAAAGATAAAACAGTAATACCAGAAGGGCCTAAAAAAGAAAAAGCTGTTTCTTCTAATAGAAGGTCTATTGAAAGTTTGGCAGAAGAAGCTGAGGCATATGGTTTATCACATGAACAAGCTATGGAAGTTGCTTATAAATTACATGATAATAATGCAAAACAAGATTTCAAAGTTTATCTTATATTTATGAAATATGGTTTAGAGGGTTTTATAAAATATATAGACGAAGAAATAAAAGAATTTGATTAATATCGTATAAACTTATTCAAACCTTAATGCGTCAATGGGGTTAAGCATAGATGCTTTATACGCAGGGTAAAACCCAAAAAATATTCCCACCAAACCCGAAAACGCAAAAGATATAACCATCGGCATAATTGTTATGTTGATGGGTAAAAAGCCCGGAGTAAAATTTTTGATAAACAAAGCAACTGAGAGCCCCAAAATTATACCGAGCAAACCACCTGTCAAAGATAAAACAAGTGCCTCAACCAAAAACTGTAAACGTATATCCCACATTTTTGCACCTATTGCCATGCGGATGCCGATTTCGCGTGTTCTTTCGGTAACGGATACAAGCATAATGTTCATAATACCAATACCGCCTACAAGCAAAGAAATTGATGCAATCGCGGCAAGCAGTAAGCCGAAAGTTTCATTTGCTTCCATTGCACTTTCCATCATTTGCGTTAAGTTGCGGATAATAAAATCATCTTGTTTTTTACCTGTAATATTATGACGTTGGCGCAAGAGTAAGGTGATTTCTTCCTCTGCGTTTGCAAGGTCATCGGTTGATAATGCCTGCACCATAATATTATTTACAGTTCCTTGAAATTGTGAACCTGAAAGCCTTTTCATCGCCGTAGTTACAGGAACGATAACTGTGTCATCCTGGTCAGTTCCCATCGCATTTTGACCGAGTGATTTTAAAACACCGACTACTTTAAAAGGAACATTTTTTATACGTATTGTTTTGCCGATAGGATCAGTTACACCGAAAAGATTTTCCACCACCGTTTCACCTAAAATTGCAACACTTGCACCTTGGCGGACTTCATCTTCGCTAAATAAACCGCCATTATCAACTTCCCAAGAACGAATGTAAAAGAGGGAGGGGGTAGTCCCCGTAATTCTTGTGGACCAATTTTGATTACCGTAAACAATTTGCCCCGTAGTATCAACACTTGGCGCAACTTGTGCAACATATTGTGCGTTTTTGGCAATCGCTTCGGCATCTTTTAAAGTAAGCGTGGGTTGTGCACCGTGGCCTGCACGCGCACCGCCTGAAGTAACAGAGCCGGAGCGTATCATAAGCAAATTACTGCCCATGCTGGACATTTGGTCTGAAATTCTTTTTTTGCTGCCCTCGCCCACGGCAAGCATAACAATAACAGCCGCTACGCCAATAATGATGCCAAGGCTCGTTAAAACAGAGCGCATTTTATTTACCCAAAGGGCTTTTAAAGCAATTTTTAATATAGTTAAAAAGTCTATCATCTTGGTTTCGTCCTGTTTTTATTTTGTTCGTCGCTAACTATAACGCCGTCTTTAAAACGCACTATTCTTTTTGCGTATGCGGCAATATCAGGTTCATGCGTAACGAGAATAATTGTTTTCTTTTTTTCTTCGTTTAATTTATAAAAACTTTCCATCACTTCAATGCTGGTTTTTGTATCCAGGTTGCCGGTTGGCTCGTCAGCAAAAATAATAGGTGCATCGTTTACGATAGCCCGCGCAATTGCCACACGCTGTTGCTGCCCGCCGGAAAGTTGATTGGGTGTATGGTCTAGTCTATTTTCAAGCCCAACTTCTTTAAGTGCCTTTTTTGCTTTTTGTGTGCGTTCTTGTGCCGGAATATGTGCGTAAATCATCGGCAGTTCAACATTTTCAATAGCGCTAGTTCTTGCAATTAAGTTAAACCCTTGGAACACAAAACCTATTTTACGGCAGCGGATATCCGCAAGCTCACTTAAAGTGGAATTTGTAATATTTATGCCGTCTAAAATATAAGTACCTTTTGTCGGTTTATCAAGGCAACCAAGCATATTCATAAAGGTACTTTTGCCGGAACCTGATGGGCCCATAATAGCCACAAATTCGCCGGAGTCAATTGTTAAACTGACATTTTTAAGTACCTCAAGCGGAATATCACCAAGCTGATAAATCTTCCAAATATTTTTAACTTCTATTAAGGCCATAAATATTACCTTATTTTAATTTAAAAACCCATCGGGCCGCGTGGCCTGCCTTGTTGGGTTTTGCCTTTTGCGCCGGTTTCACTTGCGACTATAATAGGTGTATTTTCAGTAATGTCTTTTGAAATAATTTCAGTTCTATTACCGTCGGTGATACCGGTTTTGACTTCGGTTATATAAATTGAACCGTCTTTGTTTTGGCGCCATAAACCTTGGCCTTTAAAATTTTTGCGTTGCCCGTCTTTTCCGTCTTTACTGGCACTGATTTTTGCATTATCAGGCGGAACAAAGCGGAGTGCCTGGTTCGGTACACTTAAAGCATTATCTGCTTCTGCTGTAATTATTGAAACATTTGCAGTCATACCGGGTTTGAGTTTTAAATCGTCATTATCAACAGAAACCACGACAGTATAAGTAACAACATTTGAAATAGTTGTCGCTGCATTTCTAACTTGACTGACTTTCCCCTCAAAGGTGGTTGTTGGATATGCATCAATGTTAAAGTCAACCCTTTGGCCTTCTTTAATTTTGCTTATATCGGCTTCCGAAATATTAACTTCAATTTGCATTTTTGTTAAGTCTTCAGCGACTAAAAATAATGTCGGTGTTTGGTAACTTGCCGCAACGGTTTGCCCAAGTTCCACTTCTTTAGAAATTACAATTCCGTCTACGGGGGAAACGACATTCGTATAGCTTAAGTCAATTTTTGCTTTATCTAAACTTGCACGCCCTTGCACTACTTGTGCGTTGGCGGAAAGATAGTCCATCTCCGCATTATCAAGTTCGCTTTTTGCTACGAGTTCTTGGGCATAAAGTTTTTTGTATCTGTCATAATTTCTCTCGGCATTTTTAAAAACGCTTTCAAGTTTTTGAAGGTTTGCCTCTTGCTGAATTACATTAGATTTATAAGTTGACGGGTCAATAACCGCAAGCAGTTGGCCTTTTTTAATTGTGGAGTTATAATCAACAAAAATTTCTTCCACTCTGCCTGAAACCTGCGTTCCCACACTTGTTTGTGTGACTGGGTTTATTGTTCCGGATGCCTCAACGGTTTGTACAATTTTTGCACGACGCGGGTTTTCAATGCGGTAATTTGCAGCCTTTTTACCACCGGTAATTTTAACTAAAATTACCATAATGATTATAGCCGAAATAATGGCAATTATTAATTTCTTTTTCTTTTTTATTTTCATAATTTTATCTGCTCCCCATAGAATTTTGTAATTTTGCAACTGCCAAATTATAATCAAGTACTGCTTGAATATAAGAAAGTTTTGCTTTGCTATAAGATGTTTCCGCATCTTTAACTTCAATATAGTTACCTACACCCACTTTATAGCGGCCTACGGCTAAATCATAACCTTCCTTCGCTTGTTTTTTTGTGAGTTCGGCGACAGGTATACGCTCTTTTGCATTGTTTAAAGCCAAATATGCCGTCTTAACATCAAGTAAAATTTGTTGTTCCAAAGAAGTTAAATTGTGGTATGCGGTTTGCAAATTTTGTTTGGATTGCTCTACTTTATTATATGTGCTGAAACCGCTGAATATCGGCACATTTAAACTTGCACCTGCTGACCAACGGTCATAGAGGGGGAAGTCATTTCCGCTCCATGCATAACTGCCGTTTGCGGTAATTGTTGGGGCATAACCGGTTTTGGAAAGTGTTACATTTTGCCTTGCACTTTCAACTTGAAGTTGTTTTGCAAGTAAGTCCGGTCTATTTTTATTTGCGGTAGCAAGGGCATCTTCCAAAGTCATTTCAAAAGGTTGTAAAGTATCAGCCATTTGCAATGTGAAATTCGGGTTTGTGTCAGATACACCCATAATATTTAAAAGTTCCTGGCGTTTTGTTTTAACAAGATTTTGTGCGGTAAGTAAATTAAGTTTTGCATCATTTAAATTTACTTGTGCGGATGTTACGTCAATTTTTGGGTATGTTCCTACATCATAAAATGCTTTGGCCCGTTTTAATTGTTCGGTATATTGTTCCACAGATTGTTTATAAACATTTTCAGATTCTTCTGCAGATAAAACTGCATAATAAGCAACTTTTAAAGCATAAATTTTATCATTAATCAAAGCGGTAGTGTTTTGTACGGCACTTTGATAAGACTTTTCTTGAATACCGACTGTAGAACCGGTTTTACCGAAGTCATAAATAAGTTGGCTAGCATTTATTGAGGCAGAGTAATTTTCATTGGTACCTGTATTGCCTGCGGCGGTATTTCCGTTAGAACGGCTATAACCTGCATTGCCGTTTACTTGGGGTAAATAAGTAGATTTACTTTGTTTCAAAGCACTTCTTTGCGCCTCTTGGCTTGAATAAGCAGCTGCAATTTCCGGGTTATTTTGCAAGGTTAGATTTATGCAGTCTTGTAAAGTTAAAGTTTTATTTTGCAAGGTAGTATTTGTTTGCGCAAAAGCGGAAACAGACAACAATGAAATAAGTGTATAAACTATAAATCTTTTCATTTAGGCCCCTCCGGCATATTATGCCCTAAAAATATATTTTACAATTATTAAACGCGGAAATGTGGAATTTTATTGCAAAAATTACATTGAACGCAATTTGGCTATGCGTTTTTCTATCGGTGGATGTGTTGCAAATAGAGAGGTTAAGGCTTGTGGTGCACCGGCATGCGCTATGCAGGCTGCCGCAACAATACTTTTGCCATCTAATGCTTCAACGCGGCTGTCCGTTGAAATCTTTTCTAAAGCAGAGGCAAGTGCTAATGGGTTCCTTGTCATATAAGCAGAGGTTGCATCGGCCTGAAATTCACGTCTTCTTGAAAGCGCAAACGATATTAAAGGTGCAAAAACGGCACCATAAACTATAAAAACTAAACCTAATATCAATAATAAAAGTTTCATTTGCCCGCTGTTTTTGCCACGTGTTCTTGATGCTAAACGTATTAAAATTTGCCCCATTAAACTTATTGCCCCTATGTATGTAGCCACAAGCATTGTCAGGCGTATATCGCGGTTTGCAATATGCCCAAGTTCATGGCCTATAACGCCCTCAAGTTCCGCACGATTTAATTTCTTTATTATTCCCTTTGTTAATGCTAGAGATGCATGTTCCGGATCGCGCCCTGTGGCAAAAGCATTTAATGATTCATCATCCATTATATAAATACGGGGCAGAGGTAAACCTGTTGCTATGGTTAAATTTTCTACTAAAACATAAATCTCCGGGTGCGTTGAACGGGAAATTTCCCTTGCGCCGGCTGAATCTAAAACAATATGATCTCCGCCGAACCATGAAATAACAGCCCAAATTATTGCAAGCACTATTGTTATGCAAGCTGCTATGGTTGATATAAGATTAATTTCTTGGAAATTTATTGATTGTGTTACTTGTTGTGCAGATGAACCTGCAAAATAGTAAATCAAAAAGACAGTAACATAAATTAACCCCGCTAAAACTAAAGGGAAAAGTAAGAGAATCAGAACAGTTTTTTTCTTATTTCTCTCAATTTCGTCGTATAGATTAAGCGGGGTTGTAGTCATAAATATTAGAATTTAACTTGGACGGCCTTTTTTGCTGCTTGCGCCTCGTCTTCGTCAAGTTCAAAAAATTCTTGTTTTGCGAATTGGAACATTGAAGCAATAATATTGCTTGGGAACATTTCAATTTTATTATTTAAAGCCAAAACATTTGTGTTGTAAAACCTGCGTGCGGCTTTAATTTTATCTTCGGTATCGGTTAATTCAAACTGAAGTTTTAAAAAGTTCTCATTTGCTTTAAGTTCCGGGTAATTTTCGGAAACGGCAAATAAACTTTTAAGTGTTCCGCTTAAAATATTTTCAGCTTTTGCCTGTTCTTTTAAATCCCCTTTTTGTGCGGCCATGGCCATGTTTCTTGCTTGTATAACTTTTTCAAGGGTTTGGCTTTCATGGCTGGCATAACCTTTTACCGTTTCAACCAAATTAGGTATAAGGTCATAGCGGCGTTTAAGTTGAATTTGAACATCACTAAACGCTTCTTTTACACGGTTTTTGCATACGATTAAACCGTTATAAACTGCTACTACATACGCTGCAAGTATTATGATAAAAATAAGGACTATCACAGCGAGTACTAACAATGTCATAGACATCCTCCGATTTTATAAATTACACTTAATAATAGCATAAATTCAAATGTAAGTAAAGTGATGTTATTGAAGTCCAAATATTATATAATTTATATATATTGAACAGGGGCAGGTATATTATGAGCGAAAATAAAAGCGAAAAAACAGATAACAAAAATAAATACTCACATACGGTTTTATTACCTAAGACTTCTTTCCCTATGAGAGCAGGCCTTGCAAAAAAAGAGCCGCAAACGCTTGCATACTGGAAAGAAATAAAACTTTATCAAAAAATGCTTGATAAAACTTCAAAGAAAGAAAAATTTATTTTGGCCGACGGGCCACCTTACGCAAACGGCCGTATACATATGGGCCATGCCTTCAATAAAATTTTAAAAGATATTATCACTAAATCTCATACCATGATGGGTTATAACAGCCCTTATATTCCAGGTTGGGATTGCCATGGTTTGCCTATTGAACAAGCTTTATTAAAAGAAATGAAACTTGATAAGCGCGATGTTAAAGATATACCTGCTTTTAGAAAGCGCGCAAGAGAATTTGCCAAAAATTTTGTTAATATTCAACGTGAAGGTTTTAAACGCCTCGGTGTTACCGCTGATTGGGATAACCCTTACCTCACTATGTCAAATGTATATGAAGGTTTGACTGTTTCCGCCTTCTTTGATGCGCTTGAAAAGGGGTATGTCTATAAAGGTAAAAAAGCAATTTATTGGTGTCCTAATTGTGAGACCGCTTTAGCCGATGCGGAAACTGAGTATCACGATAAAGTTTCCACTTCAATTTACTTACGTTTTAAACTTGTAAACCCTGCCGAAAAATTAAAGAACTTGGAAGATAACCCCGTATATTTGGCAGTTTGGACCACCACTCCTTGGACTATTCCGGCTAACCAAGCTGCGGCTGTTGCTAAAGATGAAGATTATCGTATAATGGCAATGCCCGACAACACTTATTTAATTGCAGCGGAAAAACTTGCCGATACTTTCCTTCAAAAAATCGGTAAAGAAGCTGAAACTGTCTCAAAAATTAAAGGGGAAGATTTGGTTGGGTTAAAATATTATCATCCGTTAACTAACCAAGAAAACCCGGTAATTTATACTGATTTTGTTACTATGGATACCGGTGTTGGTATTGTACATATCGCACCCGGACACGGTGAAGACGATTTTAAAGCCGGTCTTCAATGGAATTTGCCTTGCCTTTGTCCCGTAGATGAAAAAGGTAATTTTACCGATGAAGCATGGGAGTTTGCAGGACAAAATATTTTTAAAGCAAATCCAAAAATAATTGAGTGTCTTGATGAAATAGGCGCTTTACTTAAACAAGAAGATATTACCCACTCCTATCCGCATTGCTGGAGATGTAAAAAACCAATTATTTTTAGGTCTACCGAACAATGGTTTTTGTCAGTAGATAAAGATGGGCTTCGCCAAAAACTGATTGAAGAAATCAAAAATACAAAATGGTACCCGCAAACAGGGGAAAGGCGTATAACTTCAATGGTGGAACTCCGCCCTGATTGGTGTTTGAGCCGCCAACGTTTCTGGGGTGTACCGATAATGGTGTTTTATTGTAAAAAATGCGGTAAAATGCAAGTACAGCCCGAGGTTGTTAAAGCCATTAAAGAACGTGCCCTAAACGAAGGCAGTGATTTTTGGTTTGAAAAATCAGCCGAAGAAATTTTACCTGCAGGCCACACTTGTTCCTGCGGTTGCAAAGAGTTTGTAAAAGAAAAAGATATTTTGGACGTTTGGTTTGATTCCGGTGTATCTTGGAATGAAGTTCTAAAATATCGCGGTCTAGGTTACCCTTCACAAGTTTATTTGGAAGGTTCAGACCAACATAGAGGTTGGTTCCAAACTTCTTTAATTGCCGGTACTGTTTTAGAAGGTAAGGCACCTTTCAAAAACGTTATAACACATGGTATGATTTTGGATCAGCAAGGCCGTGCAATGCACAAGTCCGCCGGTAACAGTATTGAACCTGATGAAATTATCAATAAATACGGTGCCGATATTTTGCGTATGTGGGTAAGTTTTACCGATTACAGTGAAGATGTAAGAATCTCCCAAGAAATTTTGGCAGGCCCTATTGAAAGTTACCGCAAAATAAGAAATACTTTGCGTTATGCTTTGGGTAATTTGTATGACTTTAACCCGATGAAGCATACCGTAGTAGGCGCAAATTTAACGGAACTTGATAAATACATGATGTCCCGTTTAGACAATTTAATTAAAGAAGTATCAGATGCATATAGGAATTTTGAATTTAGAAAGGCTATCCGCAAAATTACTGACTTTTGTATTTTGGATCTTTCTTCGCTCATGCTTGATGCTTCAAAAGATCGTCTTTATACTATTGGGGAAGAAGCACCCAGTAGGCGTTCTGCACAAACAGTTTTAGCTGAAACGATCTTGGCTTTGGTTAAACTTCTTGCCCCGGTGCTTTGCTTTACCGCAGAAGAAGTTTGGCAAGAACTTAAGAAATTACCGCTTGGTACTTATCTTGAAGAAAGCGTGTTTTTAAGTGATATGCCCACAAAAGCAAGTTATACTTGCCCCGAAGATATTTTAAAACGCTGGGCAAAAATTACTGAAATTCGCCCTCAAGTTTTAAAAGCACTTGAAGAAGCCCGTCAGAAAGGCTTAATAGGTGCACCGCTTGAGGCAAAGGTTATCTTTAACTCCGCAGATGCAGAAACTAAAGAGTTTTTAAAGCAAACACTCTCAATTTGGCCTGAAGTAGCGATAGTTTCCCAAGTAAAAGTTTCCGAGGATGAGACCAAAGAACCTTTGGAAATCAAAGTAGAACATGCTTCCGGTACAAAATGTGCGCGTTGCTGGCAATGGCATGAAGATATCGGGCAAAATCCCGAATATCCTGATTTGTGTCCGCGTTGCGCAAAAGTGCTTGTAGAAAGTAAAGTTTTAGAGGCAGTAAAATAATGATTCGTAACTTTCTTTTGAGAAGTAAAAAATATAAGTCTGAAATTATTGTTTTTGCAATTATACTGATTTTGGATCAAGTGACAAAAATTTTAGCACTTAGGTTTTTACTTCCCAGAAGGAGCGTAGATATTTTGCCGTTCTTTAGCTTAACTTATGTCGAAAATACGGGTTCTGCATTTGGGTTATTTCAAAATGCTAATTTGTTTTTGCTCATAGTTAGTTTGCTGGTTTTGTTTTTGATGATTAAGTGGCGCAAAGATATACTTTCTTTAGGTAATTTGGCAAAATACGGATATTTGATGATTTTCGCCGGTGCTTTGGGTAACATTTATGATAGAATATTTTTGGGCCACGTTGTAGATCTTTTGGATTTTCATGTTTGGCCTGTTTTTAATATTGCTGACAGTGCAATTTGCATAGGGGCTGGATTTATTGCTTTTGATATTTTAAGAGCAAAAAAGAAGGAGATAAAAAAATGAAGAAATATATATACTTGATACTTCCTATTGTCATTTTGTTTTGTGCTTGTTCCGATAATGAATCTTTGTTTAAGAAGGCATTGAACAAAGATAAGCAAGGCCAAACAGAACAGGCTTTACAAATTTACAGCCAAATTTTGAAGAATGATCCTAATTTTTATTCCGCTTTGGTAAATCGTGCAATACTATACGATAAATTAGGTGATACTAAAAGGGCCGAGGCCGATTATAGAAAAGCTTTTGAAATTTATCCCAGAAGTATAGAACTCTTAAACAATATCGGTTCTTTTTATCTCAAGCAAGATAAGAATGGATTATCTATTTATTACTTAACAAAAGCACTCGCTTTGCAGGGAGATTATTTCCCGGCTTTGGTAAATAGGGCTACTGCTTACCAAAAGATAGGCAACTTCCCTGCAGCTTATAAAGATTTGAGATATGCGCTTGAACTTCAGCCTGATAATTATGTAGTGCTTTTAAATCATGCTATATATCAATATGAAACAGGACGTTATAGCGTTGCAGTGCAAGAATTTACGGATTTGATTTACAAAAATGTCAAAGATCCTAAAAATTATTATAGGCGTGCAATGGCTGAACGAAAACTTGGGCAATATGCTAATGCTTTGGAAGATTGTTCTGCTGCAATGGCTTTGCAGAAAGATTATGTGGCGGCAATTTTCTGCCGTGCTGAAATGTTATATGCTAAAGGTGAATATGAAGCCGCTTTGGCGGATTTAAACAATTTAAAAGCAATTAATAATAAGTATGTTGCCGCTTATGATTTTGCCGGTGATATATTATCTCTTGATGATCCGCAAAGTGCAGTACAAAATTATAGGGTTGCCGCTCAACTTGATCCTAAAAACGTGAAAAAATATAAATCAAAAATCAGTGCTTTAAAAACAAATAGTGGGCGCAAATATATCGCCACCAGACGTTTCGCTTTGATTGATGGGGGAAAATAATGTTACAGCAACAACTCGCTTATAAATTGGCCTTTTATTCTTATGATTCTTATAGGTTTAGGGGATTAGTGTGTTTAGTACTATTACCCATCATCATTATAATTCAATTGTTTGGTTTCTCTCAAAATGTAGGTCTGATTTTTGCATTGCTTGCTTGTTTCTTGGGCGGCGGGTTATTTATTGGCGGTGCTTTAAAAGAGTTATTTAAACTTTATTTTGGTTTTAATGCATTTTTATCCATTTCCGTTTTTGCCGCATTAGGTTTTGGAATTTTCGGTATTTTACAGGGGGGAACTTTAAATAGCGGTTGGGCCTTTGTGGAAGTTGATTTCATTTTAATGCTTGCAAATTTCATAAAAGCAAAAGAAGTAAAACATTTGAAAAGTTCTTTTAAATTTATGGAGAGTTTGGATAATTTTATTTCTCCTTCCTGCGTTTTGATGACAGATCAAGGCCCCAAAAAAGTTTTCTGCGAAGAAGTAAAAATCGGGGATATAATACTTTTAAAAAATTCTTATCGTCTCGCTTTTGAC
The DNA here is from genome assembly GCA_016281355.1 of Elusimicrobiaceae bacterium. Taxonomy (GTDB): domain Bacteria; phylum Elusimicrobiota; class Elusimicrobia; order Elusimicrobiales; family Elusimicrobiaceae; genus Proelusimicrobium. The sequence goes on along the minus strand of JAEEIL010000010.1, from coordinate 78,096 downwards.
GGTGAAATCGTAGAGGGGGCAACTTTGCTTGATGAGAACCTCTTAACTGGCAATATCACTTTGGCTTCCAAACAAGTCGGTGATAAGGTTTTGGCAGGTTCTATAAATAAAGGTAAAGATGTTCAAATAAAAGTTTTAAGTTCCAGAAAAACATCACATATAGCCAAAGTCCTTCAGGCAGTAAAGGCAAGTGAAAATAGAAAACTTATTAAGGTTAGTGCTCTTGAAAAAACTGCTGTACGTTTCTTCGCTGTGGCGATTATACTTTCAATTTCACTTGGGCTTTTTACATCTTTATGCTTAGATGGTAAATTTTATTCTTATCTATTTTCTTACGCTTGCTTTTTTATGATGATGGTTTCACCTGTGGCATATATGTTATCGGTAATTTTGCCATGGCATTATTTATCTAAAGTCACTTGTAAGGGCAAAATAAAGATCAATGATATAACAGTTTTAGATAGGACCGATTATTCAACCAAGGTGTTTATTGATAAAACAGGTACTTTGACCACGGGGCATTTGCAGGTAGCTGAAATTGTGCCTGCAAAAGGTGTATCCGAATCAGTTTTGATGAAGGCCGCTTTAAGTACCCAACAAAATGCACAAAATATATTTGCTTTTGCACTAAAAGAATGGGGAATAAAGAACAAAATGACACCTTTAAAAATATCGTCTTTGGAATTACACCCGAGTTATGGTGCATTAGTTAGAAGCGGTCAAGACACTTATCTCGCAGGTCGGCGTACCTGGCTTGAAAGCAAAGGAATAAAAGTGCCTATGCCTGAGGAAGAGGTAAGAAAAACAGTTTTTTACGTTGCTCAAAATGATACCTTCTTGGGGTGTATTTATTTTACCGATAGGTTGCGTGCAAATGCTTCATCTACGGTTAAGTATTTATTGGGCTTAAATAAGAGGGTTTGTTTATTATCAGGCGATAATACTTTAGCAATTTCAGCAGCCGCTAAAAGGGCCGGAATAAAAGAATATTACGGTAATATGTATCCTACCGATAAGGCCGCAAAAATAAGTGCAGACCAAAATGTTGGCGAAGTAATCACTATGATTGGTGATGGGTTTAATGATATTCTTGCCCTTTTGCAGGCAGATGCTTCTTTGGCTTTCGTTCCTACTAATAATTTGTTTACAAGTTGGGTAGATATTATTATTAAAGGTAAAGATTTTACTTTAGTCAAACAAATTTTTGAGTTGTATAAAAAGGGCTGGAAGGCTGTTCGTTTAAACTTGCTTTTAAGTTTTTTAGTTGCATTACTTTGTTATTCTTGCATTTTAAATAATACAGCAGATACTTGGCTTATTTTTTGGGGATTTTTTGCCCTTAACATTTTCTTAATATTTTTAAATTCTCTGAGGTTAAAACATGAATAAAGATCTTGATTTCGGATATACAAAAACTCATGCCAGGCGCGGTGCGGATACAAAACTGCCGCCTATTCAGTGTTGGGAAAATCAATATAAAAGAGATTATTTAATACGTATCTCTTTGCCGGAATTTACATCTGTTTGCCCTAAAACCGGGCTTCCGGATTTTGCGACTATAACTATTGAATATATTCCGAACAAATTATGTTTGGAACTTAAATCTTTAAAATATTATTTGCTAGAATATCGCGATATGGGCATTTTTATGGAAAATACGGCTAATAAAATATTGGATGATGTCGTTAAAGCAGCTAAGCCAAAATGTGCCCGTATAATTGCAAATTTTACACCTCGCGGTGGTTTGAAATCTGAGATTATTACAGAGTACGGTAAGTGGAAAAAATGAAACATCAAAATGTAATTGCTTTATGTTTGGGTATTTTTGCCGCAGCTATGCTTTGGCAGTATTATTTATGGCCGAAATATCAACTTAAGCAAGAGACTCCCGAAGTTATGGCTTTAATTGAAGAATCTGCCCAAAAAGAACTTGAAGAATCTGTTAATTCCGGTGAACCCGGGGAAATATTGTTTATTGGAGACACTTCTTCTTTAGAATATATAAATGCAACTAATGCGGAAGGTGGGTTAGTTTTTTACAGTCAGGCAAATAAACCAAAAGATTTGTTTGAACAAATGTCCAAAGATGAAACGAAAAAATATAAATCAATCAATATAGATGATGATAACTTTATAGTATATCCTTCGTCTATGACCGAATCAAGTGAAGAAATAGCATCTTTAGGAGATGATTCCCGTATAACAATGCTACAATTGCCGGCAGATTTTTTGGTGATAAAAGATGCTAAATCCTATGCAAAATTGTTAAAAGAAAATGAGGGTTCTTATCCTAAAGTAGATTTTAAAAAAGAGGAAATAGCAGTTGTTCTTTCTGTCGGTAAATTTTCGGATACTTTTTTTGAAATAGTAAAAACAGAAAAAACTGATAGTGAAGTAAAAGTATTTTATAGGGTAAATTTAATAACCAAAAATAAAGATAAAGAACAAAAGAATTATAAAATAATTGAGAATACAAATTTACCCGTAAATTTTATTCAGGTTAAATAGGTAAAAAATTTGCTAATATATAAGTAGAGGTTGTGCTAAAGTTAGTTTAAAAAGGAGATAGTTATGAAACAAATATTGTTTTTAATTATACTGGTATTAGTTGGTTATTTCGTTCTTTGGGGAGGGGCAACACGCGTTTTATATAAGGCAGATATAAACCCAAAGAGTTTATTTTCTGATATTGTAACAACCGTCGACGGTAGTTATATTCCGGACATCGATCCTGCTAGAAACGGTTTTAAATATACTAATGTAAGTTCCTATAATAAGGTAAAGGAAAATATTTTCATAACTTATGACCCTGATACTTGTTTTGCTTTAATCGATTTAGTTTATTCAAGCGGTTCAAAAGATGCGGAATCTTTGATAAGACAATATTTGAATATGTTTACTATGCCTGAAGATAAAAGTAAAATATTAAACTTATTAAAAACTTATAAAGATAAGCAAACTTTAAACATACTCTTATCCCTTTATAAAAATTCAGCTATATCAAAAATAACTCTTTTAAAAATTATCTCCGAATATCATACTCCGGAAGTAGCCCAAACAATAAAAAATGCAACTCTGAGTGAAGATTTGAATTTATCACAAACAGCTCAAGGCCTTGCAGATTCTTTTGCTGATCAAAGATGGTATCAAGAGGGGATTAAGGCTGCCCCTATTAAAGAAAATAAAAACGCAAATAGAAATTTTGAAGACCAAGTATCACAATACTAAGTTTTACTGGGGGGTAAAATGAACGTAACGGAAATAAATCAAGTTGTTCAAAAAGAGAGTTTATTTTTGCAGGATCTTAAACAAGAGATTGCAAAAGTAATCGTCGGGCAAGAGGATTTGGTAAACAAAATCCTTGTTGCTCTCATTGCGGATGGGCATATTTTGATTGAAGGTGTCCCGGGGCTCGCCAAAACTTTAACTGTCAAAACTTTAGCGGAAATTATAAGCGGATCTTTCCAGCGTATACAATTTACGCCGGATTTGCTTCCTGCTGATGTCACGGGGACTTTAATTTTTAATCCGAAAGAAGGGAGTTTTTCTGTCAGAAAAGGGCCTGTTTTTGCTAATTTAGTTTTGGCCGATGAAATTAACAGATCCCCTGCAAAAGTTCAAAGTGCTTTGCTTGAAGCTATGCAGGAACGCCAAGTAACTATTGGCGATGAGACATACAAATTGCCCGCGCCTTTTATGGTTCTTGCTACAGAAAACCCCGTAGAACAAGAAGGTACTTATCCTTTGCCGGAAGCGCAAGTAGACAGGTTTATGCTTAAAATCAATATAGGTTATCCTTCTAAAATTGAAGAAAAGCAGATTTTAGAGCGTATGTCTGCCAGCAATACGCCGAAAGTAACCGGTAAAGTTACGTTAGAACAGATTTTAAGGGCACGTCAAGTTGCGGATAGTATATATGTAGATGAGAAGGTGAAAGATTACATCCTAAATTTAGTTTTTGCTACGCGATATCCTAAAGAATATAAACTTGATAATTTAGCTCCGTATATTTTATATGGGGCAAGCCCGCGTGCATCAATTTTCTTAACAAAAGCTGCTAAAGCCTATGCATTTTTAGCCGGACGTGGTTATGTAACACCTGAAGATATTAAAGAAATCGGGCCGGATGTATTAAGGCATAGAATTTTACTTACCTATGAAGCCGAAGCGGAAAATGTTACAACAGAAGAGATAATTGAAAAACTCTTTTCAACAGTAGAAGTCCCATAATCAGGTGCCTATGGATACGGCAGAAATTTTAAAACGCGTTCGTCGCATAGAAATTGAGACGGGCAAACTTGTCAAAGAGACTTTTGCGGGTGAATATCTTAGTGTTTTTAAAGGGCAAGGTATAGAGTTTGCCGAAGTACGTCAGTATATTCCCGGTGATGATGTTAGGAGTATTGACTGGAATGTGTCTGCTAAAACCGGTGGCGTATTTGTAAAAAAGTTTAATGAAGAGCGCGAACTTACCTTATTGATTGCCTGCGATGTTTCGGCTTCGTTAATGTTTGGTTCCCTCGGTAGATTAAAAAGTGAAATAGCCGCTGAACTTGCTGCGGTTTTTGCGTTTTCCGCAACTCATAATAATGATAAAGTCGGCCTTTTGTTATTTAGCGATAAAATAGAACTTTATATTCCTCCTAAAAAAGGCAGACGCCATGTGTTAAGAATTATTCGTGAACTTTTGGCTTTTACTCCTAAAAATAAAGGTACGGATATTACACTGGCTTTAGATAGTATAAATCATCTAACCCGGCGTGGCGGCATTGTTGTATTAATTTCTGATTTTAAGACAGAACAAAATTATTCCAAATCTTTTAAATTAACGGCTAAGAAATTTGATGTTGTACCCGTTATAGTGGAAGATAAATTAGAGCAAAATTTACCGAAGGCACATGTCTTTATTTCTTTAGAAGGACTTGAAAGTGGTGGAAGATTTTTGCTTAATTTAGCTTCTAAAAAAATAGCGGATATAACTCAAAAACATATAAAGGAATTGGATGAGGCTAAATTGCTTTTTACTAAAAGCGGGCTTGAATATATTTTGATACAAGATGGGGATAAAATATCCGATACTTTAGCCAAATTTTTTAAGCGCCGTGCAAGGAAGTTAAGAAGATGAAACACATATTAACTTTATTATTAATGTTTTCTCCGCTTTTTTTAATTGGTCAGGAAATTGATGAATCACCGGCAGAATCAGCGACGAGTAACGCAAAAATCGTGGAGTATCAAGAAAAACCTAAAAAAGTGGTTTTTGCAGAACCTTTTAAACTTAGTTTTGTTTTGCCGGAAAAGGCAACTTTTGATGGGGAAAATTTAAGCCAAAAAGATTTTGAAGTTTTATCTTTAACCCAAGATAAACAAAACCCTTTGCTTACCGAAATAACAGTTTTGCCACTGGGTTTAGATATTTCTACTTTCACGGCATTAGGTTTTGTTACGTCAAATGGGGATAGAATTGAAACCGAGTCTTTAGAAATTAAAATTAAGGAGATGCCATCTAAAATTAAAGATTTAATTGATATAAAGGGGCCTTATAGACCTTTTAATATTTTAGGTCTTATTTTAATTTTGTTTTTGGTTGGTATGGTAGTTGCCGGAATAATTTACTTAATAAAACGTAAAAAGCACCCAGCTCCGCTTAATTTAACGGCATATGAAAAACAAGAACAGCCGATGCATGAAATTGCTTTATCACAGTTAGATATTTTGATACAAAGTGATTTGTGGGAGAAAAATAAATATAAACTTTACTATTCTGAAATTTCAGATATTTTAAGGCAGTTTTTGTCTGCTCGTTTTAAGTTTGAAGCACAAAAAATGACCGCTCGTGAATTATTTAAAAAATTAAAAACTGTTCCGGATTTCAAATTTGATTTTAATGTTTTGAAAAATTTGCAGCAGTCAATTTCTTTAGTTAAATTCGCACGTGTAATCCCGACTGTTGAGGATCGTGATAAAGTAATAAGAACAGCTAAAGAAATGATTGTAGAAAATAAAGAAACAGATTTGACACGTTATCAAAAGAAAGACAATAAACCCGGAGGTAAAAATGAAAAGAATAACTAAATATTTGCCTTCGGTTCTAACGATTGTTTTTTGTCTTGTTTTTTTAGGTATTTGTACCTATGTGCTTTTACACAATAAAACTTTAGCAAATCCCAAATGTTTATATTTCTTAATAATTTGGCTATTTGTGGTAGTTTGGGGGATAATCTTAAAAACGAGGGGTGGTGTAAGCGTAAAGTATCCTATAGCGGAAGGGGAGAAACCCTCCATAGATTTAATGACTTTACTTGCTAAATATTTTAGTTTAATTTGTGTTTCACTTAGTTTGTTTTTCGCGATTTTGGCATTATCACGTCCTCAAAAAGAGGGTAAAACACAACCCCCACCGATGCAGGGTATAGATATTATTGTTACTTTGGACGTTTCCGCAAGTATGAGCATGCCTGATTTTATTGCCGAAAAAGCCCAAACCGCAGATGATATTTACAGCCGTATGTCTGCCGCTAAAGAAACAGTTGATAATTTTATTTCTCAAAGAGCGAGTGACAGAATCGGCCTTGTGGTTTTTTCCGGGGCAGCTATGCTGGAGTGCCCTCTTACTTTAGATTATTTTGCCTTAAAGGAATATCTAAATTCTATTTATGTCGATATGCTTGCCGGTGTCAGCGGTACAGCAATAGGTGATGCCATAGCCGTAAGTACTCAACATATAAGGGAAGGTATTGCTAAAACTAAAATTATAATTTTGGTTACGGATGGCGAAAATAATAGTGGTACGGTTGATCCTATTGCTGCGGCAAAAGCCGCCGCTGCTTACGGTATAAAAGTTTATACTATTTTGATGGCCGGTAATATAAAAAATTTACCGCTTAATATACCATATAGGGATCAACTAATAGCAAATTACCAGGAAAATACACCAAAGATGGTTGAGGCTAAAAGTACTTTAAGAGAGATTTCAGACATTACCGGCGCCCAAGCCTATGTCGCTACAGATACAGCCGGTTTAAATGATATTTATGCTCAAATAAATGCTCTTGAAAAGACAGTTTTTCAAGAGGTGAAAAAACTAAATTATGAAGATGCTTACCAAAATTTACTTTGGTTTTCATTAATATTTGCCTTACTTGCATTTTTAGGGGGGAAGTTTATTTTTATTAAAATACCTTAATTGCTTATGGAACTATTTGCAAATACAAAAATATTTTTTTATTTAATTTTAACCGCACTTATAATAGCAGTTTTTTGGCGCATTGGTTTTCTGCGTCGTAAAGCGGTTTTAAAACTGTTATTTTCCAAAACTAATTTTCAATTGCTAACACCGCCGGAATTTAAAATAAGAAAGCGCCTAAAAGATATTTTATTTTTAAGCGGTATATTCTTCTTATTTATTGCGTTAGCCGGTTTGCAATGGGGTAAGGAACGACGTGAAAGCATTGCCAATTATTCACAAGCGATAATTGCTTTGGATGTCTCTTTATCAATGCAAGCGGAAGACTTTAAACCTAACCGCCTTGAAAATGCGAAAATAATGCTTAAAATGCTTTTTGATGAGATAACACAAGAAAGGCTTGGGCTAATTGCTTTTACTTCTGAGGCCTATATGCTTTGCCCTATAACCACAGATTTAGATGCCTTAAAAAATTTAAGTGAACGTTTAAAAATAAATATGTTGCCCGTTGCGGGTACTGCTATCGCTCCTACAATAAAACTTGCTTCCCGTATGCTTAGCGCTTATAGCGGGGTAAAAGCATTGGTTTTGATTACTGACGGTGAGGATCATAACCCTAAAGATATTGAGGAAACTTTAAGTACCGCACGCGAAGCCGGTATAAGAATTATTACTGTTGGTATCGGTACTGAAGAAGGGGAACTTATACCAATAAAGACCGATAGAGGAACGGAATATAAAAAGGATAGATCGGGCAAAACCGTTATAACCAAATTAGATGAAGAATCTTTAATTAATTTAGCATCCAAAACAGGCGGTGCTTATATTAAGTATACAAATGCACAACAAGTTGCAGATGATATTGCAACCCAACTTCGCACATTAGATAAAAGTTTAACAAAAACAACTGATACTGTTATTTACAAAAGCAGGTATCAAATACCCCTTGCCTTGGCTATAATTTTGATAGCCGGGGCTTTATGCTTACCCATAAGAAAAGGTAAAATATAATTATGAGGATAATATTAAGTTTTGTTTTAATTGTTTTGACAGTGCCGGTTTTCGCGCAAAATTCTTTGTTGAGGCAAGGTAATAAGGCCTATGATGAAGGGAAATACGGTCGGGCTTTTGAACTTTATGAGAAAGCGGCGGTAAAAACCCCTCAAAAAGCTGCCTATAACAGTGGGGCGGCATTGTATCGCTTACAAGATTATAGCACTGCGGCGCAGGCCTTTGAGCAAGCCTTACAAAAACCTGAAAATAAAAGGCAAGCATTATTCAATCAAAATGTGTTGTTTAATTTAGGTAATTCCGCATATAAGGCAGGGGATAAAGAAACCGCAAAACAAGCAATGCGCACCGTTATTATAAATAATTTGAAGGATAATGATGCTAAAGAAAATTTACAGTTTATGTTAAAGGAAGAGAAAGCCCAAAATCAATGTAATAATCCTAAGGAAAATCCAAAACAAAATAAAGACAATCAGGAAGAGAAACAAAACCAAAATCAAGATAAACAAAATCAAGAAAAACAACAAAATAAACAACAGCAGGAAAAGCAAAATCAGGAACAAAAAGAGAAAGAGGCTTCCGCCAAAGAAGAGGCCGCAAATGTTTTACAAATGGCCCAAGAACATAAACAAGATTTACCGCAAGTAAATACAAGGAGTAATCAAGTTGAAAAAGATTGGTAATTTTTTAAATTTTAGTCATATAAAGATACTTTGTTTGAGCACTGTTCTTTTTTGTATTTGTGCATTAAGTTTAAATGCCCAGGTGGAAGTTAGGGCCGAAGTTAATACAACCACAGTAACACTTAATGAAGAAATAAATTTAACAGTATATGTAACAGCACCGTCTACTAATATTGAAACTCCGCAAATGCCGTCACTTCCGAATTTTAATATTTATTCTGCCGGGCAAAGCAGACAAGTAAATATGGTAAACGGTAAAGTTACGGCACGTTTACAATTTAATTACATTTTGACACCGCGTTTTGCAGGTAAAACCACAATAGGTGCCTTTACAGTCAAAGTCGCAGGGCAAGATTATCAAACAGAACCTATTGAAATCGAAATTTCCAGGCAAACGCCATCGGCGCCTCGTACCTATGAACAAGCATTGGAACAGGTTAGACAAAAAAAAGCACAAAAAAATAAAGTTGAGTCTGAAGTAAATTCTAAATTGCCCAATTTCTTTATGACGGCACAAACAAATACCAAAAGTGCTTATATAAATGAACAAGTAACTTTAAAGATAAGGTTTTACCAATCACAAAATACTTTAGGTCAGCCATTATACGATAAACCTCAAATCAAAGGGATGTTCGCCGAAGATATTGCCACCAGGCAAGGGCAGGAAACCTTTGGAAATAAGACATATTATTATACTGAAATAGAGAGTGCTTTGTTTGGCTTAGTCAGAGGTGTGGCCGAGATCGGTTCTGCAACAGTAACTTATACATCTTCGGAAGGTGTATTTGATGCTTTCGATATGTTTTTCAGGGGGGCAAACGGTGGCCAAAGTCATAAGGTAGAAAGTGATATATTATTTGTTGATATTTTACCGTTACCTACCGAAGATAAACCTGCAAGTTTTTATGGTGCAGTAGGTAAGAATTATCAAATTTCTTCCTCATTAGATTCTTATGAAGTAAATGCCGGTGAACCTATAACTTTGACAGTAACAATTAAAGGAATCGGTAATTTAGCAGCGGTAAAAGATATACCCGTACCTGAAATAGACCAGAGTTTTAGGACTTATGAAACCTCTTCAAATTTAACTAATAAAATTGCTGCCGGTAAACTTACCGGAACAAAAGTTTATAAGACGGTTATTGTCCCTAGGGCTTCCGGTAATTATACAATTCCGCAAATTGCTTTTTCTTATTTTGATACCGAAACAAAAACTTATAGAACTATTAAGAGTGAAGAATTGCATCTTAAAGTTTTGCCACCTTCTTCCAATGACCAAAAAACATTGTCTTTTGCAGAAGAAAACGGTGGGGGGGCTGGTCAACAAATACAACATTTGGCCAAAGATATTAGTTACTTAAAATATTCTCCCCAAAGTTATTTTAATAAAGTGACTTCTAAAATAGCTGATTTCGGGAATAACAATTTTTATGCATTTGTATTGATAAGTTTAGTTTTGCTAATTGCTTTTATTAAAAGCGGTAAAATTTCAATAACAGGTGATTTAAAACACTATTTGCGTGCAAAAAAACATATAAAACAGGCCACACAATTGGATGATTTGCCGGAAATATTAAAAACCTATCTTGAAGCCAAAATGAAAACCCAAATAGGTTTAAGCACTATTGAAGATGTTTGCAAAAAACTAAAACTTACAGATTCTACATCAGCCAAATTAATAGGGGAATGGAATCATATTGCTATGTTAAAGTATGCCCCTGCGGTTGATGCTAATTCTAAAGATGTTTTAGGGGAAGAAAAGGCTAAACTCATTGCGTTGTTATCTTGTTTGGAAAAGGAGATAAAATGAAATATTTTTTAACTTTAATTTTACTATTTACAACGCTTTTTTGTTTCGCACAAAGTCAAAATAAAACTGCACAGGAATTGTTTGACAATGGCGATTATTTAAAAGCTGCAGAGGAGTATCAAAAACAAATTGATAACGGTGATAATAACGCCTATACTTATTACAATTTGGCAAACAGTTATTTTAAGGCCGGTGACTTGGATAAAGCCTTAATTAACTATTATAGGGCTTTCCGCCAAAATTCCAGGGACAAAGATATTATAAATAATTTATCCTTTACATTGGAAAAGACCGGGCAGTCGTTAATTCCTGAGAGTATGCCTAAAAGTGTGTTTCTTGCTTATAATTACTTTTCTTTAAAGGAACTAAAGGGCCTTGCTTTTATAGGCCTATGGCTAGTTGCTATCAGCGTAACTTTTTTTGTATTCTTTAAGTATAGGAGATTTTGGCTTAAAGCAGTAATACTTTCTTTGTGTTTTACTTTGTTTTTTACCGGATTCTACTTAATAAGAGCAAAAAAAGAATTACAAGATTTAGCCGTAGTTATTGCCCCCAGAGCAGAACTTAGAAGCGGACCATCTGAGAATTTCCCCGTAGCTTTAAATGTTCCTAAAGCACAATTATTAGAGGTTCGTGATAAAAAAGGTGATTGGGTGGAAGTCTCTGTAAGGAATGAAAATAATTTCGCTTGGGTACAAAGGAAGTATATTGAAGTTATATAGGAGCGGCTATGTTTACAAAAAATGAAGCAAAAGAACTAATTGAAACCCTAACTTATGTAGGGGAAAATCTTGGCCCTCAAATTGAAATTTTAGCAAAAGAAATAATTAAATCTTTGAAAGCCGGCGGTAAAGTGATTTTAATGGGTAACGGCGGTAGTGCCGGTGATGCACAACATATTGCAGCGGAATTTGTCGGCAGGTACAAAAAAGAACGTAAAAGTTACCCGGCCCTTGCGTTAAATGCAAATACATCAAGTTTAACCGCTATTGGAAATGATTATGGTTATGATGTCACTTTTTCACGTCAAGTAGAAGGTTTTGCAAAAGCAGGGGATGTAGTTATCGGTATATCAACATCCGGTAACAGTGCAAATGTTTATAAAGCGCTTGAACTTGCTAAAAAATTAAATTGTTATACAGCAGCTTTTTTGGGAAAAAGCGGCGGTACAATAAAAGATATTGTTGATTTGCCTTTAATTGTTAAATCAAATAATACACCCAGAATACAAGAATGCCACATTTTTATGGGGCATACACTTTGTGAACTTGTGGAGAAAGAATTATAATGAAAGTTGCATTGGGTTGCGATCACGGCGGTTTCCCGCTAAAAAAAGCTGTTGCAGATAAAATTAAACAGTTAGGTTTTGAGATACTTGATTTCGGTACTGATTCAAGCGAGAGTGTTGATTATCCGGATTATGCAGAAAAGGTCGCAAATGCAATTTTATCAGGTAAAGCGGACCGTGGAATTCTAATTTGCGGTAGTGGTGTAGGGGTTTGTATTACAGCTAATAAATTTAAAGGTATTTATGCAAGTATTGCCCACGATACATATACCGCTGCCCAGGGTGTAACGCACGATAATATGAACATTTTGTGCCTTGGCGGGCGTGTTATTTCACCAAAGCAAGCGGCAGATTTAACAGAAGCATTTTTAACTGCAACTGCTAAAGGGCAAGAAGAACGCCATTTAAGGCGTATTAAAAAGATTTTGGAAGTGGAAAGTAAAAACTTTAAGTAGAAAGAGGTTATTATGGAAATAAATTTAAATCAACAATCACAGATTTTTAGTGAAGAAGGTTTAAAAAAGTTAAAAGCATTAAATTTTAAAGATCGCTTTTACAAACATGATGCGACTTTATGGAAAACAGAAAAAGAGCATACGGATATCATAAATAACTCTCTTGGTTGGACTAATGTTTATGATTGGACTTTAACAAAAGTTGCCGAAGTCAAAAATTTTGCAGAAGAAGCTAAAAAAGAATTTACTTCCGTAGTTTTAATGGGTATGGGCGGTTCCAGTTTAGCGCCTGAAGTTTTACGTGTAGTTTTTGGAAAGCAAGAAGGATACCCCACTTTATTTGTTTTAGATACTACCAATCCTACTAAAGTATTAGAAATAACCTCTAAAATTGATTTAGAAAAAACACTTTTCATTTTTGCAAGTAAATCAGGCGGAACAGTTGAACCGTCTTCGCAATTTGCATACTTCTATGGGTTGCTTTCCCAAAAAGTTCAAAACCCCGGTAAGCATTTTATTGCAATAACCGATCCTAATACGGGTTTGGTTAAACTCGCAGAAGAAAAACATTTTAGGAAAGTCTTCATAAATAAAGCAGATATCGGCGGTCGTTTTTCTGCTTTATCTTTATTTGGAATGTTACCTGCTGCGTTATCCGGTATAGATATCGAAAAGCTTTTAAAAACCGCCAAACAAGTAGGTGATTCTTTTCAAAATACAGAAGATAATCCTGCACTTGTTTTAGGTGCATTAATGGGGCAAGGTTTCCTTAATGAGAAAGATAAATTAACTTTGATTATGCCTAATGATATCGCTGTATTAGGTTTATGGATTGAACAACTTATTGCAGAATCTACCGGTAAAGAGAAAAAGGGTATTTTGCCGGTTGTTGCGCAAGAAGTAGCCCCTGAAAAAGATTACTTAGATGATAGAATTTTTGTAAACGTAAACTACAAAAGCAAAAGTTTTAAATCTCATTTTAAGACTATGCCGTATATGGAAATCGGCATGGAAGATAAGTATCAAATCGGTGTACAGTTTTTGCTTTGGGAAATTGCAACCGCTGCTGCCGGTGCTATAATGAAGATTGACCCTTTTGATCAACCTAATGTTCAACTTTCTAAGACGATAACAAAAAATATTTTAGCCTCTTTGGCGGAAGGCAAAAAAGATGAGGCCGCACAAGCAGAATTTTTACTTTCCAAGAATTTGCAAGGGGAAATTTCCCAAAAATATTTACTTTCAGATATCGCAAAACTTGCGACAAATAAAGATTATTTTTCCATACTTGCTTATTTGCCGGAGAGCGAAGAACTTACACAACTTTTTAATAAAATGAAAGACGGTCTGTTTAAAGCAACGCACCGTGCTGTAATTTTCGGTTACGGTCCAAGGTATTTACATTCGACAGGCCAACTCTTTAAAGGGGATGCAGGTAAAGGTATTTTTGTGGTATTCTCATCAGATGTAAAAGAAGATGCTGTAATTCCAAGCCAACCTTACACCTTTAAAGACTTATGCCAAGCCCAGGCACTTGCAGATTTTAAAGCCCTTGAGGAAAAAGGCCGCCGTGTAATAAAAATACACTTGCCTGTTAATATATCAGAGGCCTTAAAAGGATTATTAAAAACACTTTAATTGGAGGAAGTATGACAACAGCAACAAAAACAAGAAAGACCTTAACTAAAAATGTTGCAACCAAAGTAAGAAAAGTAAACTCAAGAGTTAAAACTTTGGCTGCCGGTTTAGTGGGGAGAAACAAAAAAAATAATTGCAAAACGAATTACAAAAACAATAATGAAACTTGCAAATATATCTGTATAGATTATCCTCAAAATAATGAAACAGTTTATTGCGGGCATTATTGCTTTCGTTTAGGTTCTAGAAAGCCTTGCTCTGCAATGCAAGTTTCAATCAACGGCGGAGAATGGCAAAATTGCCGTCAAGCCAATGGCTATTGGTGGTATGATTGGTGGAACTTTAATACCGGCAACTTCTACATTGAAGCTAAAGCATATGTAGACGGTAAAGAAGAACAAACCGCAAAACGCAAATTCAAAGTAACCTTATAAATCTTGAAAAAAGTTTATTTGCAAAATTATGGATGCCAAATGAATGAAGCAGACTCTGAAGAGATGCTGCTTCATTTATTTGGTTTCGGTTATCAAAAGACATCAGTTTTGAGTGAAGCGGACCTTGTCCTAATAAATACTTGCACAATACGCGATCACGCCGAACATAGGGCGTTATCTTACTTGGGGCGCCTTGCCAAATGGAAGGCGGAAAAAAGGGGGCGAAAAATTATTTTTGCCGGTTGCGCAGCAGAACGTTTAGGCAGAAAAGTTCAAAAACGCTTTCCGCAAGCAGATATTGTTTGTGGGGCAAAATCACTAGATAAATTTCCGTCAATTTTAGAAAACAGTACTCTATTTAAACCTGTTAAAACGAAAGATGCTATAAAAGAAGACACAAAAAAAGTTACGGGCCAAGTAAGTATTATGCGAGGTTGTAGCTGTAAATGCTCTTATTGTATAGTACCTTATGTGAGGGGGGAGGTTTCCTCAATAGCACCTGAAGTCATTTTGGAAAATTGCCGAAATAAAGCCAAAAATCACCCTGAAATTATGTTGTTAGGGCAAACGGTAAATGCTTACAATTATAAAGGGTTTACCTTTTCAAAACTTCTTGAAGAAGTTTGTAAAATACCGGAAGTTAAACGTGTGCGCTTTTTAAGTCCTCATCCAGTTTTTATTAAAGAAGATTTTTATAAAGTCGTGCAAGATAACAAAAAAATCGCAAGGCATTTACACTTGCCTTTGCAAAGCGGAAGTACGAAAGTTTTAAAGGATATGAAACGCCTTTATACAGCGGAAGAGTACTTTCAAATAATTAAGGATTTAAAAGATTTAGATTTTTTAATAAGTACAGATATTATTGTCGGTTACCCTACCGAAACGGAAGAAGACTTTAAGCAAACCTTAAACCTCGTCAAAAAATGTGCTTTTAGTTTTGCTTATTGTTTTAAATTTTCGCCGAGGGCCGGCACACCTGCAGCGGAAATTCCGGAAATTTCGCAAGAAATAGTGGAAAATCGTTTAAATATTTTGTTAAATGAAATTAGGGAGTGTTCTGCTTTAGCCTATAAAAGCCGTATCGGGCGAAAAGAAGAAATTTTGTTTGAGACAAAAAACTCCGGCCGGACTTCAGGGAATTTGTGGTATAGGACGACAACTCCCAAGCAACCAGGCACCGTAGAAGAGATTTTGGTTAAAGACAGTAATGGTAAAATTTTGAGATGAGAGGTGTAACTTATGAGTAAAGATGAAAATTTTGTTGAACGCCGCCGCCATCCGCGCGTGCCGGTAATCAGTAATATTGTTGAACCTATTGATTTAACTTATATTGATAATAACGATGGTAAAATGCATCAAATAGCGGCAGTGTTGGCAGATTTGTCTGCTTCAGGTATGCGTATCGTTTCATTTTTAAAAGCACCTATTGCCGGAACTATGCATATTAAAATGGAAATTCCTACCGTCGGTAAGTTTGATGTGGAAGCAAAAACAGCCTGGGTGCGCCAAAAAGGGCCTGTTTATACCATCGGTATAGAATTTACGAAAATTGATAAATCTGTTTCCGATAAAATTATGGCGCTTGCAAATGACTTTTTAGATTGCAATACCCGCATAATGTTGCGTTTGCCGGAAGTTTGTGTTCCTAACTGCAAATGCCAAAGTATTTGCAATAAAATTCAAAAGGATAAAAGTTTATTTAAGTGAGCAATCTTCCAATAATCATTTCAGGTCCAACTGCCGTCGGTAAGACGGCAGTTGCTTTACACCTTGCCAAAAAATTAAATTACAGTATAATTTCGGTTGACTCCCGCCAAATTTATAAAGGTTTAAATATCGGTACTGCAGCACCGCTTGGAAAGTGGAAAGGGGAGAAATATCTTGTTGAGGGTGTTCCTTATTATTTGGTAGATTTTTTAAATATTGACGAAGTTTTTGATGTCTCGCGCTTTATTTCCATGGCGCGCGAGATTGCTGAGAGTGAAGATAATAAAGTGATTTTTACCGGTGGCAGCGGAATGTATCTTCAAAATTATTTTTGCGGTATGGATAATTTACCTAAAGCAGATTTAATTTTGCGCGCCCGCCTTGCACGTGAAGCAGATATGTATGGTCGTGAGACTTTACATAAACGTTTGCAGGAAATTGATCCTCAAAGTGCCAAGGAAATACCATTTCAAAATATACATCGCTTAATACGTGCCTTGGAAATCTATGAATTAACAGGTAAACCGGCATCTGTTTTAAAAAGCGGTAAATTAAAGCAAGAGATAACAAAAGACAAAGCACACTTCTTTTATTTGGATATGCCCAAAGAGCAACTTTGCGAGCGCATTATAAAACGTACGGATTTAATTTTTGAACCAATGGTTAAAGAAGCGGAAAACGCGCTTAAAATGGGATTTAAAGAAGTTTCCCCGGGGCTTAAGAGTTTGGGCTACCCACAAGCCATAAGTTATTTAAAAGGCGAAATTTCAAAAGAAGAAGCTAAAGAACAAATTGTAATTCTAACCCGTCAATATGCCAAACGCCAACGCACCTGGTTTAACCGCTACCAAGAGAAACAAACAATATCTTGCACTGCTAAAAGTAAAGAAGAAATTGTTAGGGAAATATTAAACTTAGCTTAAATAGGTTTAAAATAAATTTAGTTTTGATGTACTACTTGTATTTTCTTACCTTTTCTACTATAATAAATTATGTAATGAGTACAATTTAAGGAGAATCACATGAAAGGAAAAACATATATACCGTTTGTGTTGTTTATGGCGATAATCTTATTGCCTATATCATCTTTCGGACAGAGGGTAGAGCCGAAAGTTATCGAATCCGGTGTTTATACCGGGATTGGAGAGGAATTAAGAGATATTTTAGGTTTTCGTTCAGCTTTGGAAAAAGGGAATTTATCAGAAGTTAGATATCTTGTGGAAAGTTACCCGGAGAGGAATTTATTATCAACACCTATTGATATAAACGGCAAGAAACAACAGCCGATATGTATTGCTGCGGCCGCTGGATATCTTAATTTGATTGATTATATGTTGGAGAAAGATCCGAAACTCGTAAAGAAAAATTGTGGTTACAAAGAAGAACAAGCTTTATGGGTCGCAATAGAAAAAGGTCATGCAGATGTGGCTTTAACAATATTACGTTATAATCCTCCTGTTAAAGCAGTAGAGAATTATTTTATAGATGCAAATAAACCGGTTTTGCTTTCTAAAGTTGCTGAAGTTTTTAAAGATAAAGGAGTATTAACGAAATTGATACCTGCTTTATTAGACGCAGGGGCATCTCCGTATGATCCTACGAGCGGTAAAAGTCCCGTAGGATTGAATCATGATTATTCTGCAGATGCATTTTTCCATGGAGCATTAAATAACAATCGTGCTTTTATTATAACTTTGCGTGATGAAATGAAAAGAAGAGGTGGAAAACAGCCCCAAGCACATTATTATTCTTGGGTATGTCCTAATTATAATGGGGGCGATTTTGAAGAAAATTTTGAAAAAATTTTTGAAAAAGAAATCAAATTCCTGAAAAAATATAATATAGAAATTGGTTTCAAGATAAAGTATATTGATTGGGACTATTGTGAATAATTAAAATTATTTGTTACATATAAAGGGCTGCTTGAGGCAGCCCTTTATTGTGTTCATATATCTAAAAACTACTTACTTCCATCTGCTTTAAAAAGTCTTTGTTTGACTTCGTGGCAGATAACTTTTCAAGTAAGAGGCTCATTGCATCAATGGAACTTAACGGTGATAAGATTTTGCGGAGTATCCATGATTTGTTAAGTTCGTCTTCGGTAAGCAGTAAATCTTCCCTTCTGGTTGAAGTGCGGTTAATATCAATTGCCGGGAAAATGCGCCTGTCGGCAAGTTTCCTGTCAAGGTAAATTTCACTGTTACCGGTGCCTTTAAATTCTTCAAAGATGATTTCATCCATACGGCTGCCTGTTTCCACTAATGCTGTTGCAATAATTGTAAGTGAGCCGCCTTCTTCAATATTTCTTGCAGCACCGAAAAAGCGTTTAGGGCGTTGTAAGGAAGTTGCCTCAAGACCGCCGGTTAAAACACGCCCGCTTGCCGGTGTTACCGTGTTGTAAGCACGGGCTAAACGGGTGATTGAGTCAAGCAAAATAACAACATCTTTGCCATTTTCTACGCTTCGTTTTGCTTTTTCAATAACCATTTCAGCAACTTGCACATGGCGTTCTGCAGGTTCATCAAAGGTAGAGGCTAAAACCTCACCTTTAACATTTCGGCTCATGTCGGTAACTTCTTCAGGGCGTTCATCAATTAAAAGTACCAAAAGTTCAACTTCTTTATGGTTTGTGGTCAAAGAATTTGCCAAATTTTGAAGCATAATTGTCTTACCGGTTTTCGGTGCGGCTACAATCATAGCACGTTGACCTTTACCGATCGGGGCAATTAAGTCAATAACACGTTGGGTGTTTGAATTTTTATCAAGTTCAAGCACAAATCTTTCATTTGGATATAATGGTGTTAAGTTTTCAAAAAGCGGGCGGCGGAAAATTTTATCCGCATCAATATCGTTAACTTTTTGGACTTGTAACATCGCAAAAAATCTTTCATTATCTTTGGGCGGGCGTATTAAACCTTCTATTCTATCGCCTTTTCTTAAACCAAAGCGTTTGATTTGAGAGGGGGAAACATATATATCTTCTGCACCTGCTAAATAATTATTTTCCTCAGAACGCAAAAAACCAAAACCGTCCGGTAAAATTTCCAAAACACCACCGCCGTAAACGGAACCGTTTTGTTTGGCTTGCACCGCAATAATTTTGCCGATTAATTGCTGTTTGCGAAGGCCGGAAATATCTTCAATATTATAGTTAATTGCAAGTTTTGTAAGGTCAGCTACGCTTAAAGCAGAAAGTTGCCTTGCGTCCATCGGTTTTGCCCCGTTTGGTCGTTGCGGTAATGGTTGTTGATATCTGCGATTATTATTAAACTGCCTTTGACCTTGATAGCGGTTGTCTTGCATTGGGCGCTTATCTTGCGTTGGTGCTTGTGTTTTATTGTCGTTGTCTTTGATTTCTTTAGTAGCGGCATTTTCTTTTACTTCCGCTGCTTGCACCGTTTCTTTATTTTCTTTTACTTCTTTAGTTTCTTTTGCTTTAGAAGTTTTGGAAGTTTTTGTTTCCTTAACTTCTTTAGCGTCGGTAGGTTTTGTTTCGGTAGGTTTTACTTCATTGTTTTCCATAAGTTATCCTCATTATTATTTTTTTAAAGTTTCATATAAACGAGTGATTTTACTTCTTAAATCACTACGTGTTCCTTCATTAAAAATTATTATATCGGCACGTTCTGCCTTTGTTACCATCGGCAGTTGGGTTTCCTCGCACCGTTCAAAATAGAACTCGCTTGTCCCGCGCGAAAGTGCCCTTTTAAGACGTTTTTGACGGGAAGTGTAAACACAAATCGTTAAATCAAAACCGCCTTCTAAACCCTTTTCAAAAAGCAAAGGAATTGCAAAAATTATAATTTTCTTAGAAGAGTTTTTGATTATTTCCCCTGCTTCTTTTAAAACTAAAGGGTGGAGCATATTTTCAAGTTCTTTTAATTTTTGCGCATCTTTAAAAACAAGTTGCGTCAATTTTTCTTTATCGTCAGTACCAAAGGCTGCTTTTAATTTATCTTTCAAAGTTTTACGGTATTTTGCGGCCAAAGTATCGGCGCAAATTGTTTCTGCACCGAGTGCAGCAAATTCTTCCAAAACAGCAGTTTTACCGCTTGCTATGCAGCCGCTTAAAGCAATAACTATTTTACCTTCTTGACGGAAATCTAAAACATTTTTCACAAAACAGGCCCCATATTATTTAAATTTTTCCCGGCTTTAGCTTTGGCGAGTAATGGTACTCTTAAAGGCAAAGCATTTTCCATTTTTGCTATTGCCCATACGGAAAAAGTTTTTAATTTTTCTTCCGGAAGTTCAAAAACAAGTTCATCATGAATTTGCAAAAGCAAATTTACGTCTTCCGGCAATTCTTTATATATATCAAGCATTGCTTTTTTAATAATGTCTGAAGATCCGCCCTGCACTACGGTATTTACCGCTGCACGGGAGGCAAAACTTACCATGCGAGGGTTTGAATCTTGGAACTCCGGTATATACCTAATATGTCCAAGCATTGTGGTTACAAAACCATTTTTGCGTGCTTCGGCAACGGTTTTATTTATCCAAGATTTAACGGTGTCATAACGTGCAAAATAGCTGTCAATATAATCTTTGGCTTGCGTCATGGTTATACCAAGTGATTGTGATAAAGCCAAAGGCCCTTGCCCGTAAACTATACCAAAGTTTATTCCCTTTGCATGGGCGCGGTCCTCTTTTGTTACTTCGGCAATCGGTTTATTAAAAACTTCTGATGCAGTGCGTGTGTGAATATCATCAGCGCTCTTAAAAGCATGAATTAGAGTTTCGTCTTGAGATACATGTGCAAGCACACGTAAATCAATTTGGGAATAGTCAAGTGAAAGCAAAACTTTACCTTCACCTGCGCAAAATGCCTGGCGTATTAAGCGGCCCTTTTCGGAGCGTGCCGGTATATTTTGCAAATTGGGGTTAAAACTTGAAAGGCGGCCTGTTACCGTTCCTGTTTGATTAAAATTTGTATGTACGCGGCGGTTATTATCTGCTAAAACAAGCAAAGAATCAACATAAGTTGCTTTTAGTTTGGCGGCCTCACGGTATTTTAAAATCAATTCGCAAACTGGGTGGAATTTTTTAAGACCTTCTAAAGTTTCTTCATCGGTAGAATAACCGGTTTTTGTTTTGCGAAGTACCGGCAGTTTTAATTTTTCAAACAAAAGCACACCAAGTTGTTTTGGGGAATTTATGTTTACTTGCCCACCTACGAGTTTATCAATTTCCTTTTGCGTTGTTTCCATTTCAGAAGATAAAAGCAAAGCCAAAGTTTTAAGCCAGGTAATGTCTATTTCAATGCCATCCGCTTCCATGGCAAGCAAAACGCTTTCAAGAGGTGTTTCAATTTCTTTAAACACTTTTGCTTGTGCGCTTGTGTTTAAAATATTTTCAAAATGCTTTTTTAAATTAAAGATGTTTTGCGTATATAAGGCAAATTTTTCATTTAGTTCGACGTCGGGGTTAATAGTTGTTTTTAAACTTTTAGCAAGTAAAGTGTTTAAACTGAAATCTTGTGCAGGATCTAAACAATAAGCGGCAAGTTCAAAGTCAAAAACATTTAGGTATGTTTGTTTCTTAGGTGTAATATTTAGAGTGCGCAAAGTATATTTTAAATCGTGTGCAAGTTTTAGGGTTTGTTTATCTTGTACTATTTGGGTTAAAATTTCTTTTTCTTCAGGTGTAATATCTTGTACTTTTTTAAAACTGAAATCATTTGCATTTAGAGCAAGCATTAAACTTTCATCTTCTGCGTAAATAAAGATTTCAAAAGCACCGCGCGCTTTATTTAAAATTGTTTTAAAATCTTGCGGTTTTGGTAAAACTGTATCTTGTTTTTTGGGAGTGGCTTCATTAAAATCAAATAATTCACCCTGTTCAAAAAGTTCTGCCTGCGGTTTTTGCGCCTGTTGTTTTTGTAAGTCTTTTAAAAAATTATTTAAATTTTTAAATTCAAAACGTTCTGCAAAAGTTTTAACATCGTCTAAATTCGGGGGGGAGACTTTAAAATCGTCAAACTGTAAATCAAGCAAATTATCTTTAAGTAAAATAAGTTGTTTTGAAAGTTTGGCAGATTCCTCACCTTTTAAAATTTTCTTTTTTAGTGCGTCTTTTAAATCTGGGTTATTTTCTTTTGCAGCTTTAATAATATCTTCCACACTACCGAAGGCATTTACCAAAGTTTGCGCACTTTTTGCGCCAATACCTTCCACACCCGGCACATTATCCGAACTGTCCCCCAAAAGTGCCAAATAATCAGCCATATATTTGCATGGTACGCCGAACTTGTTTTGACAAACGCTATCATCGCGGTAATCGTCTTGCGGGGAGCCTGACCAAAGTTTAACATGCTCGCCTACAATTTGATAAATATCTTTATCGCTTGTAATAATTATTGTATCAATATTATCTTTGCCGGCAATTTTGGCGCAACTTGCCATAAGGTCATCAGCCTCCGCACCTTGAAGGGCAATAACTTTAAGTCCAAGAGCGGTACAAACATCACGCGCAATTTTAAGTTGGTTTACAAGCGCTTCATCCGTCGGCGGACGGTTTGCTTTGTAGTCTTTAAAAATTTCGTGTCTGAAAGTGGGGCCTTTTGAATCAAAGCAGACGGCAATATGTGTCGGTTTTTTATTTTCCAGGAATTTCAGTAGCCAATTTACAAAACCATACAATGCGCCTACTTCCTCACCTCTTGCTGAAGTCAGAGGCGGCAGGGCGTGATAGTTCCTGTGTAAAATACCGTGTGCGTCAATAATAAAGAATTTTTTATCTGGCATAGGCCTTTAAAAAAACTGCTAAAATTTTTAGGAAACCCCGAATTTTGGAAAAGTTGCCCGCCCTATTGAGCGGGCTATTGATAAGAATATATTACAAATAATTAGAGCAACGCGTCAAGTTGTTTTTTGATTTCTTCTTTGCTTTGCAAGCCGTTTAAAGTAACTTCCGGCGTGCCGTTTTTAAAGATAATTACAGTCGGAATAGAGGAAATTTGAAATTTCCCGCTTTGTTCCGGTGCTTCATCTGTATTTATTTTGCAAATTTTTGCTTTGCCTTCATATTCTTTAGCGATTTCTTCAATGACGGGCCCAAGCATTCTGCATGGTCCGCACCAAGGTGCCCAAAAATCTACCAAGGCGACACCTGAATATTTTAAAACTTCTTGGTCAAAGTTTGAATCGTTTAAATGTAATTCCATAAATGCTCCTTCTAATTAAAGAATAGAATTTATTACTGTAAATGTCAAGGGAAATAATAGTTTTAATATTCAATCTTATCTTTTTTGTTAACCCAGGTTTTGAACGGTAAAGATGCGTCTTTTAAAGCCAAATGATGCGTCTTAATTTTGCGCTTATTTTGGGGTAAGGCAATTTCTTTGTAAATAAAACTGTCGTCAAAGCCGGCGCGTGCGGCAATTTGCTTTTCCGCCGCATAAAATAAGGCTTTCGGGCGCGCCCAATAAATTGCGCCAAGGCACATCGGGCATGGCTCTGCGCTTGCATAAATTGTGCAACCCTTTAACTGAAAGTCCTTCAATTTTTTGCATGCTTTGCGTATGGCATTGACTTCCGCATGCGCGGTCGGATCAGTTGAAGTTGTAACGGTATTATGCGCTTTTGCAAGAACTTTTCCGTTTTTAACAATAACCGCACCGAAAGGGCCGCCTTTGCCGCTTTTTGCGCTTTTTGTCGCTAATTTTATTGCCATTTCCAAAAACTTTTCGTGTTCCGATAATTTTGTCATATTAGTCCTCCCTATAATGCGTGCCTAAACTGTGTTTGTTTTTTAAGGCACCGTAAGTTACGAGTAATGCGGTTTGTGCACCGTCGCGTAAATGCAAAAGTTCTGGGGTTAATTTACAGCCCTTGTAAAAGACATCAATTTCATTTTTTAAATGTCTTAAAATCTTTTCCGCGCGCGTTAAACGGTCTTTACTGCGTATTAAACCCACATAATTCCACATTGTATTTTTTATAACGGAAATATCCTGTAAAATTAAATTTATATCAGGGTCTTTTGTTGCCATGCGCCAAGGTTTAGGGGCAGGCAAATAAAACTTTTTGGTTTTAAGTTCTTTAATATCAGCCTCCGCGCAAAGTGCGGAAAAGGCAACCGCTTCAAGCAGAGAAGTGCTGGCAAGGCGGTTTGCGCCGTGAAAGCCCGTACAGGCACATTCACCGATAGCGTTAAGGTTTAAAATATTTGTGCGGCCGTCTAAATCTGTAAAAATACCACCGCAAAAATAATGCATGGCAGGCATTACAGGTATCGGTTGTTTGGTAATATCAACACCGCTGTTTAAACAAGTTTTATAAATGTTAGGAAAGCGGTTTTTAATAAATTTCGGCGTCATTGATTTTAAAGAAAGATAAACGCAATCGCTTTTTGTTTTTAATCGTTCGTGTTCAATGGCGCGTGCTACGATATCACGTGGGGCAAGGTCTTTTAATTTATGATAATTTTGCATAAACGGTTTGCCGAATTTATTTATTAAAACTGCACCCTCGCCGCGGACTGCCTCTGAAATCAAAGCGTTTCTGTTACCTAATGCAAAAACCGTAGGGTGGAATTGAGTGTATTCCATATTGATAACGCGTGCGCCGATGCGGTAAGCCATCGCAATACCGCTGCCGTAAAGTGTATCAATATTTGTCGTGTACTTAAAAATTTGCCCAAGCCCGCCTGTCGCAAGCACGGTTTTTTTGGCAACTACCGCAAAAACATTTTTGGTTTTATTATCTAAAATATATGCACCGAAACAAGTTAATGGTTTGTATAAATCTTGCGGGTTTTGTGAATTATGCGATAAAGTTAAAAGGTCGATCGCCGAGGCCTGCTCAATAATTTTAACGTTTTTTAATTTTTTTAATGCGCTTTGCAAAGAATTAATTAAGGCCTTGCCCGTTGCATCTTTACTGTATAAAATGCGACGTTTTGAGTGGGCGGCCTCTTTAGTTAAAGCAAATTTACCGTCCGGGGTTTTATTGAAATCTGTTTTAAAAGTTTTAATAAAATATTTTTCAATAACTTTAAAACCTTCGCGGCAGGCGGTCAAAACTGCCTCTTCATTACACACACCGCAACCTGCACGCTGAATATCTTTTAGGAGTAAATTAAAATCGGGTTTATCTTCGTAAATTATACCGCCTTGGGCTAATGCGCTGTCACAATCTTTTAAGGTTTCTGCTGAAATTAAGGTGCATTTAAATCCTGCCGTACCTAAAATATAGGCGTAAAGCGAACCGGCAATACCACTACCGATAATTAAAACATCTGTTTTTATTGTTTTCATAATTCTCCTAAAAAATAAAACCCTCGAGATTTTTGGCAAGCAAAGCATAATTCTTTGCCGGCACTTCTTCTGCCCTTGAAGATACTTTTAAACCTGAACTTACCAAAATTTTTGCAAGTGCGGTTTTATCTTTTTTATACTTTTCTACTAAAGCATTAAGGACGGTTTTCCTACGGTAGGAAAACGCGGTTTTAACCGTTTCTTTAAAGTTCTGATAGTGCATTTCATTTGCGAAAAACTTTTGAGAGCGCGGTGTTATAAATAAGACTTCACTTTCCACCTTCGGCGGTGGGTTAAAACTGCCCGGGCTTACGCGGCAAACAGGCCTACATTGTGCAAGTGCTTGAAATAGAACACTCAAAGCCCCGTAATGTTTACCTTCCGGTAAAGCGTAAAGTTTTTGGGCTTGTTCGCGCTGAAACATAAAAACTGCCGATGCAAAATTATCAAGTTCAAGTACTTTTAATAAAATTTGTGCTGCGTCAATATAAGGCAAATTGCTGATAAAATTTAATCTCTTTTCTTTTGCCAAGAAACCTAAATCCATGGTAACAAAATTATCCTGAATCACGTTTACTTTTGCCCAATCCGGTAAGGTATCTTGTAATTTTTCCGTCATTAAAGGATCAATTTCTATAACGGTAAAATTTGTTATGCCTTTTTCAATTAAAGGAATTGTCAGCGCACCTTGGCCGGGGCCGATTTCCACCAAAGTGCCGTCTAAATTATCAATGGCGGTATCAACTATTTTATTTATTATTCCTTTATTTACTAAAAAATGCTGGCCGTATTTTTGCATAATTAATCCTCAAGAATTTCAATATTGCTTTTTATAATTTTATTTTCCGGGTTTTCTTTCAAAGCCAGAGTATAGAATTGTTTTGCACTAGTTTCATCACCCATCACAACAAAAGCAGTGCCTTGCGCTAAGTTTGCAAGGGCCTTTTCTTGTGCGCTTTGTGCTTTTGTTTGAGTGGTTTCAAGTATTTTTATTGCCTCTTGCCCTTGGCCTAAGGTTAAATATATTAAGGCAAGCAAAAGTGAATTTTCAAAAGTTTGATCTGACTCGAAACGGGCATTTGCTGTCGGTAAAATATCTTCCATAAACCTTATCCAGCCTTTACCTGCAACCCAAAGGCCCATATCATTTCCGACCATGTAAGGATTATAACCTGCTTTTGAATTATTTCGCATGGTGGAAATGCTTGATGGCCCTGTTTCCGCTTGTTGTAGAGTGGTGGGGTCTTGTGTTGGTGTTTGTGCTTTTAAAGCCATTTTTACTTGGTAATCTTGGCCGGCACTTTGCAAAACATTATTTAAACCGCTAAAGATGTTTTCAAGCTGATTTATACGGGTTTCTTCATCTGAAGAAACTAAAATAAA
This sequence comes from Elusimicrobiaceae bacterium, assembly GCA_016281355.1. Lineage (GTDB taxonomy): Bacteria > Elusimicrobiota > Elusimicrobia > Elusimicrobiales > Elusimicrobiaceae > Proelusimicrobium. The sequence continues at coordinate 51,242 of JAEEIL010000010.1, read as the reverse complement.
ACTACGCTCAAAAGTGGTTGTACTTAAAGCTTTTTCCTGCTCAAGCACGGCATTGGCAAACGCACTCTTTTTACCTTCTTTATTTGTGTTTGCTTTTAAATTTCCCGGTTTTTGTTTCGGTTCAAGTGCAACTTCAACCTCAATATTTATTTGTTTTGACGAAGGAACTTTTTTAAGACGTTTCTTAAAACTTTCAAGTTGCGGGTTCTTAAATTGTTGCGGTAAAGTTTGAGAATCTTTGTTATTGTTCTTTTGTTTTTGATTTTTCGTTTTATTTTGACTTTCAGAACCACTGTAAGTTAAAGATAAAGCAAGCCCGCCGTCTTCTAGGGGGGAGATTAAAAAACCTTGCGCAAATAAGGATAAAGAATCTTTAATTTCATCATCTTCCAAAAGTAAATTGATATAGCGCGCACGGGCAATACTGTCACCGGGTTTTAAACGAAGCGCTTTTTTGTAATTTATTTTTGCATTATTTTTGTTGCCGAGTTTTTCCTCCAAAACAGCCAGAGCGAGCAAAGCCTCTTCATAATGTGGGTAAAGTGTAAGGGCTTGTTTAAAAGATTCCTTGGCATTATTATCACGCCCTAAAATTTCAAGCAAAGAGCCAAGCTGATGGAAATAAAGCGGATTTCTTTTATCTAAATCTGTAGCGGTACGGAAGTGATAAAGGGCTTCGTCATAATTCCCTAAAGCCGCATATGTTGAACCCAAATTCATATGTGTATCCGGCCTGTTTGGAGCATATTTTAAAGCTTTTTTAAAACAATCAAGAGCATCTTTAATTTTACCTTGCCATGCGTAAGCAATACCTAGTAATTGGTGTGCTTCCGGATTTTTTTTATCCAGTTTTAAAGCGCTTAAATATTCTGCGATTGCCGGTTGCACCTGCCCTTGCCAATAAAGTGAAATACCCAAAAAAATATGTGTGTAAGGTTCATCCGGATTTTTTACGACGGCTTTTGCAAATATTTGGGATGCTTCTTTGTAGCGCGCGGCAGCTAAATCTCCAAGTCCTTGGCGGAGGTTTTCCCTGCTTTGATCTTTCATTAAAGAATCCCAATAAGTAGGATAATTGCCGTCAAAGTTTGCTTTGGCCCCATTGATACCGAAGCCGGACCCACCCAAAAAACGCGGTAAGGCCGCAAAACTTTGTGCGGTCAAAAGAAAAATTAGAGTTAAAGCCAACCCTTTCTTCATACATTAAATTATATCATTTAAGAGTAAAAGCGCCAAGTAGGAAAAGTTACTTGGCGCTCGTGTGGCTTTGGGGTTAGGCAGTTAAGGAGGACTGCCTTGTGGGTGTTTAGGGTAAGGAAGTAAATATATCGGAAGTGTTTTTATTGGCATGGGCGTGGTGGTAGATAATACAGTCACACTGTTGCATAAAATCTATGTTTTCTAAAAATAACCTGTTATTTATTTTATGTTGGTTTAAAAATTTTTGTAAATTAATGTTAAAGTTTTGTAATTTTTGTAAATGAGCATTATTCATTTTTATTTTTTTAAATTCTTTTTTTAGATAATTTTCTGTTTGGATATACCAACATAAATTTGCATTTTTTGTGTTGGCATTTTTTAAAGCCCTTTCTAAAGAATGAAAAAGTTTAAATTTATCTTTTTCAAAATGGCTTAAAGTAAACCATCTTAACGCTAAATATTGCATAGTTATATTTTTGAAATTTCCACTTTCCATTTTTTATCCCGGTGTAAATATTTATTTTTTAGTTTATTGGGTAGAGTAAAACTTTCTTCCTCAACTTCTTGCCCATGTACTTTATATGGGCCGATATGGCAAACACTAACACCTGAAAAATAATTTTTTAAGGCATCATCAATTTGTTTAAATTCCTGAACTTGTTCAAGCAGGGCTTGACGTCTATCCAAAAGATCCTGTAAGGTTTTGTAAAGTTCAGCCCAAGTTTGGTTATATTGTTTATTTTCAATAAAGATTTTAGGTTCTTGTTTTACTTCCTTCATAAAAACTCCTTTAACACGTTGCTTTAAACTCGCGCCTGCGCTTTGCCGCTTAAGCGGCGCTCCTAAAAAGGAGGGGTGGGAGAGCCGTCTCACAATTAAAAACAAGTTTTAATTGCTTTTAGCGCAGGCGCTAGTTTTTGATTTGGCGATTTTTTTAAAAAAATCGTATCAAATCTGATACAACTGTATCAAATATTTTTTAAGTTGTCAAATTTTAGACGGAATTTTTAGTTTGACATCAGCCCTTTTTTTTGCTATAAATTTAATAAGAGAGGGTTATATTATGGATTTAGGGCAAAAAATAGAAAAACTTCTTAAACTTACGTCTATGACGAAAGTTGAGCTCGCAAAAAAACTTGGATTAAAGGATTCAAGTGTTATTTCGCACTGGGTAAAAAACCGTTTTAAACCTGATAGAAAAAATTTACAAAAACTCTCCGTAACTTTTAATAAGCCCTTGTCTTATTTTGAAGAAGATTTGCAAGAAAATAATTTGGGGGAGAATTCCTTTGAGATAAGGGAAGGCACCTCCACCGCAAAAAGTTTTTATGAACTTATATCTGCATTGCCCTCTTCAAAACACATAGGTGTTGCACTCGAAATCCAGAGTGAATTTTTTGATTTACCTTATACCTTCGAGCCGGAAGAATTCTTACCTGTAATGTTTGATGCAAAAAATAAAGAAGTTTTTGCATTAAAAATAAATTCCAAAACCGCTTGCCCCTGGGCCGATAAGGGGGAATTTGCATTGTTCGTTTCTGCTGAATCTGTACAAAGCGGTAAAATTGCTTTAATTAGGTACAGAAACCGCTATACGATTAAAAAATTGACATTGGAAGGGGAAGACATTATTTTATCTACTCCTTCTAAAAAGACAAAAGTATCTCAAAATGAAATTATAATCGTAGCAAAACTGATGGCATTTTACCGTAGGCCAAATTAGATCTTGTAAATCAAAGATAAATTATTTTATCTCTTATAAGTTTCTTTTAAACCGTCGTCTAAAGATAAGAATTTTTGGTTAGTTAAATTTACCCATTTTTTTGAAGAACAAGCCCAATGGCCAGGGGCAATGGCCTCGGCTACTTTATCGTAATTTAAGGCAGGAACGGTATGCGTAATTTTTGCAATCGTACCATAGCAAAAGCCTGCAAATTTAAGCAAAAAAGACGGTAAATTTAAAATTACCGGTTTTTTTACGCCCATAGCAAGTGCAAGTTTGTTAATAAAATCTTCCCATGTGTAAATGGTTTGTTCGGATATAAAAAATGTTTCGTTTTTAGTCTTTTCATTTGTCGCCGCTAAAATTAAAGCATCCACCAAATCGCCGACGTAAACAAAACTAAAATACATATCTTTTTTCGACGGATTTACCATTAAACCGCGATTAACCCAAGCGGAAATCTTGGATACACCTGCTTCTGCTCCGCCGTAAACTGTTGGTGCACGCAAAATAGTATAACTTATTTGAGGGGGGAGTTTCTTGACTTCAACCTCTCCCATAAGTTTGGTTTTGCCATAGTCCGAAACAGGAGCGCACGTGCAGGTTTCATCAATTAAATCATTAATATTTTTTGACGGTCCTGCCGCTGCCAAAGAAGATTGATAAACAAAATGTTTTACGGTTTTAGCGCGCTTTGCAGCTTCAACTAAATTAGCGGTTAATGATGCGTTTCCTTTCTCAAATTCTTGTTTATTGTTTGCAAATAAAACAGCAGCTAAATGGAAAATTACGTCGGCACCTTCTAAATTTTTTGTTAGGTCATCAATATCGAAATAATTTACTTTAACAGTTTTTATTGTGCCGGAATTTTTGTTGCTACGTGAGAATATTACAACTTCCCACCCTTTATCAGTAAGGGCTTTAGCCAAACGTTTACCAACAAAACCGCTACCGCCGGTAATAATTGCTTTCATTAATCTTTATGTTCCTGAGTAATCAAGGTTTTAACTTGTTTTAAATCGTCAGTAATTTCATTGATATTATTTTGCAATTCTTCAAAAGTTTTTTTCTTTTTATTGAGCCCTAAATTTTCAAGCCCGACTTCAATTTCCTGTGAAGTAGGGTAGACTTTCTTTTTAAGACGCATATAAGGTGTTGAACCATCAAGTTGCGGAAAAATGTTTAGCAAAATATATAAAAAGGTAGCTATCAAGGTGATATCAAAAAGTGTATTAAAGATATGACTTCTACCAAGAACAATGGCTTTTGTTATTATGGTTAGCCCAAGCATAACAAAAAATGCCACTACAGCCCAAGTAAGCATAATGGTGATAGCACCATCAGCATAATAGGGGTAACAAATTAGAACTGCAAAACAACATAAACTAATCAATAAAGTACGCCATAATATAAGCATAATTAAACCTCCTGTTTAAATTCTACCGTTACGGTTAGAATTTCCTTTCCAAAATCTTCAGGCAAAGGGGGGTAAGGGTCCGAATTTTTTACAGCACTCATTGCGGCATAATCATAAGCATCATCTTTTGAGCTCCTTTCGATTTGAACCTCAAAAACCGCTCCATTCCTGTCAATATTAAAAGATACTAAAGCACTCAACCCCTGATTATTTTTGGGTTTTGTTTTTTGCCATGCATTCCATAGAGCATTACGAACTTGTGTTATATACCAGGGATATGGAAAATTAGTAAAACTTGCCTGTACGGTTTTTTCCGCACCGCCTTGGCCTGCAGTACTTAAAGAATGCAAAGATGATACATCCAAGTTATCGGTTTCAACTTGGTCTAATACGCTGGGTTTTGAGAGGTTAATTTTCTTCTTTTCTTTCTTTTGAGGTTTTGTTGATATTTGGGTTTTAGAATTATACTCTTTATCGGCAGTTTTTGTTTTGGTTTCCGCTTTAATTTCGCTTTTTACTTCTTCCTTAATTTCTTTTGCTTCTTCTTTTGTTTCTTCTTTTACAGATGTTCCGCCCGTTTGTTGCTGGGGTTCACCGTAACGCAATACTTCAGCACTTTGGCCTATGAAATCTATGGTATACATCGCCCTATCTTTTTGCTTTATCGGGCTTGAAGCAATGCATAATACAAATAAGCAAAAAAGTACGAAATGTATTGCAAAAGAATAAAAAAGCGCTAAGTTCATTTAACCTCTATTTATTTATAACACCTATGCCAAGCCTTGCTGCGCCGAGTTTTTTTGCTACATCAAAAACTTGTACAACTTTATCTATTGAAACAGTTTTATCGGCCTGTACTAAAATTGTCTTTTCTTGAGCTTTACCTAAATGCAAAATAAGTTCTTCCTCAAGTTTATTTAAATTTGTTTGTCGGCTTTGAACCAAAATTTGCCCGTCTTTTAAAATTTCCACTTTAATTAAATTGTCTTCAGTGACGGTATTTACAGCCTTGGCTGATGGTAAATCAACATTAAGTTGAGATTGCACAATAAAAGGTGTCATAACCATAAAAATGATTAGCAAAATCAAGGTTATGTCAATAAAAGGGACCATGTTGATGTCACCCATCAGCCCCCTGGTTTGAAGGCGGTGTTTCCTCATTTAACGACCTCGTAAGCACGTTTTTTTGTGCTTTTTGCAGTCTGGATAGGCTCACTTGTCTTTATTGATATCAGTTCTTGTGCCAAATATTCCATATCTTTAGTAAAAAAGTTTACTTTGCTCAAAAAGTAGTTATAAGCAATCAAAGCGGGTACTGCCACAAATAAACCGGCAGCGGTATTAATAAGTGCTTCCGAAATACCTTTTGCTACTACTGAGGCACCTGCCCCGCTTGCTAGAGATAAATCTGAAAATGCCCGCATAACACCCAAAACTGTACCAAATAAACCAATAAACGGTGTTGTGCTGGCAAGTGTTGCCAAAGCGGAAAGTTTGCGTGAAAGTTGTGCCGCTTCCCAATCAATAATTGTGTTGGCTACATCGTTAAGTTCAGCCAAATTTGTTTTTTCTGATTTGAGCAAATTTAAAGTTAAACGTGATGCAGGTGTTGTGGAATAACCTTTTACGCGGCATGCATCGAAAATCTTAGGTCCGAGGCCATCGGTTGCAATGGTTTTCCTTATAAAAGCCATAAGTTTTCTTGATTTGTTTATCGTCTTTCTATATTTTAAAAATCTCTCAATCATAAGTGATATAGAGTAGATTGATAAACAAAGTAAGAGTATTAAAACAACACCTCCAGCTTTAAAAAGTTCTTGAACACTACCTATTTGTGAAAAGTCCATAAGACCTCCTATAAAATTTTACAAAAAACTAAAATCCATAAAATTAAATTTGCGCATATACCTGCTAAAATATCATCTAAAACTATTTCCGCTCCCTTTAAACAATATTTTTTACGTATTTCTTCGGGGAATTTGGTGGCAAAATTTTCTGCTTTCTTAATAAAGGCAAGTTTTGTGGTATCAAAAATACGGAACAAAACCAAAGCTAAAATAGCTGTCTTAATAGAACAAGGCAAAAATGCGGCGGAAACAAAAAAGCCTGCAATTTCATCAATGACTATTTTTGGGTTATCTTCTGTACCCTCAAACTCTACTTTTTGGGAAATATATATTGCAAACAAAATTATTCCTATAAGTAAAAAGAGGTAAGCCCAATAAGACATGGGCATAAGAAATAAATAAATTAAAAATGCCTCTATTGACCCGAGCAAGCCTGCCCCTGTATTTTTTTTGTTTTTTAAAACAGCAGTAGGTAAATAGCTTATAAAAGCGCCGCTTGCAAAGAATTTTAAGGTATTTTGGCTCATAATTATTTTGTCGGTAAACTCCAAGATTCTTTTAAGAGTTTCCAATTATTTCTTAAATAAGTTACTGCACTTAAGCACGTAACAGCTGCTGCAATAACTGTAGTAGGATAAGGCAATACCGATAATATTTCACTAATCATACTCAGACTTTCTTTTAAAGCACCTTTCGTAAAAGGTATGCAAAAGTAAATATCAGCAATAACAAAAATTAAGCCTATTGCAATAAGTTGTACAGTCGTCTTGAATTTGCCCCAGCGTTCTGCCGCTAAAACTTTATTATTTAAAGCTGCCAAGACACGTAAAGTAGAAACTAATAATTCCCTTAAGATAATTAAAAATACAGCCCAAACTGGAACATGTAAAAAATGTAAATCAGTAAAAGCAAAAAATGCGGCACCAACTAAAATTTTATCTACAAAAGGGTCAACTATCGCACCAAAAGGCGTATAAGTTTTAGTTGCACGGGCTATGCGGCCGTCTATCCAATCTGTACAAGCTGCAAAACCGTATATAAAAGAGGCAATTATAACAGCCACAGGGTTTTTTGTTACCATCATAAAAAACATTACTATTGCAAGTAAAGCCCTTGTTAAAGTAATTTTGTTCGGAAGCGTCATGGCTTTTTTCATTTAAAAATCTCCTCTTTTAAATTGGTATTTATTTTGGTTTTTTCTAAAACTGTTTTTGAGTTTACGCCTTCACTGAGCAAATTTATTTCCTTTGGAAAGAAAGTTTTTTTATCCAGTAAAAAAGTTAAATTATACGGTGCTCCTTCTTTGGGGGTTAAAATAAGACTATAACCGTTTTCTTGTTCTTCGAAAGAAAGTACTTTATGATCTTCTAAAATTTTTGCATAATTGCCGAAGTCAAATAAAGATTTATTTTGTTGTGTTTCTTGCCAGTTTTCCCAAACCATTTGGGTAATTAAATTGCTTTTTGCATCATATATGTTTATGATTTTTTTATCCGTTAGGGCATATTGTGTTAAATTCCCTTCTTCTAAAGTTTCAAGGCGGAGTATACTGCCCATTTTAAGTAAATGGCCTTCACTCTTTGAGATTAAAATGCCTTCAAAAGATGTCTCTTGTGTATAAAAAGTATCCAAGGTTTTTAAATTCTTATCCCAAGCAATAAATTTTTGTATAACTTCTTTTTGCGTTAACGGTTTTGTTTTTTGTGTTCCGCCGGCAAAAAGCGCTGTGCTTAAACACAAAATTAAAAGAGTTATAAAAATATTTTTTGTTTTAAACATTAAAATTCCTCGTCTGGCTGTTGTTGTTTCTGTTTAAGTTCGTTTAACGCAGATTCAATTAAATCAAAATGTATTTCCCATCTGTTTGAGCCTTCCGGTTTTGTAATGAAGCCCTTCATTTCAAGTACGCTTAAAATGTTTGTAGCACGAGCTGAAGATCCGAAATGCGCTTTAAGCAAATCTTGAGATACACGACGTCTTTCCAAAATCAAAGTTAAAGCGGAAATAATTTCCTCTGCGGAAGAGCCAAGACCTTCTGTTCCTTGGTTAGGGTTAGTTTCCGGTTTAATTTGAATAGGATAATCAGGCCCGCCTTGTGCACGCCAAAAATCTGTTAATTTTGAAATTTCTTCTTCTGATATATAAGAGCCTTGTATGCGTTTCGGTTTAGGATCTGAAATACCTAAATACAACATATCACCTTTACCTAGTAAAGCATCCGCGCCGTTAGAATCAAGCACTACGCGGGAGTCAATTTTTGAAGCTACCTGCAATGCAATTCTTGACGGTAAATTGGCTTTAATGACACCAGTAATAACATTTGTTGAAGGGCGTTGGGTACATAAAATCAAGTGTATGCCGAGTGCACGGCCCATTTGTGTTAGGCGTTGAACAGAATCTTCTATAGCGGCTTTGGTTTGTAACATTAAATCAGCCATTTCATCAATTATTACGACAATAAAGAACATTTTTTCTTCATTATGTTCAACTGCCCATTTGTTATAACCTTCAATATTTTTAACTTTTGCGATTTCAAAAATTTTCATGCGCTTTTCCATAACTTTAACAAGCGCTTGCAATGATTTAACTGCCCCGTTTGCATCTTTGATAATATCTGCATCCTCGCATGGTACTTTAGGATCATATAAATGCGGTATGCCCTCATAGAAAGTAAGTTCCACGCGTTTTGGGTCAACGAGCATAAGTTTAATTTCATCCGGTTTTGCACGATATAAGATAGAGGCAATCATTGTGTGTACACAAATACTTTTACCTGAGTTCGTTGCACCTGCCACAAGTAAATGCGGCATTTTTTCAATAACGGAAGTTGCGGGCGCTCCGTCTGCATAACGGCCCAAAACAACGGTTGTTTTGTATTTGGAATTTATAAATGATGGATCTTGTAAAATTTCGCGAACTGTAACCATTATAGGCTTTTCATTAGGTATTTCAAAACCGATAGCATCTTTACCCGGGATAGGTGCTTCAACGCGTATGCCGCGTGCTTTCATTGCCAAAGCAATATCGTTAGAAATGGAAACAATAGAACTTATTTTAACCCCAGCATCAGGTTTAATTTCATAGCGCGTAATAACCGGCCCGGGTGCTACACCGGTAACACTAGCATGAATATCAAAGTTTTTTAAAGTGGTTTCAAGTAAATTAGTTGCTTTTGCAATTTCTTCATCACTTGGACCGCATAAATTGTTTTCTTCAGGTGCACGCAATAAATCAAGGGGGGGTAAAATATATTCTTTAGTTTGTTTGTTTTCAGTATTTTCTTCGGTATCATCTTGTTTATTTTCTGCTTTTGGTGTTTCTTCTTGTTTGATCTTTTGCGGCGTTTTTATCATTTCAGCAGTTGCACGCATAATCTTTGGCGGAACTTTTTTAGTTGTTTCTTCAGCAGGTATTTCGGTTTCTTCTTTAGGTGTATTTTGCTTTTCTTCTTCTTTGCGTTCGGCAATTTTTTGTTTGAGGTTTGCTTTTGCTTGATCCCAAGCCACATAATCTTCTTTAATTAAACCCCAACATTTTACTATGGTTTCTTTCCACGGTATTGCAACTAAAATATGTATACCTAAAAAAATGCAGGCTATGGCAATGATTATTGCACCGCTTTTACCTGCAACACCCGTTAAATGCTTAAAAAGGAAATCACCTAATACTCCACCTGCGAGTGAACTTTGCGTAAAATTAACTTTTAAAAAGGATATTAATATTGAAATCCCTGATAATGTTAAAAACATACCGAAAAATAAGGTAAAGAATGCCAAAGTTTTGTATTTAACTGAGCGATATAACCAATATATTAGGAATAAAGGTATTAAATAGGCGGAAGTTCCAAAAACAAATTTTAAAGCGTTGTAAACATATTTCCCAGCCGGGCCTGTTGTGCCGGTAGTGCCCCATAAAATCCAGGTAAGCCACAAAAATACCGTGGCACAAAATACCCAAAACAAGATTCTGAAAAAGGAATTGCCACTTTGACTTGCTTTATTCTTTGCTTTTTTATGAATTGTCCGCCTCATTTTACACACCTGGGGCTTTTTACGCGTTTAATTTTGTTACTTTATAATTGAGGCCATCGGGCTCAATAGCAATCTTGTTTTGGTTTTCTAAAGAACCCAAAGCTAAATATAAAAGTGAACTTGAAATATTTAAACTAACCTTAATTTGCCAGGAAGTTAAACTTTCTTTATCTTTAAGTAATTCTAAAATTTTTGATGATGTTGCTGTAATGTTTTCTTTAAAAGGCATAAATCCTCCTAGATTTTTTCAACGCCAAATAACATATCACCCGGTTTTACGGGCTGGCCGTTATCTATTAAAACTTTGGTAATAACACAGTCAAAAGGTGCTTTGACTTCATTAAACACTTTCATAGCTTCAATTAAGCAAATAGGTGTGCCGGCTTTAACCTTATCACCTTCCCTAATGAAAGGTGGGGCACTGGGTGAAGCTCCTCTAAAAAATATGCCCTGTAAAGGGGATTTGACTGTCGCCCCATATACGGGTATTTCTTTTTTTGTTTCTTCTTTCGTTTGAAAGGAAAAATTGTTTAAAGTACCCTCTACACTTTGTGCCATACCTGCTCGTACTAATTTAACATGGGTGCCTTTGTTTGCATAGTCTAAAGAAGATAATTTATTATCTTCCATAAACTTATAGAGTTGTTTGACTTCATCAAGCACCGTTAAATTTTTGGCCTTGGTTTTGGCTGTGACTTTCTTTGTTTTCATATAAACCTCGTTAACTGTATAAAAACATTTTAGCAAATTAAACGGTAGATTTGTAGTGCCTAAATATGTATACACACTAGCCATGCAAAAACCGCTTGAAAGATATGCTATAATAATATAAGCATATTTCGGGGGCGACTAGTTTTGACAGGTACCTCTGAGGTTTAAACGCAGGTAGCGGTTGGCCAGGCCGCTTTAAATAGGGCTAAAACAAATAGTTGGCAATACCAACAATACAGTTTGGGCAGCAGCCTAAACCCGTTAGTTTAGTATTTACGGCGTATTAAACTTACGGTCAATTAGCCGTATGCTATAAGAAAGGTTACTGTTTAGCCTCCTCTTATCTAAGATAAATTAAACAAGTAAAAGCGCAGCAGTTTCGGGCAAGCACTTTTACTACAAAACCGAAACTAAACCTGTAGTGCTTAAATTATAAGGGTATTTGGACGCGGGTGCGAATCCTGCCGCCTCCACTTTTTAAGGAGTTTTGTGTATGGCAAATATAAAATTCGGGACTGACGGTTGGCGTGGTATCATTGCTTGGGATTTTACTTTTGATAATGTCAAGCGTATGGGGCAAGCCTTAGCTACCTTTATTAATATCAATATGCCTTCAAATTTGGAAGATAAAACGGGTGGCGTTGTGGTAGGTTTTGATAGGCGTTTTATGGCCGATAAAGTCGCGGCAGATTTAGCAAGCATTTTAAAATTGAATAAACTTGATGTAACTTTACTTAAAGACCCTGTAAGTACCCCGATGATCAGCTGTCTTTCTTTTACAAAGTTTTGGTTTGCCATTATGATTACCGCAAGCCATAACGAACCGCAATATTTAGGTATTAAAATTAAAATGAACGGTGGCAGTGTGCCTTTAAGATTTACCAAAGAAATTGAGGCACTTATTGACCAACGCCCTGCCTTATATATTCCAGGCCATAACGTGGAACCTAAAGAAGGGCTTGAAAAATTTTATTTTAAATATATTTCATCAAAAGCGAATTTAAAAAAGGCCTTAACATTAAAAGGTAAAGTCGCCGTTGATTATATGTACGGCAGTGCTTGCGGTTATTTAGAGAATTTAATTTCCGCAAAACGCGTTATTGCTTTACACACTAAACATGACCCTACTTTCGGCGGTGCTAAACCTGAGCCTAAAGAAAGTGCACTTTCCGAACTCAAAAAAACGGTTGTAAGCAAAAAATGCCTTTTCGGCGTTGCTTATGATGGCGATGGTGATAGATCTGCCTTAATTGATGAAAAAGGCAAATATGTTACCCCGATGCAAATTTCCGCAGTTTTATTACACTACCTTATTAAATATAAGAAACTTAAAGGTAAAGTTTTGCAATGTCTTTCTATGGGTTATTTAACCAAAAGGATTGCACGCGAAAACGGCCTTGAGTTCGAAGAACTCCCCGTTGGTTTCAAACATATTGCTGAGCGTACCTATTTAGAAGATATTTTGTTCGGTGCAGAGGAATCAGGCGGATATTGTTGGAAAGGTACTATGCCGGAACGGGACGGACTTTTGCTTACAATATTTGTAATGGAAATGATGGCTGTTCGCAAAATGAAACTCAGTGAACTTGTAAAAGAAACAGAAACCTTATATGGCAAAAGCTGCTACGAAAGGCAGGATGTTGAAATCAAAAAGATTTTCGATAATACAACTTTTGCGGACAAATTAAAAAGAAAATTTCCTAAAAAGATTTTAGGAAAAGAGGTTTCAGAAATTTTGGATATAGACGGCGTTAAATTGGTTTTTCCGGACGATAGCTGGCTTTTGGCCCGCCCATCCGGGACTGAACCTATAATACGTTTATATGCTGAAGCACCTGAAAAGAAACAAACAGATGCTTTACTTGATCTTGCCGTTAAGGCTGTGAGTACTTTGAAATAATATGAAAACGATAATTGTTGTTGATGATTCCGCAGTTTTGCGAACTACCATAGAAAATGCCCTTGACAGCTCCGGTTATGAGGTGCTGGCAACAGCGGATGGTTCACCCGCTCTATTTAAAGTTCTTGGCGAAGGTAAAGTGCCTGATGCCATCTTGCTTGATATGTTTTTCCCGGATGAAAGCGGGCTTGATATTTTGCGTTCTTTAAAAGAAAAATATCCGAAAATAAAAGTACTTGTCATTACAGGTATGAATAAACAAAGTTTGAATAAAGAAATTATTGAAAGCGGTGCTAATGATATTTTATATAAACCGTTTGATATGGAAGATTTAACATTGGCTTTAAAGAAACTTGCCAAATAGATTTGCTGGAGGAGTTATGAGTGAAATATTCTATCTAAGCCGTAAAAATTATGAAAAGATGAGGCTTGAACTTGAAAACCTTAAAAAAATAAAAGCCCAACTTTCAGAAGAAATCGGCGAAGCCGCCCGTCAAGGCGACCTTAAAGAAAATGCAGAGTATGCCGCCGCTAAAGAAAAGCAAGCGGAAACTTTAGCCAAAATAAATGAACTTGAGATTCGCTTAAGAAACTGTGAAATTACCGATGATATAAATGTCGATAGAACTGAAATACGTATAGGCGCTACAGTTACTTTGGAAGATGAAAAAGGTAAAAAAATAACCTATACTTTGGTAGGTTCTATGGAAAGTAACCCGGACCAAGGTTTACTTTCTGTAAAAGCACCCATGGCTATGGCTATGCTCGGTAAAAAAGCTGGGGAAAGTTTTGACCTCGTTTTACCGCGTGCAAAACGCAAATTTAAAGTAGTGAAACTTGAGTATAAATAGGAGGATGTATGGAACTTGCTAACTTAGCAAATAAAACAGTAGAACCGTTTGTTGTGCTTTTTAACAAATCGGCTGAACTTTTACCGGGTATAATTGTTGCCTTGGTAATGTTATTTTTGGGGTTGTTATTGTCTAGGTGGACAAGCACATTAACAAAAGCCCTTTTTAACAGAATTAAACTTGACCAATGGACTGAAAAATTTGGTGTTAATGAACTTCTTTCCCGTATTGGTTTTGGAAAATCACCTACTTATGTTTTGGCTTTTATTTTGTCTTGGGCAGTAATGATTATATTTATCATGCTTGCAGCAGATTCTTTACATCTTGCCGTCATCAGCGTAATACTTGAAAAATTCTTAATGTTTATACCTAAACTTGTTGCTTGTATCATTATTTTGTTTGCAGGTGCCTTGTTCGGCAAATTTGTGGAACGCCTTGTTTTAAATTCTGCGAGGGCAAACAAAATTCGCGGTGGTGTCTTTATTGCTAAAATCGTAAACATTGTAGTTTTGGTTTTTACCGTATTACTTGCTTTACAACAAATTGACATTAATTTCGTCTTAATTAATCATGTCATTGTTATTATTCTTGCTTCACTCGGGCTTGGTTTTGGTTTGGCTTTGGGGCTCGGTGCAAAAGGTGTAGTTGAAGATTATTTGCGCCAAGTGGTTAAAGAAAACGATGAAGAAGACAAAGAAGAAGCAAAATAAATGTATCTTTAAAATAGAAATGCCCTACCGTTTGGTAGGGCATTTTTTTATGTAGTATTTAAATCAACAAACTAATATCTGCCGATTTTACGGAGTGGGTTAAACATCCCATTGATATTACATCCACACCCGTCTTGGCATATTCTTCTAAATTGTTCGGGTTTATTCCGCCGGAGGCCTCTAAAATTGCACGGCCTTCAACAAAAGCCACCATCTTTTCAATTTCCTTCGGTGTCATATTATCAAGCATGATAATGTCAGCCTGGGCTTTTAATGCTTCTTTTACTTCGGCTAAATTTTTGGTTTCCACTTCAATTTTATTCGTGTGGCCTATGTTTTGCCTTATTTTTTGCACTGCTTTTGTTATGGAACCTGCCGCGGCGATATGATTATCTTTGATTAAAACAGCGTCTGAAAGGCTCATGCGGTGGTTTTTTGCACCGCCTGTTTTTACGGCATATTTATCAAATTTTCTTAAAGCCGGCAAAGTCTTACGTGTATCAACAAGCATAACGCCGTATTTCTTACAAATTTTATTTAATTCATTTGCCTGCGTTGCAATGCCTGACATCCTTTGCATAAAATTAAGTACAGTTCTTTCAGCTTTCAAAATACTTAAAGTTGCGCCGGAAACAGTAGCAATAACTGTACCTTTTTTTATTTTATCTCCGTCGTTAAATTTAGTTTTAAAAACTAAATTACGGTCCACATATTCAAAAATTTCCTTAGCCAAATTTATGCCACATAAAATTAAATTTTGTTTTGCAACTAAACGTGCGGAAGATTTATCCTTTAATGTAAAAATATTGTCTGAAGTTATATCACCAAGTGCGGTATCTTCCTCTAGAGCAAGGGCTACGATTTTATCTATCATTTTCTGTCTCCTTAAACATATTATCTATTGCCTGTTTGGCTTTTTGTGCTAAATTTTTATCTAAAATTACACCTTGTAAATCCGTCAAATTTTTAAGTACACTTTCTATATTGTTTAAATTGTTTCTTTTCATGCTGGCACATATTCGCCCGCACGGGATAAATTTTTTGCCGGGGTTTTGTGCTTCGAGCATATTTATAAGGCCCCATTCGCTGAAAACAGCAAAAATTTTTGCATTGCTTTCTTTAACGAATTTAAGCATACCTGCTGTACTTCCCACAAAATCTGAATTTTTACAAACCTCCGGCAAACATTCGGGGTGTGAAATTATTTTGGCTTCCGGATATTTATTTTTTACGTCGTTAAGTTGTGCCAAATTAAATTTGTCATGCACGCAACAAGTTGCACCTGCGGCGATAATTTCTTTTTTGATACCTTTATTTTTTAAATAAGCCTCTATATTTTTGGCCATATATAAATCAGGTACAAAAATTATTTGGTCTTGTTTAGTATTTTCTACAATTTTAAAAACATTGCCTGATGTTACACAAGTATCACAAACTGCCTTAACTTCGGCAGAAGAATTTATATAACAAAGCACTTTTGCATTTGGATATTTTTTGCGTAAAGCCAACACTTCTTGTGCCGTTATGCCGCTTGCAAGCGAACACCCTGCAGTCATAGGGGGGAGAATAACTTTCTTATCAGGGTTTAAAATTTTTGCGGTTTCCGCCATAAAAGTAACACCACAAAAAATAATGTTTTGCTCTTTTGCTTCTTTTGCTTTTTTGGCTAAAGCGTATGAATCCCCACAAAAATCAGCAACACCGAATAAAATTTTAGGTGAACAATAATAATGCGCTAAAATTAGGGCATCATTTTCTCTTTTAAGTTTATTTATTTGTGTGACTTGGTTTGCGATATCATTTATTTCTTTCAAAGAAAACCAAGAACCTGTTGTGATATTAGTAACTTTACTTAAATTATCAAACAGGTACTTGGTTTTATCTTCTAAAGAAATATCTTTTTGCATTTAGTTAATTTTTACGGCAACCGGTTTCTTTGCCGGCTTTTGAGGCTTTTTTTGTTTTGCAAGTTTAACCGTGGTTTTATCTTTAGTTTCATTTATTGCTTTTAATTGATCCTCGTAGGGGATTTCTTCCTCATAGTCCATCTGCGGGGCAACAAGTAAATCAAATTCCTCTTCTAAAACACCATTTTCTTTATAATAATAATATCCTTCATCATTTGTGGTAGCACAAGCACATAATAAAACGCAAAGCGTTAAAATCATAAAACAGTATTTCATAAAAAAACACCTCCTATTAAATTGTAACAAATTTTAAATAAATGTACATAATGTTTTAAAAAAAGTATAATGAAATTATGAGAAAACTATTGATATTTATTTTTTGTTTAGGGCTTGCCTCATGTGCAGGTACCAGAACTTTAGACGGAGAAACAACCAAAAATTGGGTTAAAATCGTTTCTTCAAAGATAGATAGATCCGGCAACGTGCAAGACGTATGCTTCGTTTTTGACCTGTCTTTTTACCCAGGTACGGTGTATGAGAGAATAAAAAACAATCCTACTACCTGTCTTGAGGAATGTTGCTGGTATTCTGAAAATAAAAGCGTAGATTTTTATTTTAACGATGGTTTTACTAAAGATTTGGAAGAATATGGCGTATCCCGCCGTTATTACCCTGATAATATAAGGATTAATTTAATTTATTCACATTTTTTAAATCGTCTTTCCGCAAAAGCAAGTTCCCCTGAAGGTATCTCCAAAGACGGTATTGTAACACTCGAATATGAAGATATTTATAAGCCTGATTTAAAAAATGAAGCCGGCGCTTATGAAATAAAAGAAAAAACTTACCCAGAAGCCCTTTCATCTGCTACTAATAAAGATGTAAATTCCTCATATAAAACATTAAGTATGAGCGGTCTTAACCGTAAAGAGCTTTTAACCAGAGCGGAAAATGAGCAAAGGGAATACTATATCAAAGCCGTGGCAGAACGTTATGAAAGCCCAGAAAGAGAATATGTGGAAGAGGCGATGTTATTTAAAGGGCAAGTTTCGCCTTTTGATAAAACAGATAAGGAAAAGAAATGGCTTTCCAAAAGACCTGTAACGGAAGAAGAAAGAATTAGGCAACAAGAACTTTTGGAATACAGGAGACAAATAAAGGAAGAAAGAGCAATGGCTAAACAACAAGCCAAAGAGGCAAAAGAAAAACTCAGACAACAAAAAGAAGATATTAAACAAGGTTCTGAACAATTAAAGCAACGAGGAGAAAATATTAAACAAAGTGCGGAGCAAGCAAGAGTAAATGCCGAAAATAAGGCTAACGGTGCGATGTATGATGTACAGCGTACTTTAGCACAAGAAGCAAAAATTGTCTATATTGAGCCTGTCATGCCTGAGGAAATTGACGCCGAAACTTTGGCCAAAAAGCTTGATTATGAAAGCAATGAGGCAGTTAAATTGCTTAAGCGTTTTTACGGGGACGATATTGATGGTTATCTCCGTGCTTTAGATAATGCCAAAAAACAAAAAGGGCAAGTATTATTTACCAATGATAAAGTTTGGAAAGCCCAAAAAATAGGCACAACGGTTTACCAAGTCGATTGTAATGTTAAAGGGAAGATCGCTTCACTTAATACAAAAACGATAACAGATACAAAAGATTACCCTATTGCTTGCGGAACTTATGTCGTTGATTTAGATGAAAAGACTGTTGAAGCAAGGGACAATATCGCAAAAGATATCGCCTTAAAAAAGTATTAATTTGAATATTTGTAAGTGTTAAAAATAAACCCCGCTTAATGGCGGGGCTTATTTTAAATTATTACTCAGGTGAACAACTAGCACCTAGTGGGTCGTCGCAATATGCCCAGCCTTGAGCCCTCAAAATGTTGCAAATATAATCTCCAACATCTGTGCCGAGAGTGTAACAATAACGTAGAGTTTGTGTCTTTCCATTTCCATCTACATTTAAGATCATGACTAATTCATAAGAATGATTAGTTCTAAGTGCTGACAGTTCTGTGAAAGTTCTCTGGCTTATTTCATCGCCAAAAAGTATATATTCAAAATTTTCAGTGGCGTAATCATTTTCTGACTGATTCGGTAATTCTATATCAAGTATATCAAAAGAAGGATTTTCAAGATTATCATTTTCATACATTAATCTATATAAAGAATCTTCAATGCTCTTAAGAGTTGTAAGTGCTTCTGATACTTTGGCTTTCTCAACTGCTTTCGTGTATTGAGGTAAAGCAATAGATGCTAATATACCGATAATCAAAACGACTACCAGTAATTCAAGTAATGTAAAACCTTTTTTATTTCGCATAATAAAGTCCCTTAAATGATGAAACGTTTATTTTTAATACAAGTATAGTATATCAAATAAAAATATTAATGTTAAGTCATTTTTTTATTTTAATTTCAACGCAATGCCAAGCAGCGAGGCGCTGTGCCCCCACAGTTTGCTTCCCTCTATCCAAAGAAATTCGAGAGAGGGATTCGGGTTCCGGTAAAATTCCTGACGGAATTTTCCTCCACCCCTGCCCTCGCGGTGCTCGCCTTTGCCTTCGGCAAAACTCGCACAACGCTCCGGGCTTCGAATCCCGACGCAATGCCAAGCAGTTGGCATTGCTCTATCCAAAAAAATTAACCCTCCGTAAAGGAGGGTAAATTTTTTCGGAGAGAGAGGGATTCGAACCCTCGATACAAGGAATACCTCGTATGACGGTTTAGCAAACCGTTGCCTTCAACCACTCGGCCATCTCTCCAACAAATTGTAAATCTTAAATAAATTTAAGACACTATATTATAACAAATATTAAGCAAAAAATAAAATTTTCAGTCGTAAAGAAAATATATCAAACAAAACCCCCCGCGTTAAACTTCTAACGCGGGGGGAAATTTTACCAATCAACTAAAACTATTTAGTTTTTTTGGCGGCTGCCTGTGCTGCTGCAAGGCGTGCTATTGGCACTCTGAACGGTGAGCATGAAACATAGTTGAAACCTTGCCTGTGGCAGAATTCCACGCTTGACGGTTCACCGCCGTGTTCACCGCAGATACCGATTTTGAGTTTCGGTTTCACTTGGCGGCCTGCTTTGACAGCGTGTTTGATTAAGAAGCCGACGCCTTCCTGATCCAAAATTTGGAAAGGATCGTTCTTTAAAACACCTTGTTCAATGTAGGACGGAACAAATGCACCGATATCATCACGGGAGAAACCAAAAGTCATTTGAGTCAAGTCATTAGTACCGAAAGAGTAGAAATCTGCAACTTGTGCAATTTTATCTGAAGTAATTGCAGCCCTCGGGATTTCAATCATGGTACCGACATGATATTCAAATTTTTTACCGTATTTTTTGCTAACTTCTTTATATGCTTCTTCAATTAACGGTTTTTGGCTGATGATTTCTTTATCAACACAAACAACAGGGATCATAATTTCCGGTTTAATTTTTAAACCTTCTTTCATGAGTTCCGCTGCTGCTTCAAAAATAGCACGAGCTTGCATGGAAGTAATTTCCGGGTAAGTTACGCCTAAGCGGATACCACGGTGGCCCATCATCGGGTTAACTTCGGCTAAAGCATCTGCACGTTTATAAAATTCCGCTTCGCTGATTTTTAAAGCTTTGCAAATTGCGGCAACGGCATCTTTGCTGTGTGGGATAAATTCGTGTAAAGGTGGATCCATTAAACGAATTGTTACCGGGTGGCCTGCCATTGTTTTAAGCGTGGCTTTAATGTCGTTCTTCATGTAAGGGAAGATTTCATTTAAGGCCTTAACGCGTTCTTCGGTGGTGGTGGATAAAACCATTTTGCGTAAAGCAAACAAAGGTTTTTCTGAGTTTGCACCGTAGAACATGTGTTCGATTCTGAATAAGCCGATACCTTCTGCACCGAAGTCTTTTGCTTTTTGTGCATCGGCCGGGTTATCGGCATTGGCGCGAACACCTAAAGTTCTAACGCTGTCGCAGATTTTTAAGAAAGCGGCTAAGTTTTTATTTGCTGTACCGCCGTCTAACATGTTTAATTTACCGCCGTAAACTAAACCGCGTGTACCGTTTAAGGTTAAGAAGTCGCCTTCTTTAAATGTTTTGCCTGCAACGGTCATTGTGCGTTTTGCTAAGTTAACAGAAATATCACTGCAACCTACGATGCAGCATTTACCCCAACCGCGTGCAACGAGTGCAGCGTGTGAAGTCATACCGCCGCGGGCTGTTAAAATGGCTTCCGCTGCGCGCATACCTTCAACGTCTTCAGGGTTTGTTTCTTCACGAACTAAAATGGCTGCTTTGCCTGCTTTGCGTGCTTTAATTGCTGATTCTGTATCAAATACGATAAAACCGCAAGCGCCACCCGGGCCGGCAGGTAAACCTTTTGCTAAAGGTTTGGCTGTTTTTTCGGCTTTAGGGTCTACAATCGGGTGCAAGAGTTCATCAAGTTGTGCAGGGCTTACGCGGAGTACTGCTTCGTTTTTGGTAATAAGTTTTTCTTTTACCATATCCAAAGCCATTTGTACTGCTGCGATACCGTTGCGTTTACCGACGCGGCACTGTAAAAGATATAATTTGCCGTCTTCAATGGTAAACTCAATATCAAGCATATCTTTAAAGTGTTTTTCAAGACGTTTTTGAATATCGTCAAGTTGTTTATATGCTTTAGGCATTACGGTCGCTAAAAATTTATCATCATTACCGTGGCCGGAAACGGACCATTTGTTGATCGGGCTAGGTGTGCGGATACCTGCAACAACGTCTTCACCTTGTGCATTGATAAGATATTCGCCGTAGAAATGGCTGTCACCGTTACCGGGGTTTCTTGTAAATGCAACACCGGTTGCGCTTGTCGGGCCCATATTACCGAAGGCCATTGATTGTACGTTTACGGCTGTACCCCAATCATGAGGGATTTTTTCAATGTTTCTGTAAGCAACTGCGCGTTTACCGTTCCAAGAGGCAAATACAGCGCCGATTGCACCCCAAAGTTGGTCCATTGCATTATCAGGGAATTCTTTGCCCAAAACTTGTTTGACTTTTGCTTTGAAAGCTTTGCAAAGTTCTTTAAGTTCTGCGGCGGTTAAATCTGTATCGGATTTATAATGTTTTTTGGCTTTGACGTCTGCAAGCATACCGTCCAAGATTTTGCGTATGCCTTGGTCGTCTTTCGGCTCAATGCCGGCGGCCTTTTCCATAACGACGTCTGAGTACATCATAATTAAACGGCGGTAAGCATCATAAACGAAGCGTTCATCACCGGTTCTTGCAATCATGCCGGGGATTGTTTCAAGTGTCAAACCGACGTTTAAAATTGTTTCCATCATACCGGGCATTGAACTTCTTGCACCTGAGCGGACGGAGACCAAAAGCGGATTAGTTTTTGAACCGAATACTTTGCCGGTTTCTTTTTCAACTTTTTTCAAATTTGCGGCAACTTCGGCTTTTAAAGATTTCGGGTAAGTTCTTTTATTGTTCCAATAGTATGTGCACACTTCGGTAGAGATTGTAAAACCGGGTGGCACCGGGAGTTTGAGTTTTGGGTGGCCGGCCATTTCAGCAAGATTGGCACCTTTACCACCGAGTAGTTCCTTCATGGAACCGTTTCCGTCAGCGCGGCCTGCGCCGAAGGAATAGACATATCCTTTATGTTTTTTTACTGCCATGATTCCTCCATAGATTCGGGTTTCCCCGACTAAATATATTACAATAAATTATACCATTTTTTGAGGGGAAAATAGGGAGTTTGGTTATATCGTTCTTTGCTAGCGGCGTCTTTTGGGCTAATTTAAATTTTTCTTATCCTAGAGTACCGAGAGTCGCTCCGCTCCCGTTCTTCTTGGTACTCGTCGTCAAAGAAAAATTTAAATTATCTTCAAAATACTTGCTAGGTTTGTGTACTAAGTTTGGCCTTATTTATTCGTCGCAGAGAAAATAAAATTTTCTCAAAATACTTTTGCTGGTTTAATTCTGCAAACTATCAATCAGACGTTTCGGATTGATAAAATATTTTACTTGATAAGGTTTACCTGTGGAATCTTTTACTGAAACACTATCCGCAGTTTGACGGGCAATAGAAATAAAATCTTCCATCTTTAAATCAGGCTTTGCTTGTTTTGCTAAAGCGGCCACACCTGCCAAATACGGAACACCCCAACTGAAACCACCGTCTGAATAATAAGCATAATCAGTTTCCCCTGTTTCACAAGCGGTAACTCTGTAATCAGTAGGTACAAAAATTTTTTTACTTTTTGATATAATTCTCATATCTTCATCTCTATACCAAAAGGGAGGATAATTATAGGATGCCAAATCATAGGGGTCTGCATAATATCCATTTCTGCTTATTGCCAAGATATGGTTAGTTGTTAATATCAATACATTTTGCTTTTTGGCATTTTGTAAAGCAGTTTGAAGTCTATCCGCATCTTTATCATTTTCCGTAAAACCTCTGGAAATAGAAATAATTGATATTTTACTTTTTACAGGTAAAGTTTTATTTAATTCTAAGATATAATTTATTGCTTTGGCAATCGGACCAGCATCAAAAATATGACTTTGTTTATCTACATTAAACTGGGCAGCTACAAAATACAAATCTGCGTCTGGTGCTACACCTATATTTTTACCGACTGCAATAGAAGATACAGCTGTCCCATGCATAGTGCCTTCTTTATATCTTGTAAAATTTTTATAATATTTAATATTATTCTTATACTCTTGGTGGGAAGATAAAGGCTGGTCAATAATAGCCAAACCTACGCCTTTACCCGTAATACCTCTCGCATGCAATTCTTTAACATTTAAACCGGGTGTTTTGCCTATCTTATTTATCTGTTCCAAGTCAAACCAATTAGGCATTATTGAAGGCCATATTGTGCTATCATTAAAAGAAAGTTTATTTATAATATCTTCCGGTAATTCTGTAAAATCGACGTCTGACATATCACAATATCTTATATCTATTTCGGGGGAATTTAAATTATTTAATTTTGCTTTACATTCTTCTTTATTTTCCATATCCGTAGAATAAGGTTCTAAATCATCTGAGACATATTTTTCTTTACCGGCAGAAATGCTGCTTACTATATCTTGTTTAATCTCGTCCATATCAAGATACATTCCACAAAACAACAAACAACCAACTAGTAGGCAAATAATATAATAATATCTTTTTTTCATTTTACTCTCCTTAATTAAGAGAACTGTTAGTTTTATTTTACCAAAATTTACTTACACATTTGTGCCAAAATTTTATTTGCTTCACGCCAAGCATCTTCCACGGATACCGCGTGATACTCTTTCATGCTTAAACTGTCTGAAACTATTTTTATTGCCTTAACTTTCGGGAAAATATTGGCAATAGTGTAAAGTTCCATATCAAAAATACCTTTGTTTTTTGTTTCTGTTACAAAGTTGTTTGAAGAGTAACATTTTTCACCGTTTTTAGCAAGTTTAACATCTTTATATTCAACAAAATTTGATTTAATTTCACTTGCGGAAACAGCCACCTGATGTACCGTTCCAACGGGCGAAATATTTGAACCGCAATAACCGATATTAAATATTTTATCTTTAGCGGTTATTTGCTTTTTTAGTATTGCTTTTGAAATTGTTTTTACGACATTAAACTCGCCCATACCGGTAATTATTATTTTGGTATTTGCAAGTTTTTTGACTTGTTTTGCTTCGTCTTTTGTTGCTATTATTAAAATATTCATAGTTATAACTTATAAATAAATGAAAGTTGAGCGTCTTTTGTGCCGTCGCGGCGATAGGAAAAGAAATCTCTTTTATTGCAAGACGTGCACTGGCAATGGCAGCCTGTTTTTATTTCACTTTCATCAACACCGGCGGCTTTAAGTTGTAAAATTATCGCTTTATCAAGATCTACAAAAATTTTATTATTGCGATGAATAACCGCTTCTTTTGGAAATTTACTTGCAACGTCTTCCTTTACTTCAAAACAACAATCTTTAATGTGTGGGCCGATATATGCCTGGAGTTTTTCAGTAGTTTTTGTTTTGATAAGTTCCGCCGCTTTTTTGGGTAGTTCTTGCACCACTCCGCGCCAGCCGCAATGCGTTAAAGATACATATTTACCGTTGGCAGACCATAAATAAAGCGGAACACAATCTGCGGTTAAAATCATCGCACCTGTTTGCGGTAAAGATAAAAGCCAACCGTCCGCTTCATGCAGATTTTGCGCTTTATAATTTTTTAAATCTTCTTCTGTATTTATGCTGATAATTTTATCCCCGTGCACTTGTTTTAAACCAAGTATTTTTGTGGGGGGGATACCCAAACTTTCAAAAATTTTTGCGGCGATTTCTTTATCACGCGCTGAGCCGAAATCACGCCCCACTGTGCCGGAAATTATGCCTAAATTTATTAAACGCTCGTCGGAATAAATATTCATTTTGCTAGTTCCGCCTTAATAGATTTTTGGTTTAAAATTGCTTTTGCCAAAATTTCAAAATGTTTTGGTGCATCACTTGTATATGCTTGAATTTTGCCTTTTGCTTTAGAGCTATTTAACAAATTATTTTTAGCCAAAATATTTTTTGTTTCAAGCGCGGTGTTATGTGCGGAATCAATCAATTTTACGCCGGGCCCAAGCATTTTTGCAATTTGTTTTTTTATTATCGGGTAATGCGTGCAACCTAAAATCAAAGTATCAGCACCGCATTTTTTGACAGGTGCAAGATAATATTTAAGCATGGTAGGCAGTAAAGTTTTGAGCAATTTTTTATCTTCAATAAGCGGTACTAAAAGAGGGCAGGCAAATTGGTAAACTTTTAAATTCTTATTTAATTTTGAAATAGTATTTTTATAACTGTTACTGTTAACCGTTGCTTGTGTTGCTATGACGGCAATTTTACCGTTTTTTGTTGTTTTAACGGCTTGCTTTGCAGCAGGAAGTAAAACACCGAGTAAATCAACTTTTGCAATTCTTTTAATGCTTGGCAAAGCCAAAGCAGACGCTGTATTACAACCCACAATAATAAATTTGACTTTTTTATTTTCCAAAAATTTAACGATTTCGGTAGAATATTTTGTTACCGCTGTTTGTGATTTATTACCATAAGGAACATGTGCGGTATCACCGAAATAAATAATATTTTCAGAGGGTAAAACTTGTTGTAAAGCTTTTAAAATAGTAAGCCCGCCGACGCCTGAATCAAATAAACCGATAGCGGCTTTGCTTTGCATATTAGAACCTTACACCGAAATTGGCCTCATAACCGACGCCGTAAGAAGCAAAATTTGCGGCCAAACTTAAGTCCATATAATTAGGTAGTTTAAAGTTTAAACCGGCTGTTCCGCGTGCGGTTGTTGAATATGATTTTTTATCTGCCAAAGTAGGATCTGAAGTAGGAGTACTTTCCACCGTAAGCACCATGTAATCAACACCGGCACCCACGTAAGGCGTAACATAAGGTGTTTTAAAAGCCACGACTAAATTACCACTGTAATGTGATACAGAAAAATCGCGATATACACCTGATTGGGCCAAAGCAACAAGCATAGCTTGGAATGTGTAATCTTCATCACGTGGGCGGGTTATACCCCATTTAAGGCCGCCGCCTGCAAGTGTTAAACCGTCATAAGAAATTGCACGGATAAAACCGTCTAAACGGAAAGGCAAACCGATTTCCCCTTGAATAAGAGGCATAAATAAATTTTTATTTTCATCACGCGGGCCAAGGGCTGTATCTTTTTTGTTTAAATGTGGCACATAAATGCCATGCATTGAAAGTTGAAAACCGCCCCAACCTAAAATGCGCCCCGTACTGTAAGAAGAAGCCCCGAGCATAGCTGCCAAATCTTTTGAAAAATACGGTAAGTTCTGGGCTGTGACATTATCGCGAAAGCCACCAAATGAAGATATGGCCATCGCAAATGTCGGTGTAAAAAGTAAAGTTAAAAATAAAAGTTTTTTAAATTTCATAAATAATCCCCTAACTAATTATATAAAAACTAGAGCCCAATTGCCAAAATTTCACCTTTTTTGACGCGTCCTTTTAAAGTTCCAGCAGGGAGTTCCACTGTATACCTAGCCTTAAGAAATAACGGGCTTATGCGCCAAGGCCGCATATTTTCAATAACATGTAAAACCTTCAAATTATCATCTAAGAAGATAACATCAATATTAAACCTCATAAAACAAGTATGAATTTGCGTGCAAGGTTTTAAAATTATTCCGCTTCCTGCCGGTAAATTTTTCTTAAACATTAACCCAATTAAACGGCTGAAATAGGTATTATTCATCTTAAGATTATTTGCAAAAACTTCTTGCGTTTTTGGGTTAAAACATTTCATAATAAATCTTTGGTTTCGTTAATTAACCAATTCCTAAAATTCTTTTTATATTTTTTATTTAAAAATTTTAAATCTTGCGGCGCTGTTACCCGATATAAAGTTTTATTTCCCTTTTGATATGTCGAAATTAGAAATATCGCACTTATATCTCTATCAAAGGAAACTTTTGCAATAACCAAATTTTTGTCTTTTATTTTTCTTGCACTAATTAAAGAATAAAGCGAGGTCCTGCAAGTTGTCATCATATTGCAAACACCTTCGAAGCAAGAAATTATATGATTAGCAAAATCTTTGTTCATTAAGGCAATATTTTCATATTCTCCGTCATCTTTTTCAAATATCACTGTTTGTATTACGGAACCTTTATCTAAAGACACATTTTTAATTTCAATTGTTTTGCAAAAAGTTATTGTTACTTCGCCGTCATCTTCCGCTTTAAAAGCAGATATTTCAAGCGCGTTAGCTGCTTGAAATATCTGACCAAATAGGAAAATTGTAACTAAAAATTTAGTCGTTAACTCTTTCAACATAGGTATCAGTTCTTGTGTCAATTCTGATTTTATCGCCTTCGTTGATAAAGAGGGGGACTTTAATTTCAATGCCGCTTTCAAGTGTTGCCGGCTTTGTCATATTTGAAACAGTGTCACCTTTTACACCGGGGACTGTTGAGACAACTTTTAAATCAACTTTAATCGGTAATTGAATATTAAAAAGCACACCGTCAATAAAAAGGCCAATAACTTCCATATTGTCAACTAAATATTTTTCTTGTTTGCCGAGTTTGGCAAGAGGTACGCCGATTTGCTCAAAAGATTCCGCGTCCATAAAATAAGCCATATCGCCTTCTTTATAAAGGAAATTATGCGGACGTTTTTCAATAGTAACTTCTTCAAATTTATCTTCGGGGCGGTAGCTGGTTTCAATTAATGAACCTGTATTTAAATTTTTGAGTTTTACACGTACAACCGCGCGTGCTTGGGATTTACGGTGATGTTGATATTCCAAAATTTCAACGAGTTCGCCGTTTTCGTTTTTAAATATTAAACCTTCTTTAAATTGAGGTGTTCCTATCATAATATTCTCCTATTTAGTTAATTTTATACTGCCTGTTTTTGTTATTAAAAAGGTATCTTCATACCTAATACCAAATTTGTTTTTAAAATAAAGCCCCGGTTCTATTGTCGTTATTGCATTTTCTTTGACGGTGTCTTCACTTCTTTGGGAAAGTATAGGGCGTTCATGTATTTCAAGCCCCAAGTTGTGTCCGAGAGAGTGGATGAAATATTTTGAAGCATCAAAATTATCTTCAAAATAATTGCGTGCAATACTATCAAGTTCCTTTGCACCTTTGCCCGGTTTTAATGCCTTGCTCGCAACGGTATAAGCTTCAAAAACCGCTTCAAAATAATGTTTAAATTCTGTACTCGGTTTTTTACCGAACCAAAAAGTGCGTGTCATATCTGAGCAATATCCTTTGTAGCGGCAACCGAAATCTATCAAGACCGGCATTTCCTTTTTTAATTTCAGATTTGAATTTACATGATGCGGATTTGCGGTATTTTTACCAAATGCCATAATTGTATCAAATGAAAGGCCTTGGCCGCCGAGTTCTGCCATAATGCCTTCTAACAGTTTCGCTGCCTGGATTTCCGTCATACCGGCTTTTAATTTCTTTTTAAAAATTTCAAAACTTTTTGAAGATATTTCACAAGCTTTTTTAATAAGTTTTATTTCATCTTTCGTTTTAACTTCGCGGATAACGGAAGTTATTTTTGCGGCTTCTTTAACCCCTGCTTTATATAAAGCTGTTCCGTTTAAATAAGTTGAAGCATACGGATCAAAAACAAAGTTTTTTGCTTGTTTGCCTAGGTTTTTTATAAGGTCAGCAATATTAAGCGAGTTTACAAAATTTAAAAAAGGGCATTTATTTTTTATGTCGATTAAATACATATCCTTTGTATAGCAAATTGCTTTTTTAGGGGTAACAACCAAGAAAGCATCCCCTTCGCCGGCAAAAGTAAAAGAAGTTAAATAGTTAACTGTTAAAATATCTGTAATAACAGCACCACCGAGTTTTTGCTCGGCAAGATATTTTTGAAATTTTTTAAGTGTTTCCGTCATTTTATTTGTTTGATTCCTTTCGCGGTCATGTAAAAACAATCTTCATGGCGTACGCCGAATTTGCCCGGCAAATATATGCCCGGTTCAATGCTAAAACAATAATTTAAGCCGATCTTATTTTTGTTTAAATCTGATATATCTGCAAGTTCATGGTCTTGCAAGCCGATACCGTGCCCTGTTCTGTGTGTGAAATATTTGCCATATCCGGCTTTTTCAATCACGTTGCGGGCAAGTGCATCAATTTGGGCGCCTGTCATACCGTATTTTGCTTTTTTTGCGGCGGTATCATGTGCTAGAATTGCAAGGTCTAAAATCTTTTGATATTCGGGGTTTATTTTGTCACCGAACCAAAAACAACGCGTAATATCAGAGCAATAACCCTTATAAACGCAACCGAAATCAAGCAATACAGCAGTATTTTTTGTTAATTTGGTATCGTCAGGCAAATGGTGTGGGTTTGCACCGTTTGCACCAAAAGACACCAAAGGAATAAAGGACATTGCCGTTGCACCGCGTTCACGCATAAACATTTCAATTTTAAGCGCTACTTGCTTTTCCGTCATACCGGCTTTGATTTCTTTTTTGATGTAAAGGAAAGCACCGTATGCAATTTGTGCGGACTCTCGCATTATTTTAAGTTCTTGTTCGGTTTTAGTAGCACGTACTGAATTTATAAAGTTTGAAACGGTTTTGAAACCCGCTTTTTTGTAAAATTTAGCGGCGGCAAAAAACTCTTTTTTCTCGTCAAAAACAGGTGCTTTTAATTTAAGTGTTTTTGCCTGTTTGGTAATTTCAAGGTGTTGATCTTGTTCAAGAGGTATAAATTTGGCTTTCGGGAAATATTTTTTTACATCATTTTCGTATAACGGACGTGTTACAATTACAAGGCCTTTTTTATGAATGAGTACAGTGGCCTCACCTTCACAAAAAATTTCGCCGAGCAGATAATTCATATCGTGCAAATCTGTTAAAACTAGCCCGTCAAGTTTATTTTTATTTAGGGCTGAAAAAATATTTTTTAATTTGGATTGATCAATACCGGCCATTTTTACCTCTCTATACATTATAGCAATTATAAGGTAATTTTTGGGACTTAAATATTTAGAAAAAAGCCCCCTTTGAAAATAAGGGGGCTAAGTTTTGTAATGTTTTACTTAAATTATCAAACTTTCTGCCGTCATATCTGCTGGTTTCGCAATTTCCAAAAGTTTCAAAACCGTTGGGGCAATATCGGCAAGTTTGCCGCCGTTTGCAAGTTTAATATCTTTTGCATTATCTGCTACATAAATGAACTCAACCGGGTTTGTGGTGTGTGCGGTTTTGGGCATATTGATTTTATCATCCCACATGTCTTCCGCATTACCGTGGTCGGCGGTGATTAAAATTGCATAACCTGCTTTTAAAGCCGCTTCCACCACTTTGCCGCAACATTCATCAACAACTTCAACGGCTTTTTTTGCCGCTTCAAAAGAACCTGTATGGCCCACCATATCGCAGTTTGCAAAATTTAAGACAACAAAATCATATTTGTTTTTTGCAATTTCGGTTACTGCTCTGTCTGCTACTGTGCGGGCATCCATTTCCGGATGTTCGGCGTAAGTTGCAGGGTCAAAAGTGCCTTTGATTTCAATTCTGTCTTCACCGACAAAAGGTTTAATAAGTTTGCCGTTAAAGAAAGATGTAACGTGTTTAAATTTTTGTGTTTCGGCAATTCTAAGTTGCGTTTTGCCTGCTTTTGAAATAACTTCGCCGAGCAAATTATTCATACTGCCGCCTTCGCTCATCGGGGCAAGTGCATTATATTTAAAACTGTCATAATATTTCGTTAGTCCGCAAAAAACAATATTCGGTCTGCGATTGCGTTTGAGGGGGAAATCATCTTCCACAAAAGATCTTGTTAACTGTATGGCGCGGTCCTGGCGGAAGTTGAAGAAAACAATACCGTCACCGTCTTTAACGCCGGTATAACCCTCAATGACGGTTGGGGGGATATATTCATCAACCATTTTACTGCCTGACGGTGTTTTGTCATTTTCATAAGAATTTTTTATTGCATCTTCTGCACTTTTTGCAACGCGGCCTTTTGCGTCAACAATAAGGTCATAGGCCTGGGTAGTTAAATCCCAAGTTTCATTTCTGTCCATCGCATAATAGCGACCCATTAATGTAGCAACGCGGCCGACGCCGTACTCCTTAAATTTTTCTTCAAGCATTTTAAGGTAACCGAGTGAACTGTTGGGCGGTGTATCGCGTCCGTCGGCGAAAAAGTGCACCCAAACGGTTTTAATACCAAGTTCCGCTGCTTTTTTAAGAATGTTATAAAGGTGGTCTTGGTGCGCATGAACGCCTTCATCTTGCACAAGTCCCATTAAATGTAACGCGCTGTTATTTTTAACACAATTATCCAAAACCGCTTTAAAAGCAGGTGTCTTATAAATTGAACCGTCTTCAAAAGCGTCTTTTAAACGTTTTAATTCCTGGATAACAATGCGGCCTGCGCCCATATTTAAATGGCCTACTTCGGAAGAACCCATGTATCCGGCAGGGAGGCCGACTTCCTCACCTGATGCTTCAATCAAAATATGAGGATATTTTGCCAAATAGCCATTAATATTCGGCGTATTTGCGTTTAATACTGCATTATTATTTTTATCTTTTCTTACACCCCAACCGTCTCTGATCAATAAAACAACTTTTTTCATATTATTTAACTCCTGTAATTTTTAAACCAATTTTTTTTGTTTGTAATTCCACTAAATCTTCCACCGTTTGCGCTCCTGCTTGCATAAAGTGTTTTAAGAAGTGGTAAAAAATCTTTTCAGCCATAATTGTATCAGCCATGGCCCTGTGCCATCCTTCACAAGAAAAGCCAAGTTCTTCAGCAATAATGCCAAGACGGTTCCTTGTAAAACAACCGTGTGTGCGTGCAAATTTAAGTGTATCTAAAGTTGTAACTTCAGGCATTTTAAGGCCGGCATTTTCAAATTCATATTTAAGGAAAGGTACATCGAAATCGACATTATGACATATCAAAATACTGTTTTCCAAGTGTTCTGCTAAAGTTAGGGCAATATCTTTAAAATAAGGTGCATCAGCAACCATTTCATTCGTTATACCGTGTATGGCGGTAATATCAGGGGTAATATACATTTCCGGGTTGATTAAAGTGCTGTAACTGCTTACGCGTTTTCCGGCTTGGCTTGCAAGCAATGCCACCTCACAAATGCGGCCGCCGCGCGGGAAACTTAAACCCGTAGTTTCTGTATCAAGGCATACAAATTTTGCTTCTCTAATATACATGGTAAATCAGTAACCTCACACCTATTGCTATTAAGATGGTTAGAATTGTTCCGGAAATATTTTTATAGGACATAAAATTTACCTGCTTAATATTAAATACTACAAACAAACAGCCTATCCATATAAGAGCAACTATAAAAGCTATACTTGAGGGTAAAACTAAAGACATATAAAGCCCTGCTCGGTAAATCATAGAAACATATCTCTCATCAAAGGTAGGATAGTTTGTATGTATAAAATCTTTGGTGAATAAATGTATTAGAACCATCAAAGCATGGGCAGAGATTATTAAGCCATTTAAAATTATTATAAATTTCAAAATTAAAAGAGATATACTTGCTTTGGGGGGGAAAATAAAAGGTGCTACTATAAATAGAACGGATATTTCGATTATTTGCCAGCATACGAACATTGAAGCATTTATGCCGATTACATCGTGATTATCGGAAACATCAATATAATCGCTTAACATATGAAGAAAGGTAAGTAAAAATATTGTTTCAACCCCGTTAAAGGAAACACCGGCTAATGTAAACCATTTCATCTCAAGATAAGGCAAACAACATATTATGAGGCAGACCATGTATACAAAGCCATGTACCGATAGTCCTTTGAAAGGATTTGTAATTTTTTTGCGGTAAATATAATCTGTATGAAAGGTAAAATCCGCAAGCAAATGGGCAAGAAGTAAATGCCAAAAAACAATCATTACGCAGCCCCCTCTAGATTTATAGGTAAGATTATTGAAAATGTCGTTCCTTTATTAGCTTCTGAAGTAACTTCAATATTGCCTTTATGGGCATCAATAATTTGTTTTACTATCGTTAAACCAAGACCGTATCCTTTAACGTTTCTATCTGCTTGATGATATTTTTTAAATATTTTAGGCAACTCTTCTTTAGGAATACCTATACCTGTATCGCGGACAGTAATTCTGTAATTTTGTCCATCTTTTTGTATATCTATAAAAACACCGCCTTCAGAAGTAAATTTAATAGCATTTGATATTAAATTTGAGAACACCCTTTCAAGTAAATTTTTATCAGCATCAATAGGTAAATTATTTTCCGAATTTACTTTAAGTTCTAAATTTTTTTGTTTGGCAAGAGGTGTTAAAGCATATATAATATCGTTTACTGTTTTTGATAAATCAAAAGTAGTTTTGTTTAAGACTAAAAGACCTCGTTCAAGTTTTGAAATATCTAAAATGTTTTCTACTAAATTTACAAGCATTTTAGAAGAATTTGAAATTGCATTTAGCATTTGGTTTTGTTCTTCTTTACTTAAATTGCCTTCCTCTAAAAGCATAATATAACCTTGAATACCAAGTATCGGTGCGCGAAGATCATGTGCTACAGCATTAAAAACATCATTTTTCATTTCGCTGATTTCGTGTTCAGATGTAATATCCCTAAATAAAATAATTGCAACAGGCTCTTGATTTTGTGGGCGGAAAGTTTCAATCACTACTTCGAAATAAGCCGGCTTTCCGTCTTTCATATAGTTAAAAACAGTTCCGCTCGGAACCTTTAATAATTCTTTTAAAGAAGGATCTTTAAGATCTTCCAAACGAATTGTTTTTTCAATATTTTCTGCAAATGCTTCACTGGTTAAAATATGTTTTGCCGTTTTATTTGCAAAAAGTTCTGTGCCGTCTAAAGTGCACATTACAATCCCGTCTCTCATTAAACGCGCAAGCAAATTGACTTTGTTTTGTTCTTCAAGTAATTTATCAAGTTGAACGGTTTGATATTCCTTAAGTTTTACAGCCATAGAGTTAAAAGTTTTTATTAAAGGGGTAAATTCTTCCAAGTATTTGTTTTCATCTATGTGTACGGAAAAATTATTTTTTGTTATTTCGTTTGCTGCCTCAATGAGTTTATCCATCGGTTCTGCTAAATCTTCCGCAAAATACATAGATGCAAAATAAGATAATGTTGTTGTCGCCAAAACAAAAAATACGATAAGCCAGGAGATTAAATTTATTGTGTAAAATGCTTCTTTTTGATTTTGGAGTAGAAACAGATAACCTTCACCTATCGGGTTTTTAATGTAAGCCCCTGCTAAAATTAAACCTGTTTGCGTTTTAAAATTAGATATTGTTCCCTGTAAATCTAAATTCTGTTCACTTAAGTTTATTATGGGCAATGTGCTGGCACTTAATACATGGTAACCATCTTTATCCAAAAAATACAAACCGCCGCTATTACCTATTTTATGTAATTCCGTTTGGGTAATCAAATTAGTAATATCTGCAACCATTAACAAAATATTTCCGTTATTTTGTTTTAAAGTAATAGTAGTATAAGGGGGGAAAATGTCTTCCGGGTAATTTATTTTTACTTGCCCGGACGGCAGATCTTTTAATTCATTATTTTGGGATAAATCCATAGTGGGCAAATCTTCAAAATCTATATTTTTTGCCCTTGCAAGTTCTTTACCTTCCGGGGAAAATAAAGAAATAAATAAAATATTTGTATCCTTTATTATTTGGTTTTGTAAAGTGCTTGTTTGTTCTTGTAATGTCTGATTGGCAAGCAAAGCATTGATATTTCTGGATAAATCAAGGGCATAATTTTCCAAAGAAAACGCAAAAACCTCAACAGTGTTTAAATAATTTTGCAGGAGTTCTTTCTTTGCATGTTTTTGATATTGAAATAAAAATACTGCAGTTATTAAAAGCGGTGCAATAATAACAAACAGAAACATCCTGAACAATTTTGGAAATATTTTCATCTGCCTTACCTAATTAAATATCTTTTATTCCTGCCTTTTCAAAACCTGCTTTTCTTAGACGGCATGCATCACATTTTCCGCAAGGTTTTTGGCCACCGCGGTAGCAACTCCAGGTTGAAGCAAACGGTACACCCAGTTTTGCACCTAGCTTTGCTATTTGTGCTTTACTTAATTTAAGCAAAGGGGTTAAGACTGCAATGCGTGGGCCGCCGACAGCAGAACGGGTTC
The DNA here is from genome assembly GCA_016281355.1 of Elusimicrobiaceae bacterium. Classification (GTDB taxonomy): domain Bacteria; phylum Elusimicrobiota; class Elusimicrobia; order Elusimicrobiales; family Elusimicrobiaceae; genus Proelusimicrobium. The sequence goes on along the minus strand of JAEEIL010000010.1, from coordinate 16,242 downwards.
CTTCAAAAATTGCACGTTCTAACGGAATATAAAATCTGGGGCGGCAATCCGGGTAACCGGAATAGTCTACGGAATTTGCACCCAAAACTATTGCACTTGCTCCGATGCTATCTGCCAAAGATGCTGCAATAGAAGCAAAAATTAGATTTCTTGCCGGTACATATGTAGACGGTAAACGCCCTATAGATTTAATTTTAGATATGGGTTCGTTTGGAATGGATATTTTATTGCCTACTAAAGATGTGACATCTTTTAACCAGGGTAAATTCAAACTTATTTCTATTAATTTAACGTTTAAGTCTTTGCAAATTTTGCGGCAGCAATCCCTTTCCTTTTTATGCCTTTGGCCATAGGCTATGTTTAAACAAACGCATTCGTAACCTTGATTTAAAGCCCAGTATAAACAAGTGGTGGAGTCAAGCCCCCCCGAGTGTAAAATTATTGCTTTTTTTATTTTTTTTGCAGTCATTTATTTAACCTCACTATTTAAAGCAGCGGTTTGTGCGAATTTAGTAATTATTTCAATTTCTTCTTCGCTAAGGTCATCTAGATACTTTACTAAATTTGTTGCTAAGGTTATTGGACGTCCATCAGTATTTTCTTCATCAAAATATTGTTTAATAAGCAAGGCACTTGCCCCGTGTGCTGCGGCAAAGTTCTGCAATTTTAAAATACTTGCTTCAATAATTTCAGGATTATTCGGCAAATGTTTGATGCGTTGAATACCTATGTTAGACCAAGGGCGTGTAATCTGATCTACATTTGTAAATACAGGCAAGTCTTTACCTTCAGTTACTTTAACAGGTAAATTTTGCGGCCCTATTGGAATATAATCTGATTTACCCTGCATAGAAGTACAGGCTGTTAAAGAAAATAAAATCAAGGTTAAAAATAAATATTTTTTCATATAATCTCCTAATTTTTTGCAGCAAGTTGCCCGCAGGCAGCAGCGATATCAGAGCCCAAACTTTTGCGGACAGTTACTTTTATATTCATTTTTTCTAAGGCTTCCGCAAAAGCATAAACGGCCGCTGTCGGCGGGGTTTTAGCTTTTGAAGTAGCCGGGTTGCAAGCAATCAAATTGACATGTAAAAGATAATTATCTTTAAAGGAATTTATCCATTTACCTAATTTCCTTATATGTGCAGGCAAATTATTTTCACCGTCTATAACTGTATATTCTAAAAACACTTCACGTGCATTTAATTTTAAATAATTTTCAAGTTCTTGTTTGATAATATCAAGGTTATATTTACGGTTTATCGGCATCAAAGCGGAACGTTGTTTGTTGTCTGCATTATGTAAAGAAAGGGCTAAATTAACTTGGGGTAATTCTTTAGCTAAATTTTCAAATTTATCTGCAATACCTGAGGTGGAAATAGATATATGGCGCTTACCTATATTAAGGTAATCTTTATTTGATAAAATTTCTACTGCCTGTTTAACTTCCTGATAATTTAAAAGCGGTTCACCCATTCCCATAAAAACGATATTGGAAACGTGCTGGCCTTTAAATTCCTTTTGTAAAAACTGATGCCAAAATAAAACTTGGTCTGAGATTTCTTCCGCGGTTAAATTGCGTTTAAAACCTAATTTACCGGTTGCACAAAAGGCACATCCCAAAGGGCAGCCTGCTTGGGAAGAAACACAAACACTCCAAAATTTGCCGGGTTTCATTAAAACGGTTTCTATTTTAGGACCGTCGTGTAATTTCAGTAAAGCTTTATAAACTCTATCTAGTTTTGAACTTTGTAATTTTACAAGGTCAAAAGATAGAATTTTGAAATTTTTATTTAAGGCTTCCTGTAAATTTTTAGGTAAAGTTTTTATATCGTTCCAAGAACTTTTGCCGTCAACAAAAACCCCTTGCCTGATTTGATTTAGGCGGTAAGCCGGGAAATTCTGTTCTTTTACAAAGTTTTTTATTTTGATAAAGTCCATATATAAACATTTTATCAAATTTACGGGGGTAAGGTTTCTTTTATTTATAATTTTAACTTTTGATTGACATTTTTTATTTTGCCTATTTGTCCCAAAAAATATAAAATATATACATGAGACAAATAAACCTAAACTCAAATCAAGGTTCTAAATGGTTGCCGACGGTATATATTATAATTTCCTTGGCTTTAATGATACTGCCGCTTCAGCAAACTGTCAATTCCGTTAGGGCAGTACTTGCTTATTTGTTCATACCCCAACTGCGTTTAGCTCACCAAACAAAAGAATATTTTAAAGATATCAACGAAGGAACACAAACTTTATTAAATGTCGCTTTGGAAAATTTTGAACTTAAAGAAAAGTTAAAAAAGATTCAAATTGAAGCACTGGAATTACCTACTTTAAAAGAAGAAAATGACCGCTTACGTAAAGCATTGAATTTAAAAGAATCAATAAAAATCAACGGTATTTGGGCAAAAGTGGCTTATAAAGAACCGAATAAAATGTCCAGCCTTATTATTGATAAAGGGGAAGAAGACGGCATTTCCTTGCGTTCCCCGGTTATCGCTTTAACATTAGATGGTACACCGGCTTTGCTAGGTATGATTGTTGAGATTTCAAAAAACACCTCAAAAGTTTTACTTTTGCCTGATGAAGATTTTAATGCTTATGTTTACCTTGGAAATACAAAAACCGAAGGACTTTTAAAAGGCCAAGGTTTAAGAGCTGTTATTTTAAAATATCTGCCTTTGGAGGAAGATTTAAAAATTGATACACCTGTTTTTACATCTTCTTCAAGTGCATTGTTCCCGGAAGGTTTATTGGTAGGCTATCTTTTAGATGACGGAACGGAAGGTTTAACAGGTGCTTCAACCTATAAAGAACCGTCTTTAAAACCCGCTTTAAATTTTGATATGGTTAAAGAGGTTTTTGTCTTATCTTATAAAGGGGGAAATAATGCTTAGGATATTAAACCTTACTTTAGTTTTTATTGCCGCAACTATTTTTTATTGGCTTGGGTTAATTGTTTTTGCCCCGCTTGAATTATCTGTTAATATGATGCTCGCTTTCAGTATAATAATTGCTGTGATGTTGCCACAAAGATATGGTTACACTTTTGCATTTTTCAGCGGTTTATTTTTAGATTTTTTGGGTACTTCTTTATTCGGTTCGCATGCTTTGGCTTTTACTGTGCTTATGGTGCTTTTTTACCAAGTAAGAGATAAAATCGATTTTAAAGAATGCATACCTCAAATGGTTATAACGGGGATGCTTAATGTTTTGTTTATTTTTATTTTCGGTTTGCTTTCCAAAGTATTTACGGGGTTTTTCGTATGGCAAGGATGGAAAGATCTAATCTTCAGTTCCATTGTTTTAGGTTTGATTATGCCGATCTTCTATAATATAACCGCAAAATTTTTAATATTTGACGTGCTAAAAAGAGTAAATGAAAACTAAACTCAATTTCAATAATCATCGCCTAATAATAATGTTTGTTTTAGCCTTACTTAGTGGGGCTTTAATAGCATATAGGCTCATTTTTATACAATTTATCTCACATCAAAAATATACTTCCCAGGCGGAAAAAAACAGAACACAAATCCTTTATCAAACCGCACCGCGTGGGCAAATTTTAGCAAGAGGAGGGGAAGTCTTAGCCTCAAACCAAGCGGCATTTTCCTTATATTATTTACCGCCTTTTGAAATGCCTGATGAAAAAATTTTAATAGAAATATCAGAAGCAGTTTCCAAAAATACTTTTAAATCACAAAAAGATATTTTGCAAATTATAAAAAAATCCTTAAAAAGTGGTAAAGCAGCATTGCTCGTAGATAACTTGGCACCCAAAAATATTTTTGCTTTAGCCGAACTTCAAAACTTTTATCCCGGTTTATATTTACTTGAAGAAACAAAACGTTATTATCCTTATGGTGCAAGTGCCGCACATTTGCTTGGATATATCGGCACTATGGAAAAAAGCACATGGAAAGAACTTTCCGGAGAGCTTGATTATCGTCTGAACTCCAAAATAGGTAAAAGCGGTATAGAAAAGCGTTATGAAAAAGAATTAAAGGGCCGTGACGGCGGTTTGTTTTTAGAAGTTAATTATAAGGGCCGCGTAACACAAATCATGAAAGATAACCGCTGGCGTCAAGGGGCTGATGTTTACACAACTTTGCTTGCCCCTGTTCAACAAGCAGCGGAAGATGCGGTGCGTAATTCCTTAACGGGGCGCGGTGCGGCAGTTGTTTTAGATGTCAAAACAGGTGCTGTACTTGCTATGGCTTCTTTGCCTGATTGGGACCCAAATATTTTTACGCCTTATAATACCGGCAAGAATAATGAAAGTAAAATAAAAATATCTGAATATAATTTAGCAATTCAAGGTTTATTTCCGCCTGCTTCAACTTTTAAAACCATCACTGCTTTGGCAGCTTATGAAAGCGGTACCCTTGACCTTAAACACGAGGATAATTGCACAGGCCACATCTATTTAAATGGGCGCGAGTTTAAGTGTTGGAAAGCACATGGCCCACACATAGATTTTATAAAAGGTATGGAACAAAGTTGTGATACTTACTTCTATAATTTAGGTTTAAAAACAGGTTCTTACAATATTGAAAAGATGCAACGTAAATTCCGTTTCGGGCGCAAAACCGGTATCGATTTACCGGGTGAAAAATCAGGCAATATTTACGGGCCTACAAAACGCGCTAATTTAAAAACTTATTGGTTTGGCGGCGATACTTTAAATTTATCTATCGGGCAAGGTGAACTTTTGCTTACGCCTTTGCAAATGGCAGTATATGCCGCGGCCCTTGCATCAAAAGGGAAAATTTGGCGTCCTTATTATATTGAAAAGGTAGTTTCCCCGTCAGGTAAAATTTTGGAAGAAAACAAAAGTGAACTTGTTGAGCAAGTAAAACTTAAAGACGGTGCTTTCGAGTTGATACATAAAGCCTTAAAAAGCGTTGTAGATAATGCAACCGGGCGTGGTGCAAAAATTAAAGATATAGCAGTTTACGGTAAAACAGGAACTGCACAAAACCCGCATGGTGATGACCACGGTTGGTTTTTGGCTTTTGCCGGCGAAGAAAATGAGGAACCGGAAATTGCCGTTTCCGTTCTAATTCAATTTGGTAAAGGCGGTGGTGCCCAAGCAGCACCGGCGGCCCGTAAAATTATTCAGGCTTATTTTGATTTAAAGCACAGCAAGGATAAACAGGAAAACGAAAATGTTAAATAATAATTCCGGTATAAAAACAAGAAAGTTGGATTGGCCTATGATATACGCCTTAATAGGTTTATGTGTTATGGGATTTTTTACCATTTTATCCGCAGTAAGCGGTACAAAAGAAATGGTTTCGATAATGCGTACACACATAATTGCCTTGCCTGTTGCTATTTCGGCTTTTGTTTTCGGCTGGCTTTTTAATTATCAAATTTATGCCGAACATTATAAAAAACTTTATGCTTTTGTAATATTTTTACTTGTTGCAGTCCTCGCATTTGGTATCGTTGCACGTGGTTCACATTCTTGGTTTAGGTTTGGCGGTTTTTCCTTTCAGCCTGCGGAACTTTGCCGTATTGCTCTAATTGTAATAACTGCAGCTTTCTTGGCTGCCAGACCACGCCAAATAAAAAGTTTTAAAACACTTGCGATATTCGGTGCATTTATTTTACCTGTCTTTGCTCTTATTATGATGCAACCTGATTTTTCTTCAATAGTTGTTACTGCCCCTGCTTTGCTTATTTTGTTATTTGTCGCCGGTGTTAATATTTATTATTTTGTGCTGATAATTGCTTTTGTTTTGATGGCAGGTATCTTTCCAATACTTTGGACTTATATCGGTTTATATCCGGAAGTCTTGGATAATTCTGTAATTTTAGGTTGGGTAAATTCTTTATCTTTTGATATTATTCCTTGTTTAATTTTTAGCGGAGTAATACTTGCTTTATTCATTATCGGTTGGTTCATGCTTAAATATTTTCGTATTTTTGTTCCGTTTAGTTTAACAATGGTTTTGGCTTTCAGTATGGTTGCAGGGTTTTTCGGGGGGTATTTTGTAAATAAACATATAAAATCCTATCAACGTAAAAGAATTGAGGCTTTTTTAGCCCCTACGGCAGATCCAAAAGGTGCAAGTTATAATGTCTTGCAAGCACAAATTGCTATGGGTTCAGGGGGAGTGTTGGGGAAAGGGTTTTTCTCGGGTACACAATCGAGATTAGGCTTCGTTCCTGAAAGACATACCGATTTCATTTTAGCAATTTTAGGTGAAGAAAGGGGCCTTATAGGAACATTGTTCGTTTTAGGTTTGTATATTTTAATTTTATGGCGTATAGTTTTTATAGCACAAAATTCCAGTGATTTATTCGGTTATTTACTTTGTGTGGGTATTTTTGCTATATTTTTCGTATACATGGCATTTAACTTCGGTATGCTTATAGGAATAGTGCCTGTGGCAGGTATTCCTTTGCCCTTTATATCTTATGGAGGGTCAAATTTGGTTTCCAGTATGTGGGCAATGGGTTTGGTAGAGGGTGTTTATTTTAGGCGCCTTTCTTTGATCTAAAAAAATGCTATGATAGATATAGACACCGCTTTTAGATATAGATTAAAATTAAATAAATCAGCGGGGTTTACGTGCCATAAATTTATACAGGTTTTGGCTGATGCAGTAACTCAAAGTGGTTTAGATTATACATTAAAAAAGAACCGTCCGAGAGTTTATGTATATTCCGGTGCAGCGGAAGATGAGGAAAGCCTGGCGGAAATTGCGGAGATTTTCCTTAATACTTACATAAAGCCGGAAGAAATAAAAACAAAACTGGCACCGTATTTTGAAGGTAGTGGTTTTGTTTTAAAAGACGTTGAGTTGTTACCCTTTCACTTAACAAGTGTTCAAAACTTAATTAGCCATGTCGGTTATAAAGTTGAGGGTGTTAGGGGAAGTATTAGCAGGGCGCTTTCTTTATGTCCTAAATCTGAAAGGAAGCACCTTTATAGTATAGAGCGTTTAAACGCTAATGAAATTAAAGTAGTAATGAAACTTAATCCTTCTGGAAGTTTTAGCCCTGTGCTGGAGTTATTGACGTTGCTCAGGTTAGATGTTAAGAAGGAAGATTATAAAGCCACCCGTATAGCCCTTTATTGGGTAGATAAACAAGGGGTTTTACAATCCGTGTAAGTGGGAGATATTAATGAAAAGGTCACATCTTAAAGCAGTAAGAGCAGTAAAAGAGCAAAAACAGCAGCCTATAAGGCCGGCTTATCTAAATGACGACGGTAAAACAGAAGTCGAAGTATTAGTAAATACCGCATTTGAAGAAACCAGAATTGCCATTTTGGAAAACGGCGTTTTGGTAGAACTTTTGTGGGATAGAAGAAATACAGCCTTAAATCTCGTAGGTAATATTTATAAGGCAACTGTGGAAAATGTTTTACCCGGTATCAACAGCGCATTTTTAAATATAGGTTATGAAAAAAATGCTTACCTTTATATAACAGATACTATTGAAGGCGGTAAAAAACCGATTGATGAAATCTTATATAAAGGCCAAGAAATCATGGTTCAAGTTGTTAAAGACAGTATCAGTACAAAAGGTATGAAGGTAACGATGGATGTTACTTTACCCGGTAGATATTTAGTTTTAACACCTAACCAAAAATACGTGGGCGTTTCAAAAAATATTGAGGACCTTGAAAGGCGCGATCAGTTAAATGCTTATGTGGAACGTTTAGCTGAAAAATATCTTGAAGGTATGGGCTGCATAGTTCGCACTGAAGCGGAAGATGCAACTGATGAAGAACTCGAAAAGGAAATCAAATATTTATATCGTCAATGGAAAACTATTATAACACGTTTTGAAAATCAACCTGCACCTTCAATGCTACACGAAGATATGGGTAGTGTTTTGCAAGTTTCAAGGGATATTTTGACGGAAAATGTTCGTCTTTATATGCTTGATAATAAAAAAGATTATGATAAAGTCGTAGATTTTGTCAGTAAAATTTCCCCGGAACTTGTAGACAGAATTAAACTTTACACCGGCAAAACACCTATTTTTGAGGCATATAATATCGATCAAGAAATTGAACGTATGCGCCGAATAAAAATACCTTTGGCGAACGGTGGAAGTATTATTATCCAAGAGGCGGAATCATTGTGCGCTATCGATGTAAATACAGGCAAATTTACAGGCGAAAATTCACAAGAAGAAACTGTTACCCGTACCAATATTGAAGCAGCCTATGCAATAGCAAGGCAGTTGAGGCTTAGGAATATCGGCGGTATTATTGTTATTGACTTTATTGATATGCGAAAAGCTTCAAACCGTCATAAAGTTGTTGATGCTTTAAATGATGCGACAAAACGCGACAGGGCAAAGATTCGTATTTTACCGATTACCCGCCTTGGTTTAGTGGAAATGACACGTGAACGCAGAACACGCAGTACCGGCAATTTGATTACCGAAGAATGCCCACAATGCCATGGCAGCGGGCGTGTTTTATCTGCTGAAACTATGCGTATTAATTTGCAACGTGAAATTTATGATTTAACGCAAGGTAAACCCGGTGGTACTTTAAAACTTGTTGTACACCCTGCATTATCAGAGCATTTGCGTCAAAAATTAAGTTCGGTAGAAAAGAATATTAACCGCACTATTAAGATTACCGCTGATCCGCAAATTGCGTGGGAAGATTATAAAATTATTTTAGAGTAATTTTATAAATTACAAATATCATTACCCCTTGCATGAAGTTATGCAAGGGGTATTTTACATTCTATACATTGAAATTATCCCTCTTGACGGTTTTTTTTTTTTTTTCTATAATCTCTATTATGGTGATAACCAAAAACGTTGTAAAAGCAATTTAAGGAGAATTATAGATATGAATAAAAAAGGTTTCACATTAATGGAACTGTTAATAGTAGTGCTTATTATAGGCGTACTAACTTCAATAGCGGTACCTATGTATAAAAAATCTGTAGAAAAAAGTAAAGCTGCTGAGGCTTTATCTGTAATGCAATCAGTAGCAAAAAGTGAGCATGATTTTTATCTTACAAAAAGCAGATACACAAAAGATTTTGAAGACTTAGATATTACATTGACAGACAAAGACGGTAATAATGCGGATAATGAAACATTGGAAAGCCCGTATTATACTTACGAATTACTTGATAAAGGTATTATAGCGAACAGAAATAACGGGGAATATTTCTTATATAAAGATTATGAAATGGACCAAATAATGTGTACGCCGAGTGAACATTATATATGTGACAATTTAGGTAAACTAACAAAAGAACCATGCGATAAAATGGGTATGGCCTGGGCAAATACTAATAGCACCTGTTATATTGATGAAGAATCCAGATGTAAAGGATTGTATGGGGACAGCATGTGGAACGGTGATTTTTGCGGGTATAATGATGCTTATGTTCCACCGACGGATCTTAATGAAGGCATTGAATGCCTGGGAACGAGTTATTATCGCTGTCACAATTCAGTAATTAATGGGGGTGTATGTAATGGCTATGCATCAAGTGCTTGCCAGGGATCAACAGCTACTGCTGGTGGTATTTGCAATTCATATGCAGATGGTGCCTGCGGTGGATCTTATATCTATTCTGGAGGTATATGTCAAGGAGATGGATATAGAGCGTGTTGGTATGCAAACATTTATTCTGGCGGTATTTGTAAAGGCACGTGTTTAACTACCACAATTCATAATGGTGGACTATGTGAAGGTTCTTGTATTGGTGCGAATATCAATGAAGGGGGTATCTGTAATGGCACAATAGACGGACAAGATAGTTGGGGAGGCGGATGCAGAAGTTCAATTGTAAATTCAGGGGGAGTTTGTAAAGGTACAGGTTTTAATGCTTGCGCGAGTTCAACAATTAAAGAAGGCGGTGAATGTTGGGCTAATGCTGAGCAGGCTTGTGGAAGTAGCCGCTACGGCGCTACAACTTACGAAGGTACCGGTGCGACATCAGGTTGTTGCCGCGGAACATATTGCCCAAGTGATGCACCGCGTTGCGAATGCACTAACCATGAAAAGATGGATTCAAACGGAAATTGTATTACAGCATAGGTTAATCTAAATACAGTTACAATTTAAAAGCCCCCGTATATAACACGAGGGCTTTTTGATTTGTAAAACTTTATATAGGTCTTTCGGGCCTATTTATGTGGGTCCTTTTTCCCTTGTAAAGTATATCACTTATTCATAAAATATATATAAGCAGTAAAGGAGATATTTATGAAAAATAAAGCTATAATTTTAACATTAATGATTTTTGTTTTAATTACATCTTTGATTTATGCAAAAGATACTGAAGAAATTATTAATAAACAAGAATTAAATAAAATAATTGAAGCACAAATTCAACAAACTTTATCTACACGTGAAACAAAGGGTAATTGGTTAAATGAAGATCCTTTAGGCTATATATCTATCAACGAACTTAAATATGTATATCAAAATGTACTTGATGTCTTAAAGTATGATAAAGTAAATTTTAAATATATGTCTGATAAATCGCAATTTGATGTGATTAGTTATATTGTTTCGATGAATGATAAAAAAGTTTTTAAACAGGTAATAGAAAAAGGCTTTAATCCTTTATTAAGGGAAACTTTAAATGCTGAAAGGCAGGCAAACATTTTTACGCAAATAATTTTATCCGAAAACAAAGATGCACTTGATTATTTATATCTTACTTTACCAACAGAAGTTTTAACGGAAGAAATGTATTTTGCTTTACAAACTTTAATCAAAGTAGATAATAAATATGGTAATTTAAGTGATAATTGGTATGCAATGATTAATAGTAAATATCGTAACAAATCTGCTATAAGTGAAGATTTAGCCCATGCAGTTTTATATGGCCACATAGAAGGTGCAGAAGAATTAAAAATAGCTTATAACAGCATTCCTGAAAAATCAAAATTACAAGAATTATATGGGGCATTCTTAAATTTGATTTATTACCGCAGGGATAATATTAGTAATAAGTAAAGATGGATAGTATTTGAAAAAGGGTTGCTTAAAAAGCAACCCTTTTTTGTTTGAAGATATATTTATTCTTCACCGAAGTTTTTTATTTCATCGGCTTTTAGTTTAATATAATCAGTTTTGCCTGTTCCGCCTAAAGGTATTTCTTCTACTATGCGTAAGGTTTTGGGTATCCAAAGTTCGCTGAAACCTTTGTCTTTTAAGGCTTGTTGTAAAATCTTTATATCAGCATCTTGTTTTTGTGTGTAGGCAATAAGTTGCTCGCCGCGTTTTGCATCTGATTTCGAAATTACTGCATGTTTAATTTCCGGCCAAATTTCCGTCATTGCTGCTTCTACAGCAGTTAAGGAAACCATTTCACCTGCGATTTTTGCAAAGCGTTTTGCACGGCCTTTCATAACGACAAAACCATCAGTATCAAAATCTACGATATCTCCGGTATCATACCAACCGTCTTTAAGTGTTTGAATTACACCGGGGTTATCTTCTTTCAGATATCCTAACATAACATTATCACCTTTAATAAACAGGCGGCCGCCTTCTTTAACGCCCTCAATTTTTTCAATACGGGCTTCCATGCAAGGCAGTAATTTGCCGACTGTACCGCGCCTGTAATACATAGGTGTGTTAAATGAAACAACCGGGCTCGCTTCAGTAGTACCATAGGCTTCCAAAATGCGAATACCGAATTTTTCCGTCCATAAAGCAAATGTCTCGTCTTTTAATTTCTCACCGCCGATGCCTATATATTTAATATTGTAAAAATCATAGGGGTGTGCCTGTTTGCCGTAGGCATTTAAAAATGTATCAGTCCCGAAAAATACATTTGCGTTTCTGTCATAAACAAGTTCTGGTATTGCTTTATAATGCAAAGGTGATGGGTATAAAAATACTGATGCACCGTTTAAAATAGGTATGAATAAACCGCATGCTAAACCAAAACTGTGGAACATCGGTAAAGCATTAAAGAATTTATCTTGTAAACCCATTTGAATTAGACTGGACATTTGATATCTGTTCATATTTAAATTTTTATGGCTTAGTGCCACGCCCTTTGGTGCACCTTCAGAGCCACTTGTAAATAAAATTACTGCGGGTTTATCCGGGTTTCTGTCCCTGCACGTCATTTTATATGCTTGGTGGGGAAAAGCGCTTTGTAAAACTGCCACAATTTTATCTTTCGCAGATATTGTTTTTTGTATATCTTCAAGATAAATTATTTTTGTGTCTGTTTGATTTATCGCTTCAATAATATTACCCAGTTCCGCTTTTTGTATAAATGCTCGTGACGTTACAAGTACTTTAATTTGTGCGACTTTTAGAGCAAGCAAAATATTTTTTATTCCGGCTGAAAAATTTATCATAGCCGGCACGCGTCCGTATGCCATAAGGCCGAAAATGCTTAAAGCAATTGCATTAACATTCGGCAACATTAATCCGACAAATTCACCCTCTTTTGAGAATCTTGTAAATTTTCGACCTAACAAAAATGAGCCTGTAAGCAAAGTTCCAAAGGATACTGTTTTACGTGTCATATCCTCTAAAGCGCGTGTGGAACGACGTGCAAGATCAACAGCCTCAATCAAGCAGCGGAAAATAGTATGCTGCAAATTAAAACTTTTTACCTTCATTTCAAGTAGTAAATCATATACGGCATCTTCCGCTTTATATCTGCGGTTACGGCCTTTTAACTCGCTAGAAATGTTTAATTTTCTGGGCGGTAAAATATTTATTACATATTCCAAATTACTTGGCAGATGTCTAAGTTTGCGCCCGTAATAAGACCACCTTGTATATTGTGTATTTTGAATAAAAATAGGTAACACTTGTGCACCGGAGCGTTCAATAACCATAGCAGGGCCGGGGTAAACTTTCATGATTCCGCTTGTGGTACTCATGCGGCCTTCAGGGAAGATTACAACCTTTGTACCTTTTTTAACCCTGTCAATAATCGTTTTTACCGCGATAGCATTTGTAGGGTCCACAGGAATATGCCTTACATATTTTAAAAATATACGTACCCAGAAGCGTTTTGCGATAGTGCTGTCCACCATAAAAACAATGTCTTCAGGTAAGAATGCGGCAAGCAAAAGCGGATCTAAAAAGGAATTATTGTTTGCGACAATCACTGTCGGCCCTTCGGCTTTGGAATAATTTTCCATACCAATCAATTTAATTTTGTATATACTGTTTAAAAAGAAATATGCCGCTGACCTTAAAACATAATCAGGCAAAAGCGTACAAGTATAAATTGCAATAACAAGGTTTGCTGCTGCAAGAACCGTAATTATCGCCGGTGTACCTAGCCCGACATATAACAACGCATAGGCTACAAAACCGGCAAAAACCATGAAGAACGCATTTAAGAAATTGCAAATTGCAAGCATGCGTGTTTTAAATTTATCTGAAAGCATTGCTTGCAAATGTGCGTTAAGCGGAACGATATAAAGCCCACCGCAAATTGAAAGCATGATTATACCTATTGTTAAAGCAATACCGAAGGGGGAACTTATGAAAGATGATAAAGTTATAGGCATCGCAAAATCTGGCATTAAGGCTAAAATAAAGGCAATAAGCAGTAGGGATAAAGACATTCCTACCGTAGTAAACGGAACATATTTTATGCTGATTTCCGACTTAACTAAACGGTAACAGGCTAGACATCCGATAGCTACAGAAACGCAAAATACCGTAATTAAAAATATATAAACTTCCGGAGCTAGATTCAAAATGGAATTTGTAACACTGTTAAGTTGCGAAAGTAAAATTGCTGCGACAACCCAAAACCAGTTAATTGCTAAAATTGCCAAAAATAATTTTTTTGATTGGTTTGCTCTTGATAAATTCCGCCAAGTGCTTTTAAAAATATTTGGGGTAATTTTCAAGGTATTTGCAAGCGGTTTCAACGGTGCAAACAAACGTGTTACAAGGTAGCCAACTACGGATAAGGCGAGCATGGTAGCAAACATTATACCTAAATTAAATTTAGGTGTGGCCAATTTTAAACCTATCACGGTGCCAAGTAAAATCGCGATATATCGGCTTGATTCTAACAAGGCGTTACCATCGATAAATTCGGTTTTTTGTAAAATTTGCGTCATCAAAGCATATTTAATCGGACTAAAAAAAGCAGATTGGGTGCCCATAATAAATAAAGCAAAAAGCAGAATTGATACGGAATTTAAATAAAATCCTAAAGCGATAATAATAACGGTAAAAATTTCGGTAAATTTAATTATGCGTGTGATCTTTGCTTTATCGTATTTGTCTCCTATTTGGCCTGCCAGAATTGAAAAAATAAAAAACGGTAACATATAAATACCGATTATCATTAAAACTAATTTTGCACTTTGTCCGTTATGTAGTGTTAAAATATGTGCAGCGATTAAAGCGGTAAGGGCCGTTCTTACCAAGTTATCATTTATTACGCCGGAAACTTGTGCCCAAAATAATGCGGCAAAGTCTTTACCTGCAAGTAATTTCAAAAGTCTTTTCATAAATACTCCTTTAAGGTCAAAATACCCCTACAAGACAATTATATAAAATTGAGAAAAACATTTAATAAAAAATGTTTTATACATAAAACTCCTTCTGCAAATTTGCTACAATATAAATATAAACTTATACAAAGGAGATTTTATGAGTTGCGAAAAATGTACACCCCACATTGCAAATATGTGCAGTGTCTGTAAAGGCGCAAAACATCAACCCGCCCCAATCCCCGAAGAAGGCAAATGGGTTTGCGCTAAAGAAATTAAAGATATCAGCGGTTTAACGCACGGTATCGGCTGGTGCGCCCCACAACAAGGTGCATGCAAATTAACCTTAAATATTAAAAACGGTATCATTAAAGAAGCTTTGGTTGAAACTTTAGGTTGCAGCGGTATGACGCACTCCGCCGCTATGGCTGCTGAAATTTTAACCGGAAAAACAATTTTAGAGGCTTTAAATTCTGACCTTGTTTGTGATGCTATCAATACTGCTATGAGGGAACTTTTCCTTCAGATCGTATACGGTCGTTCACAAAGTGCATTTTCAGAAGGCGGTTTAACTATCGGTGCCGGGTTAGAGGACTTAGGAAAAGGCCTTCGTTCACAAATCGGCACAATGTATGCGACCGAGGCTAAAGGCCCTCGCTATCTTGAAATGGCGGAAGGTTATGTCTTGGAAGTCGGCCTCGATAAAAACAATGAAATTATCGGCTACAAATTTGTAAATCTTGGCAAAATGATGGACGCTATCAAAAAAGGCGAAGATCCAAAAACTGCCTATGAAAAAAATATCAGCAAATACGGGCGCTATGACGAAGCCGTCAAGAAAATTGACCCGAGGAAGGAGTAAACTATGGTAACTTTTGAAGGTTATGAAAGAAGAATTGAAAAAATAAATTCCGTTTTGAAAGAAAACGGTATTGCCTCCCTTGAAGAAGCAAAAGAAATTTGCACGAAAAAGGGTATTGACGTTGAAGCTATCGTTAAAGGTATTCAGCCTATTGCTTTTGAAAATGCCGTTTGGGCTTATACAGTCGGTGCTGCTATTGCAATTAAAAGCGGCGTAAAAACAGCAGCGGAAGCAGCAGAAAAAATCGGTGTCGGTTTACAAAGTTTTTGTATCCCGGGCTCTGTTGCCGATCAACGCGCAGTCGGTCTCGGCCACGGTAATTTGGCTGCAATGTTACTTAGGGAAGAAACAAAATGTTTCTGCTTTTTAGCAGGTCATGAAAGTTTTGCCGCGGCAGAAGGTGCAATCGGTATCGCAAAAACAGCAAATAAAGTGCGCAAAACACCGCTTCGCGTTATTTTAAACGGTCTTGGTAAAGATGCAGCTTATATTATTTCAAGAATAAACGGTTTTACGGCTGTTGAAACCGAATATGATTATCATACGGGAAAATTAAATATAGTAAGTGAAAAAGCTTTTTCCGACGGAGATAAAGCAAAAGTTAAATGTTATGGTGCAGATGATGTTAGTGAAGGTGTTGCAATAATGATACATGAAGGTGTAGATGTTTCAATTACCGGAAATTCTACAAACCCTACAAGATTTCAACATCCCGTTGCAGGAACATACAAAAAATGGGCAATTGAAAACGGTAAAAAATATTTCTCGGTAGCTTCCGGTGGTCGTACGGGAAGAACATTACATCCGGATAATATGGCTGCAGGTCCTGCATCTTATGGTATGACCGATACTATGGGAAGAATGCACGGCGATGCACAATTTGCAGGTTCGTCTTCCGTTCCTGCTCATGTTGAAATGATGGGACTTATCGG
>JAEEIL010000009.1 GCA_016281355.1 Elusimicrobiaceae bacterium | reverse complement strand
AAGGTTTTTAAACTCTATTCTCCCCGCAACTTCGCCGATATCTTCCGCCCCGTATTCGTCTTTTACGTCGACTTTTGCGTCCAGAAGTTCGGAAATACGGTTGAGCGAAGTCTTTCCGCGCGAGTGCATATCCACGAGTTCGGATATCGCCATAATAGGCCAAACTATCGCGGTGAAATAGCCGATAAATTCCAGAAGTGATTCCGCTAAAATGTCGCCATTATAGACGAGATAACCGCCCACGCCGAGAATAACGCATATAACCGATTCCACGAACAACGTAACCGACACCCGAAGGAGCATAGCCATCTTGACAAAATCGACGTTCGCCGTTTCGTTCTTGTCGTTAAGTTTATTGAAATTCCAGAGTTCTTTGGCTTCCTTTACGAAGGCTTTTATGACCGCTATACCCGAAAAACTTTCCTGCGAAAAGTCGGATATTTCCGAATACACCTGTTGTCGGTAATCCCACTTTTTCATCATATATTTGTTGAGTATCACACCGATAAACAACAAAAACACCATAGGTATAAGGCAGAAAAGCGTAAGTAACGGCTGAACTTTCAGCATATTATAAAGAGAAAGTCCGCCGAGCAGTATCGCGTCTAAAAACATCATCAGCCCCCAGCCGAAACACTCTTCCACGGTCTCCAAATCGTTGGTAAATAGCGCCATAAGGTTGCCGACGCGGTTCACCTGATAGTAATTTTGCGAAAGTTTACAGGCGTGTTCGAACATTTCCTTTCTTAAATTTTTCTCCGTTCTCACGCTCGCGCCGAAAAAACAGACGCGCCACAAAAATCTTCCGATTATCATGGCGATCATAACGATAAAAATGGGCGCGCAAATCTTATCGAGAAGCGTGTCGAGATTAAACTCCACCGTCCCCGCTTCGTCGATATAGCCGGTGTTTATCCCGAGCAATAACGCCTTGTATATTTTGGGTATTTCGAGTTGAAAGTAATCCACCGTAATAAGTGACAAAAGTCCGAACAGAAGCAGCGCGAAATACCGCATGTAATACTTGTTAACGTGTTTTCCGAATATCATGATTTTTCTTTCGTTGTCCCCGATATCTTCATTGTAATTTACCTTAGACTTTTTGTCAACGAAAAACAAATATAAAAAAGGCGCGCCGAGAAAGAAAATCACCTGCGGGAACGTTTTGTCGTTCGTGCAGGCGATTCGGATAAAAAGGCTGTGCCCTTCGCTGTCTCGGTGGGTTGAAATGTGTAAAATAAACTAGTGAGTGGGTTAATATGTGTTTTTTGATAGGTGTGTCGGTAAAAAGGTTGCGTTAATACAATGTTTTTACATTTTTATTACAAGTAAGAACTCCCGTATAAAACACTTGATAAAATTTTTATAATATGATATATTATAAATGCCAAACGAACTTAATATTGTCGCAAATAGGCGTAGTTTCTTTTTTTAAGAGTAATTATACTCCTGTTTTAGCATACTCACCGAATAATATCCATTTGATAAAAATGCGACTCCGTTCGGTGGTATGGCTATGCTTATACTTGCGATAAAGTTCGTTTGGCGACAACTTGGAGTTTCGCATTTTTAGGTGCGCTGACTTCGGTTGGCGCATTTTTTATTTAAATATAAATGGAGAACGTTATATGTATAAAAGAGGATCTATTGCCATTATTTTATTATCAATCATAATGCAAACACTTTTTTTGGGCGCATGTTCAAATAGCGGCTGGAAACTTGTGAGAAGTGTGACAATCAATACAAGTGGCACAGAAAAAACGTTTAGCAGTAACAAGAGTAATCATTTTGGTGCGCTTATTGAAGTAACAGAAGATGAATATTCAAAAAACCGTTCTGGACGAGATATTGATAATCGTGATGATCAAAATATCAAAACATTATCATTTTCGGAAGTTAGCAGAATAACAAAAGGTGGAACATCTTATTCATATAAAGAAACGCTTTTAAAGGGATATTGGTATCACAGGTATGTGGCAACATTTGGTGGATTCAATATATTCTATTATAAAGAGCCATATATTGAAACATCATATAGTCTTGTATATATTAAAATTATTAATGATACAACTATTAAAATAAAGACTGGAAAAGGCGAAACGACTTACACAGTAACAAGTTACACTTTTAAGCAAGTTTAATACTATTAAGGAGGAAATATATGTATAAAAACCCTAACAACTACAATTATTCTCGTATTGTACGCGGGCGAGTATACGGAACAAACTCGAGAAAAATTTATGAAGATTTTTGCGATACTTTAAAATGGGATAGAGATAAGGCTAATCAATTTGGTAGACAAGGCACGCCGTTGTATGCCGAAAATTGCGATACCGATAGAAAATTAGCCGTTTGGTTTATAAGCAATCCTAAATATTTTAATACAGATATTATGGATAAGAATCATATCAACATTATAAAGAATAACGGCGAGGAAATAATAGAAAAAGTCGCCCCTTTTATCGGCATTTCGCACGATACAGGCAGAATTACTTTCGTTAAAACAAAATATGGATATGAGTTTTTTGGTGTATATAAATTAGTGAAAAACGGCACTGTAAGAATTTATAGAAGAATAAGTGAAATTTATCCGATTAAATAATAGTATATAAAAAGTTTTATTATTGTTAAATTTAGAAATTTTTCTTACACTGTTTAAAAAATTTTTCAAGCGTTATATGTTCAAATCCCGTCCATTTCACATTTTAACCCACTTTACCTATGTGTGTAGGTAGGGTGTTTTTTTGGATTTTTGGGAATAAAAAAGACCCTTGAAAATCAATGGCGTGCAAAATTGCTAGTTTTTGCCTAAAAATATGCAAAAATGGGTCAAAAAGCCAAAAGACTTTTTGACCCACTTCTTTGGTGCGAGTAGCAGGACTTGTAAGGAGCAAACGAAAGTTTGCGACGGAATAGCGATTGCTACCGCTACAAGCGGTCAATCGCGTCCATATTTCATTATCCTGTAATATACACGCAACGGGGGTACAGCCTAAAAAGAAAAAACCGAAAACGCAAACAGTGCATTTTCGGTTTTTAACGTAAGGGGCTAATACCCCCGTTTTGGTGCGAGTAGCAGGACTTGAACCTGTACGGCTGTTAACCACTAGAACCTGAATCTAGCGCGTCTGCCAATTCCGCCATACTCGCGTTTCTCGCTTATTATACCAAACTTAAAAAATTTTGTAAACGATTTTT
>JAEEIL010000008.1 GCA_016281355.1 Elusimicrobiaceae bacterium | reverse complement strand
TATTATGGGCGGTGGCGTGGCCGATAGTACATGGCTTAACAGTGGTGGTTTTCAAAGTGTGTATGCCGGTGGAAGCGCTAATTACACGGTAATTGCCGATGGCGGTAGTCAAGTTGTAGCCGATGGTGGTATTGTAACAAACAATATTATTAACATCAGTGGGGAACAAATTATATCCAGCGGTGGCGTAGTCAGTGGTGCTGCTGTAAATGAAGGAGGGCAGCAAACTATTCTTTCCGGTGGTATTGCTGTGACTACCCTAGTTAATTCAGGCGGTACACAAACAGTTTCCTACGGGGGATTAGCAAGTTCTGCCACGATTAGTACTGGTGGTGTACAAAATTTAAAAGGTGGTTCTGCGCTGATTGTTAACTTGGAGGGCGGCACACAAAATATCTCTAACGGTGGAGAAGCCACTTCAACCACAATCTATGCTGGTGGTGTACAAAATGTTTCCAACGGTGGTCTGGCTAGTTCTACCACAATTAATAGCGGTGGTATACAAAATGTCTTAAATGGCGGTAGTGCAATTAATACTACAATTAATAATAGTGGTCAACAAATAATTTCAAACGGTGGAAGTGCAACCGGTACTGTAATTAATTCCGGCGGTTCACAATCTATTTCAAATGGTGGTAGTGCAATTAATACAAACATTAAGAATGGTGGTAAGCAATTTATTTCCAACGGTGGACAAGCAACCGGTGCGGTAATCAGTTCCGGCGGTTCGCAATCTATTTTAAACGGTGGTAGTGCAATTAATACAAACATCAAGAATGGTGGTAAGCAATTTATTTCCAACGGTGGACAGGCAACCGGTACTGTAATCAGTTCCGGCGGATCACAAACTATCTCAAACGGTGGTAGTGCAATTGATACAAATGTTAAGAATGGTGGACAGCAAATAATTTCAAACGGCGGTACTGCTACAGGAACATCAAATGCAGGACTTGTGGTTTTGAAGAATGGTGGACATATTAACAATTACACTAATACGGCGGCAACAGGTGTTTTGCAAATTACTGGCACGAATACTTTGTCTGGTACAACGAACCTTGCAAATGGAAAAATGATCTTTAACCACGATACAAATGCAACTTCGACAGTGTCTGCCCAAGATTTATCTGCCAATGGGGCAGTTGTGTCAATGGGTGTGAATTTGCAAACACAGACTGCAGATAAACTTTCAATAACCAATAGTTACACAGGTAATGCTACATTGTCCCTTACGAACCTCGCTACAATTTCAAACGAAACGAGTGAAGACGGTATTAAATTGGTTGAATTTGCCGGTGGTGCAACGGTAAACGGCACATTCGGTTTGGCTGGTGGCCAATGGGATGAAGGTGCCTATGTTTATAAGTTAAGACAAGGAACTCCAAGCGCTGCGAGCTCAGATTATTATTTATATAGCACAGGTGAGTTATCTAACACATTTAAAACAATGCTAAATATTCCGATAATGAATGTCGTTGCTGCTCAAGCAGGGATGAATTCTCTCCAGAGAAGATTGGGAGATTTAGTAGAGATGAACGATAAAAACAGTCATAGTGGTATATGGATACGCAGTTACTACAAAGACATGGAAGTTAATGATTTAATCAAAACTGATATGAGTTTGTTTGGCGCGGAAGCAGGATTCGATTGGTTATTTAGAGAGGATGAACCTACCAAATTATATGCCGGTGTTATGCTAGGTATTGTCGAAATGCCAAAGATTAAGACGGAGACAGATAATGGCTCTTACAATAAGGGTAAAGGTGAAGCGCCTGGGGTAGGTATATATGCTACTTTAGTCAATGATGACCAGTGGTTTATAGACATAGCAGCTAGAAATTTCTGGACCAAATTAGATATGAAAAACTACGCATCTAATGGAACGGTATTGACGTATAAACCGGAACGCAATGTGTTTGCAGCCAGTGTTGAATTAGGAAAGAATATTAAGAGCCAAGTAGATCGTGAAAGTTATTTCAGAATAGAACCGAAAGCTGAATTAGGTTTTGCACGGGCAGCCGGTTCTGAAGCAAAAGTATCTAACGGGGAAGATCTCAAATATAAAGGTGCAAATTATATAAATGTGAAAGCAGGTATACTGTTATCATATAATACGCACCTTGACAACGGAATGTTGATAGAACCGTTACTTGAATTAGCCTATAAATATGAATTAGCAGGTAAAGATACAGTAACCTATAATAATATAAGCGAAAGAAGTGATTTAAGAGGCGGAACTATAGAATACAATGCCGGTTTGAATATGCAACTGGCAGATAATCTTTACTGGTATGGTTTAGGTAGTTATGAAAGTAATGGAAAAGTAACCGGTTGGGGTATACATGCAGGAATTAGATATAGTTTCGGTGGTAGTAATAACGGAAAGGTAAATACCGGAAAAACTGTCCGAAAACACAAATATTCATCTAATTCCTTAAAAGTTACTGTCAGTGAAAAGCCTTCATCTAAAGTTAAGAAGGCCACCGCAGTTAAGAAGGCCACCAACAATAAGAAAACTTTTAATGAAAGAGAGTGGAATCCTTTGAATAATGATCGTGCTTCAAGTAACTCTAAACAAGTGCAAACCCAAGGGAAGAGTATAGAATCTAAAAAGGCAACCAGTTCAGTATATAATACTCAAAATAGGACTTCACATAACAAGAAAGCTTCTGACAAAAAAGTGTGGAATCCTTTGAATAATGATCGTGCTTCAAGTAACTCTAAACAAGTGCAAACCCAAGGGAAGAGAATAGGATCTAGTGCCACTAAAACGCGACAAAATCCTAATAAAAAAAATGCTAAACCTAAAAGATATAAGTCAGTAAATGGTAGCATTAAGCAACAAGATACTTATCGGTAGCGCTATTAGAACATAAAAAGGATGAGTGTTAATTAAAACACTTCTCTTTTTTATAAAAAATACTCCCGAAATTTTTGTTTCGAGAGTTATATTTGGGGTGGATGACGAGATTTGAACCCGCGACCTCCGCTTCCACAGAGCGGCGCTCTAACCAGCTGAGCTACATCCACCGTAAATCAAAATCTACTTTATATATTTTAGCAATTTTTTTATCTTTTACGCAAATTTTTTATTACTAAAAATAAAATCCCCGTCTAAATTTTTAGACGGGGTTATGGTTACAAATAACTAAAGTTATTTTGCGGCGTTCTTTGCAATATCAACAAGTTGTTTGAAAGATACGGGATCTTTAATTGCCATCTCAGATAACATCTTTCTGTTTAATGTGATATTTGCTTTTGTTAAACCGTTAATGAAGGTAGAATAATTTAAACCTTCTTCACGGACAGCTGCATTGATTCTTGTAATCCACAAAGAGCGATATGTGCCCTTTTTGTCTTTCCTATCTGTATAGGCGTGGACCAAAGATTTATCAACTTGCTGTGTCGCCATTCTAAGACGGCGGGATTTATCACCATAGTAACCGGAAGCTCTGTTAAGAACTTTTTTCTTTCTTGCATGTCTTGCAACGCTATATTTAATTCTCATACATTAACCTCCTATTGCATGGGAAGGTATTTTTTAAGCAATTTACCTTCCGGTGAATTTGCCGCAGTTATGCGGGCTTGACGCCTTTCGCGTTTAATGCTGGCCTTTTCAGGGGCGAGCAAGTGCCTTCTTCCGGCTTTTCTGTTTTTATATTTACCGGTAGCGGTTTTTCTGAAACGCTTTTTTGCACCGGCATGATTTTTAAGTTTTGGCATAATACCTCTTTAATTTTTAGGGACAAAAGTTACTGATATTCTGTTCCCTTGTGATTGCATATTGCCTTCAACATCGCCGACTGCTGCCAATTTATTTTTCATATCTTCAAGCATAGTCGTGCCGATGTCTTTGTGCTGGTTCTCACGCCCGTAGAACACAACGGACACGCGGACCATGTCTTTCTTTTTAAGAAATCCTTCAATTTGCTTAACTTTGACTTCTAAGTCATGTGGCGCGATTCTGGATTTCAGGCGAATTTCTTTAAGAGATACTGCCTTTTGTTTCTTTTTCGCGTCTTTACTCTTTTTGCCCAGTTCATATAAATACTTGGAGTAGTTAAGTATTTTACAAACAGGCGGCTGAGCGTTTGGTGAAATTTCCACCAAGTCAAGCGCTTCTTGTTTCGCTTTATACAGGGCTTCTGAGGAACTCATTATCCCAAGCATTGTGCCATCAGATCCTATCAAACGTACCTGCGGCGCGCGAATTTGTTCGTTCTTTCTTAAAAGATCTTTACTGCTTCTTGTGTAATTTTGATTTACCATTATACAAGTCCTTTAAGGACACTAATATTATAGCAAATTATTTTCTGTTTTTGCAAAGGTATAAAATTTTCAGTTTGTGTTATGGCGATATTTGTATTTACGGTTCAGCATATCAGATGAGATATTTTTGTATTTTGCGGATTATCAAAGGACCCCTTGAAAAAAATATAAAATATATTTATAATAATAATATATGCCCTGAAATAGGCGCAGGAGATTGTATGAAAAATTTATTTAGGAAATTAAAGGTAAAACGTAAAAAATTGAAAGCAAAACATGCAAAAGGCTTTACACTTTTTGAAGTTTTGGTCGTCGTAATTATAATGGGTGTATTGGCTACAATAGCTTTACCGA
Organism: Elusimicrobiaceae bacterium; assembly: GCA_016281355.1. Taxonomy (GTDB): domain Bacteria; phylum Elusimicrobiota; class Elusimicrobia; order Elusimicrobiales; family Elusimicrobiaceae; genus Proelusimicrobium. The sequence continues at coordinate 14,228 of JAEEIL010000008.1, read as the reverse complement.
CATATAACAGAATAGTTAGGAACGGCCGTGTTTCAGATGGCTTAAACTCTTTGGATATGTTAGCCGGTGCACAAGAAAAATATTTTTTGGAACATGGATACTATGCACAAAATGTGGGGGATTTAAAAGCCCCTTTCAAAGAAGTAAGACCGGGCGACAGGGAAATTGTAACAACTAACTTTACCTATACTAAAAGGCCTTTGGATAACTGTATTCAGGCAATACCTGCAACAGGGGATTATTCCTTAGTAAAGAATTACAGAAGTAATAGAATAGTATGTATTGGTGAAGGTTGTTCGGAATTATCTGATTTTGTACAGGAAGTAAGAGCAGATAGTTATGCATCAGTCTGCCCTACGGAAAACGAATGTAAAATAAACCAAAACATGTGCGGTAATGCGCATTTTTTTGCAAGCATCTGTGAATGTAAGTGTACACAAAATGCGTATATACAGTGTGCAATGAACGGCGGGACATTTAATCCTAATTGTACTTGTAGTTCAACATGTTCAAACCCCTGTGGTAGTAACGGTATGGTTACCTCATGGCAGTATTCCGATACAGCTTGCGACGCCAACTCGTCCGGCGGTGGTACCGGTGGTGGTACCGGTGCTGGTACCGGTGCTGTAAAACCGATTGGTAAAGAAATTAATAAAGCTACCAGTGGCGGAAGAGGTTCCACGGGTAGTGGCGGTAGCGGTGGCTTGCAAGCGTATATAAAATGCGGTATAATGCGTCAAAGGTCACATTGTAAACAAAACTGTTGGGTATTAGATACAGAATGCGTTGATAAACAATTGTATTGTGAAGAACGTGGCCGTACGTTAAATCAGGAAACTTGCCAATGTGTAAATGGTTGTGATCCGCAGAATAAACCGAATTGTGCATCGTTATCGGGTGGCGGTTATCAGATATGTGACCCATGCCCCGGCGGTAGTTGCAATCACTGCGGTTACCAACAAATGACCAATCCACAAGCAACTTGTGTAAACGGTAAATGGGTTTGCCAAGGTTCTGGTTCATTGGGGTCATGCCAACCAGTAACTGGGGTGGTGATGAGTTTCCTAGAATGTAACGGTGTAGGCAGTGTTACAAGTGGTGGTACATTCGGTGAAATTGATCCAAACAACACCTGCGGAAAAAAAGATTTAGTTAATGTAAATTGTAGGCAAGAAGTTACAGGTGGTATACCGGAGTTGGCCCCTTCTTATAGTTCCACTTGTGTCTTAAAAGAAGGCAATGAATGTTTTGATGGTCAAAGAACAGAGGAAGGTTGCCAAGCAGGACAAGTTAAGATTTGCGATAATTGCGTATGGGGTCCGTGTATATCTGACGTCGTTGGTTGCAATTGTAACAACCAACCTCATTTGTCTATTTCGGAATTGCTTGTTCCGAATACCGGCGGATGTCAAGTGTACGCAGAACAATGTATTAGAGAAAACGGCGTTTGCCATTGGAGTATTAATCCAGACGTAGCTACTTTTAACCCGACAAACGGTGCTGAATGTATAGAAGGTCAAGAAAATTCAGATGGTTGTGCTCCCGGGGAGACGAGACATTGCGAAGATTGTCATTGGAGTTCTTGCCAATCTCTCTGTGAAGGCCTTCCCCCTTTACCTGACCTTAATGTTAATGGTAGTCAATGTCGTAAATATAAAACAAAATGTGCGCTGAATTCGGCTAACAATCACTGGGAGTGGATGTATGATTATGATCATACCGAATGGATAGCCTCCGGTTATAACTGCGAAACAGGTGATACTACCGATGAAGGTTGCCCTACGGGCCAACAAAAGACATGTACAGATTGTCAGTGGGGTTCTTGCCAACCTATCGGGCCTTGTGCCGGTATTCCAAAACCTAATTTGTATGAACCGGATGGTAACGGCAATCAATTTTACAAGAAGTGTCACACCTATAATGGCGTCACAGATGTTACAAAATATTGCGGTGTCCAAATTGCAGACGACGCAATATGTCAAAACAACAAATGGGTTTGGGACTATGGCCCGTGCCAAGACGTAGATACATTTGTAACTACCAGAAATTGTTCCGCTAGCGGTGGTATTTCATCGTGTTTGGAACAGCGCTTAACATCAACGCTTACTTGCGAGCAAGTTGGTAGTAGCGCGCAGTTCTTATGGTACCCACGCGAGAGTGATAGGACATGGTCAGCCTGCCAAATAAAACAGGGTAGCAACTATAATTGTGGGCGTCATATTTTGACCGAAGGTAATAGTAACCAAGTATGTAGATACGGTACCTTTAATGGTGTACACAAATGCAAATTGGTAACTTGCCCCTCAGGTTCTACAGCGATAAAAAGTCAAGGAGCGTGTATTAAACCTGTAGTTAACCGTGGGCAGACTTTTCAAATAGGATATACTAATAGTTCTAATCCTAATGGTTTGAATGCATGCTATGAATGTGCTGATAAAAAGGCTTGTTACAGTAATAGTGCTTACTTTAATCCTACTTACCAGTATGGTTGTGAGTATCAGGCAAGCAGTTCCCAAAAAGGGTGTACACATATAGGTGGTAATGCTATTAGGTGCCAAGTAGCATCAAGCCCGATGGAATTATGTACCGGCGGTAATATGAATCCCGGTGTACAATTGACGTCAAATGGGACTGGGAAAGGTAACTATGTACAATGTCAAAACGTTACACCTAACCCGTAATAATATCTAAACAATTAATCCCCCGGTTTTACGCCGGGGGTTTTTAATTATAATGTTTCATTATTTTACCGATAAATAAAAGTTGCAAAACAGGTAAAAGATAGTTATAATAATTGAGTAAGCTTTTTATATATCAAGGAGATAATATGGTTAAATTATTTAAGGAATTACAACCAAAACACGGAAAAGGTTTTACACTTTTTGAAGTTTTGATCGTAGTACTCATAATGGGTGTGTTGGCAACAATAGCTTTGCCGACATATAACAGACTGGTAAGGAAAAGCCGCGTTTCAGACGGTTTAAATGTGCTTAACACATTAACGGGTGCGCAAGAAAAATATTTTATGGAACATGGGTTTTATGCACAAAATATAAACGAATTAAAAGTGCCTTTTAAAGAAACAAGGCCCGGCGGCCCGTATGAAGATGTTGTAACCACAAATTTTACTTACAAAAAGGATAGGAATTGCATAAGAGCGGTTTCAAATGTCGGCGTCAATTACACATTAGTAAAGAATTTTAAAACGAAAGAAAAAGTAGTATGTATGGGGGAAGGTTGTGTTGATGTGGCTGAATTTGTGGAGGAAGTACCTTCAAGCCAATATGCGGCTCTTTGCCCTATTGAAGAAGAATGTTTAAAAAATCAAAATATTTGTGGTGAATTACATTTTTGGCCGGAATTTTGCGATTGTAAATGTAAACAGGAAGATTATATTCAATGTGTTTCTCAAGGTTATATTTTTAATTATGATAATTGTTCCTGTAACATTAGCACCGCTTGTGATGAAGCAGATAAGCCTGAATGTACGTTGATCGGGGATCCATATCGTATGTGTGACCCTTGCCCCAATAAAGCAAATAATGGCCCTTTGAATAAGACCAAAGGAATTAACCCTAAAAATAATCAAAATATAGATCTTTGTTATCACTGCGGATACCAAAAGATTAGTAAAGTGCCTGTTTGTGATACTTCCACAGGGGAATGGCATTGCCAAAATATTTATGACAGTTGCGTAAGTGCAGATGACAGTGGTATACAAGATTTTAAAGATTGTGACGGTACCGATTTAGGTTTGGGTGCAATTGTTCCGGGTAACACTTGCGGTGAACAACCGTTAGTTAATACTGATTGCCAAGTGCCGGGCGATACACCTACTGCTATTATTATACCTAATTACGGAACTTGCGAACTTAAAACAACCAGTGCATGTTTTGACGGGCAGGTAACAACTGCCGGTTGCCCGCCGGGAGAGTCAAAAACCTGTGTTGATTGTCAATGGGGTTCTTGCCAATCTGCATGCCCGACGGATCAAACAGTGTATAACGGTTCCCAATTTATGGCATGCCACACATTAAACGGTGTTACTGATCCTAATTTATATTGCGGTACGATGACTGCTACAAAGAAATGTGACGCATCAACCGGTTATCAATGGGAATGGGATTTTTCAAATTCTACTTGCGAAGATGTCACTACAGTAAACAAAAACGGTATTCAATGCGGTGCCGGCGGATGTGGCATAAAACAATTCTTATCAGCGGAATGTTCTTTGTATAATGGCAAATATATATGGCAGAATTACCAATATAGCAATACTTGTGAACCCAGACCGGGTGCTGACTGTCTTACCCCCGGCGAAAGTTATGCTAATAATTACTATTGTATGCATAATTGCAGAATTGCTAAATGTACTAACGGTTCAGTTTATAATGCCGCACATTGTTATATGCCGGAAAGGTTGACCAGAAATGGTTATACTAACGGAAGCCAACCGAATCCGGCCTCAGCAACTATATGTATGCAAGGCAAAGATGTTTTGTATGGTGCTAATTATAACTGCCCTCAAAACCCGATGTGTGAAGCTAATAACTATGTAACTAATGAGGCTAATATAACTACAAAAGCTGATGCGGGTGACTATTGTAAAACCACAACTCATCCGGGCGAATTAGCATTAAAGGTTTATAGCCTACCTCTTAATTCATATTCATGTTCTTGTTGGGGGAATTCAGGTTGCCCAAGCCAATGTAACGGTAATAATTCTTGCCCTAGATTAGATAGGAAATGGAGTACCGTGTACAAATGTACCGAAAATGCAGACAATTATCATTACCTAAATTAATATAATTGCATATAATCACAAAATCCCCCGGTTTTACATCGGGGGATTTTTTAAAAAAAGTTTTTTAAAAAAATACTTGCAAAACAGTTAAAATATATTTATAATAGTATTGTAGGTTCTAATATATCAAGGAGACAGTATGGGAAAATTATTAAAGGAATTACAGTCAAAACATAAAAAAGGTTTTACACTTTTTGAAGTTTTGATCGTCGTAATTATAATGGGTGTGTTGGCAACAATAGCTTTGCCTACATATCATAAAGTTGTAAGAAAAAGCCGCGTTGCTGACGGATTAAATTCGTTAGACATGTTGGCCGGTGCGCAAGAAAAATATTTTATGGAGCACGGATTTTATGCTCAAAATATAAACGAATTAAAAGCGCCTTTTAAAGAATCAAGGCCTCAAGATCCAAGCAATCCGTTCACAGATATTATTACCACAAACTTTACTTATAGTAAAGATGCGACGAGAAACTGTATCGTAGCAAGATCTTCAACAGGTAATTACTCCTTAGTAAAAAATTATAAACAAAAGGGTAAAGTAGTATGTCGGGGTACAGGTTGCCGTGATATAACTGATTTTGTAGAAACAATGCAGGGCAATATGGAAGATTTATGTCCTGTGGAAAATGAGTGTTTAGGAAACCAAAACATGTGTGGTGATTTGCATTTTTGGGCAGATAAATGTAATTGTAGGTGTACCCAAAATGAATATGTACAATGTGCTATGCAAGGCGGAACACTTAATTATAATGACTGCAGTTGCAGTGGCGTATGTGAGTCCTCTTGTGACAGTGAAGGGCAGGTTACCCCTTGGGTTAATACCAGTGAAATTTGTCATGGTCCCCTTGCATCCTCAAAAGGTATAGGGCCAATAAACCCAGGCGTTCAAGAATTTATTAAATGCGGTATAATACGTGAAAGAAAAAATTGTAAACATAACTGCTGGTTACTTGAAAGAGAATGTATTGACAAAAAATTGATATGTCAAGAACAAGGCCTTGTATTGGATGAAAGTGATTGTGAATGTTATCCGCCTTGTGATCCTGCAGCACAACCACAATGTTCTTCAACATTAGGCAGTTATACAATTTGTGACCCATGCCCGGGTGGTAATTGTTCTCACTGCGGTTACAAGCAGACAGCTAGTGCTTCCCAGGCGGTTTGTGAGCATGGTGTATGGCAATGCCAAACCATCGGCAGTTCAGGGGTATGTACAGAAGTTACCGGCAATATACCTGCAACCCAAGATTGCGATGGCGGTTATGCAGGTAATACTTGCGGTAAAAAAGATTTAATAGATACAATTTGTAAACAGGAAGTTACTGGCGGTATACCTGAATTAATTCCCCAGTATGGTGCTTGCGAATTAAAAGCAGGTAACGAATGCTATGACGGCCAAGATGATTGGGGTGAATGTACACTATCAGATGGTACCGCAGGTATTTATCACTGTAATAATTGTAAAGCAACTTGTATTGCAAAGACATGCGAATTACCGGAACCGATCGTTTTTATACCTAATTCCAATAAGTGTAAGAAATACGGACAAAAGTGCGTAGAAACTTCCCCGGGTGTTTTTGAATGGCAAAATGATTACAGTTTAGGTCAATTATGGGTAACTGATTATGGTTTAGATGAAAATGGTCAAACATTAAATTGTGTTTCAGGAACCAAAACTTGTACTACTGCAGATGGAATACAAGGGAAAAGAACATGTACCGATTGTAAATACGGTGACTGTGTACCTTACTGCGATCCTGCAGATAAACCCCAAGATACTAACTGTGTCACCTATGAATGTAAATATAAATCAGGTAATTGGCAATGGTCACCCGTTTTGCTACCGACTGCACAATGCGATCCGAACGGGACATTTAACCCAGCCAACGGTATAACGGGTTGTAACCCGAATACTTGCCAAATCATATGTAAAGGCAATGGTGTTTATAATACAACTTCAAAAAAATGCTATGGAGCAGATCTGCAAGATTTAATTGCAGAAGTTTACAGAGTACAATCTAATCAACAAACTAACCAGACATATATTGAAGGTAGAATACATTATAAGACTCCAAATGGTCAACAAGGTGTTACGACTTGGTCGGATGGTTGTGATTGTTATAATTCAAACTGCTCTCCTGTTCGTAGAATGAGTCCTGTAGTTGCCAACGCGGGTGGTGCCGGTTGTGGGCCACATGCAGGGAGCAACGGCAATAGTTTCCTGACTTGTAACTGGATCGAAGCCAACAACGGATGGGCAAACATAACTTCAGATACATGCCGCAACTACTGTGGTAGTGGAGGTAATGGAAACCTTAATAAGTATTGTGTATCTACACAAGATAGTGGTACTGATTTCACATACACTCAGACCTGTCGTTACAATCAGTCACAGACTCATTATTGGGTTCCTAAAAAGGTTAATAAGGTTTACAAGTGTGTTATAGCCCACGATTAGTAGTTTAAATTCAAAGCCCCCAAGGAAACTTGGGGGCTTTTTATATGGGTAAAATTCTATCTATATTTTAAAACTTCCGTACCACATTAAAAGCATGTGGGCTTTATACTGCTATAAAACCCAAGTAATTATCTATATTATTTCGGGTTTATAATTTAATTAAGCGTTATTTTAGAGATTATTTTAAATACTGTACTGCATAGTCTGGGGTAATGTCATATACTTTATCGCTTGCAATTTCATTCATGGCAGGTTGGTAGGTATATTTTTCCGCCTCATTAAAAGCAAAGACAATAAAGGTTCTTGCCTGGCCATTGCCCAGCGTTTCCTCATAAAAACTTATACGAATAGGCTTTTCTTTGTAATTAAAACGTTTTTGCATTATGGAATTTAAGTAAATAGAGGCAGGCAAATTAAAATTGTAAAATTGTAAAATTTTGCCTTGGTCCGTTAAAATTTTTTTAAGCACACTGCCCTTCGGCATTTCATTATATGGTATGGTGTAAGGCATCATGGCTTTATCAATAACGACAAAAGAAGCATACGGGTTGCCCAAATAGCCTACCATATTTATTTGTATTGTTTTGCCATTTGGAACTTGCATATAAGGGTCATGTGTAATGTCCCATGTCATTTCACTTCTGCTTAACGGTGTGTTAGGTTTGTTATAGTATTTACATTTTCTAACTGGTCTATACTCTTTTATTTTATAGTGTTGTGGGGTTATTGTTTTTACTGCTTTTGCTGCGGGGCCTCGTTGGGCAGGCAGTTCTTGCTGTACTTGAACTGCAATTGCTTCTTGGCCTATTCTGCAAACTTCAAAACGATAATAATCGGTAGATGTCGGCAGCATTTCATCATCTATATTCAGCGGATCATATGCTTGGTATATTGCAATTTCCTGCTTTTTAGGCGGTGTAACACCACTTAGTACCTGAACTTTTTGTGCCCAGGTAATTGGGGTTAAAGATAAGACTAAAGAAAATATTAATATCTTTCGCATCAATATAATAATAGCAAATTATTTGGAAATAAGATATTGATAAAAAGACCTATGCTGATAAAAGGCCCAAAAGGAATAGTTTTATCTTGTGGGTTCTTCTTTAAAATAGCCAAGACTGCATAATAAACTAATGCAGCAAAAGAGGAAATAATCAAAGTTGAAATAAGCCCGCTTATTCCCGTTAAGGTACCTACGCCGGCAATTAACTTAATATCACCGCCGCCCATGGCTTCTTTTTTAAAGATTACACTTCCTACAAACGCCAATCCCCAAAGCCCGAAAAAGCCTATAACACCGCCGACGAGGCTTTGCGTAAATTTTGCACTCAAAGATCCTGCAAATGCCGGGTTAATGAAAAATACCAAAAGCCCTAAAATTGCTAAACCTATTGAGAATCTATCCGGAATGATATAAAGCTCAAAATCTATTATTGATAAAATTATTAAACAGTATGTAACAAGCAAGGCAATAGCTGTCCAATAATTTAAACCTAAGACATAAACAACAAGTAATGTTAAAAGGGATGTTAATGCCTCAACAATAGGATATTGCAAGGAAATTTTTGCTTTGCAATTTCTGCATTTTCCGCGTAAGATAAAGTAACTTAAAACAGGAATATTGTCGTAAAACTTAATTCTTGTTTTGCAATTTGGGCAAGTTGACGGTGGCCACCAAAGTGAAATATTTTCCGGTATCCTATAAATGCAAACATTTAAGAAACTGCCTATTATAGCGCCGAAAATCAAACTAAAAATGTAAATGATAGGTTCCATAGTTGTTAATTACACCTCAGCATTCGGATAGATTTCGCAATAATCTTTATCGGATTTGTTGTTGATATACAACCAACCGCCCGTTCCGTCAAAAATTTCTTGATAGGAAGAACCCTCTTTAATTTTATCACTTGCCACACCTTTATGAAAATGTGGGGGGAAGTTATCTAAATACTCACCTTTAAGGTCAGCCAAATGTATAGGGCAAAGGCCTTCGTTGTCACCACGATAAATGGCCAATGCTTCCCTGATAATTTGTTCGTTTTTTTGAGAAATGCTTTCAAGTGCCAAGCCCTTCAAATCCCTGACCTTTTTTACACATAAGACAGAGAGTAAAATAATCAAAAAAACTGTTATCAATATTTCCCTTGTAAAGAGAGTTTTGTTTTTCATACCGTTACTTTAAATGCGTCAAGACGTAGACGAGCAATTTAACATCGTCTAACACGAAACTCAAACGTGTTCTTTCGTTCGGCCCGTGTGGATTACTGTAAATTTTGGAGCCTACAACTGCCGGCAAACCTAAATTCCTTATATCGGCTGCAAAAGTTCCGCCACCTACACCGATAATCTTTGGTTCCACTTTATTTACTGCTCTTACTGCTTCCGCATAAGCTTTAACCAAAGGTGAATCTTGCGGTGTTGCTTTGGATGAAATATCCATTACCTTTTCAAAATTAACTTTTACTTTAAAATCGTTTTCTACGGTATCTGCTATTTTTTCAATTTCTTCTATTACAGATTCTTTTGAGTAGCAAGGAAATATACGGCAGTCCATATAAAATACATCGGTACCGGGGATTATGTTTACGTTCGGAACATTTGCTTCCTTTTTGGTTAATTCAAATGTGCTGACGTCCGGGGAAAATAATGTGTCCTTCTTATTAAATTTTTTCCTAAGGCCATCAGTTAAACGGACAGCCAAATTTGCACCTGCTTCAAAAGCATTTTTGCCGACATGGGGTATAGATGCATGGCATTGTTTGCCCACGACGGTAAATTTAAACCATAAAACGCTTTTTTCTGCGATTTCGATTTCGCGCCCGTCAGGGTCACCGGAGTCTTGAATTATGAAAAGGTCATTTTTGCCGAAGATGTCCGGGCGTTCTTTAAGCAAATATTCAATGCCGTATTCATTGCCTTCTTCTTCGTCGCTCAAAAGCATAACACCCAAGTTTATCGGTGGGCGTTTACCGCTTTCTGCAATAGTTTTTGCTGTAAGTATTGCCGCTACAATAGCTTGTTGGTTATCTTCAACGCCGCGGCCGTAAATTGTATCTTTATCTTTATCTAAAGTAAGTTCAAAAGGATTTGTTTTCCATAAGGATAAATCGCCTGCAGCTACGACGTCCATATGTGCCATAAGCCATAAGGTTTTGCTTTTATCTTCGCCGTAATATTTTGCAATAATATTTGGGCGTATATTGCCTTCTGCGGTATTATGGGGAGCATCGACGTGGAATAATTCGTCAAATTTAATTTTATTTAATTCGCCTTCAAGATATAAAGCTTTTTGATATTCGCCCTTTCCGCCTACACTGGGGGAAAGTGCCGGGCGGCAAGTCATATTTTTTTGAAGTTCCAAGGCATAGCCTTTTAATTTGCTGATATTATCAAACATTTTTTCCATACATTCTCCTAGAAGGGGTTTTTAATATCTACAAATTCCGTGCTCACTTTGTACTTTTTATCTATATACTTTTTGAGCGCCAAAATTCCTAGTTTTTCAGAATTATAATGCCCCATCGCTATAAAATTTATTTTGCCTTCTCTTGCAAGTTCTTGCACGTATTCATCACGTGAACCGCAAATATAAAGATCCGCATTTTCTTGAATTGCTTCTTCAAGCATATCATGCGCACCGCCGCTTACAATGGCAACGGTTTTTATAAGTTTTGGGCCGAAGTTTAAACCTTCGCCGCCGAGCATCTTAAAAATACTTTCAAAACTTTTCGGTTTAGCTAAATTGCCTTTGAAACCAATCTTTAAACCTTTATATGTTCCGAAAGGTTTCAAATTTTTTAAACCGAGTGATTTCGCAAGTCCTACATTATTGCCCAGTACAGGATGTTTATCTAACGGTAAATGATATGCTACAAGGTTTAAATCATTTTTAATTAAAAACCTTACACGCGCGCCGAATACTCCGGTTAATTTTTGTTCATGCCCCCACAATAAACCGTGATGCACGATAATCATTTGTGCACCTTTCTTTACTGCGGCCTCAAACAATGCCATATTGGCTGATACCCCAAAAACAATTTTTTTAATTTCTTTAGAACCTTCAACTTGAAGGCCGTTTTGTTCGGGGGTTAAGTCAATTTGCAATAATTTATTTAGGTCTTTAACGATTGTGCGTGCAAACTCCATATAATTATGTTATCATTTTATTAGGATGAATAAAATACCTTTTTTATTTTCTTTACTGTTTTTGACAGTTGAAATTTTTGCTTTACCCGTCGCGCCAAGCCTTGAAGTTAGGGAAAAACACCCCGGCAGAATTTATCCGATAACGGTTGAATATCCGCCCGAAGGTGCTAAAATAAACGAGGGGGCAAAAGGTATTTTTATTTTCGGTAAAACTTTAGGCCCGGGCCTTTTAACCATAAACGGTCAAAAAATTGATTTATATGCAACGGGTGCTTATTTGGGTTATGTGCCTGTAAAAACCGGTGTAAATGAATTAGTTCTTGAATATGCTAACGGCGATAAAACTTATCAAGCAGTCCGCAAAGTAGAAGTCCAAGGCGTAGATAAAGACGAGTATTTCAAAACCCCGCGTTTGCTTGAAGGCACTGCATTCCCTAGAGGGGATAGTGAATTTGCAAATACCGCGGAGATTACTTTTAAAGTAGAAGCAAGCCCTTATCATAAAGTTACAGTTTCATTGCCGCCACTATTCGAAGAAATGGAACTTGAAGAAGAAGTTTTAAATCCCAACATTTACAAAAAAACAGTAGTTCTTGGGCCCGGGAAAATTTTAAATAAAGGTAAAAAACCTGTTTACCGCATTTATAATTACAGTGGCAGATATAAAAATAAAGTGACCGCCGGGGGTAAATTAAAAATTATACCGGAAGAAGAAATTTTAAAACCGAGGAAAGTGCGTGGCCAAAATTTGCGTTTACGTTTGCAACCAAACAAAATAGGCGGTTATGATTACCAAACACGCGCTTTCAACACCGTTTTAACAGAAGGGAAAATTAACGGCTTTTATAAAGTTATTTTAGATGAAAATAAAATCGGCTATATGGATGAAACTTTACTTGATGAAAACAAAAAAGTTTCTTTGCCGCGTAATATCGCTTGGCAAATTGCGACGGAAGAAGATGGTAACAAAACAACAATAATAATAAAAAATACTGAGCGTATAAGTTTTTCCACCTCTCAAACGGATCAATCTTTCAGCATTATTTTATATAACACTCAAGCAATAAATACTTATAACACAGATGTGCAAACAAAACTTGTTAACGGGCTTGAATATGAGGTTGTATCACCTGTAACAAAAAAAATTACAGCACGTTTTAAAAGCGGTAAACGTTTGCGCGGTTTCAATTATAAATATGATGAAAACAATTTGATTTTTGAACTTTTTACTTCCCGCGATTTTAAGTTTACGGATAAACAACCCCTTAAAGATTTACGTATCGTTTTAGACCCGGGGCATTCGCCCAAAAGAACTGTTCCTTACGACGGTGCCGTAGGGCCTAGCGGCTTGCTTGAATATGAAATGAATTATAAATTAGCACTTGCGGTTAAACGTGCATTGGAAAAATATGGTGCGGTTGCTACCCTAACAAAAAATGAAAAAGAAACTTTAGGTTTAAGTGATAGGACTTATCGTGCCTCTTTATCTAATCCGGATTTGTTTTTAAGTTTGCATTTAAATGCTTTGCCGGATTCTATTAATCCGCTAAAGCGTGAGCTTGGATTTTCTTTTTACTATTATTATCAACAAGGTATACCGCTTGCAAAGGCAATGGAAAAAAGTTTTTCAAAAAATATCGGCCTGCCGGATAACGGTTATTATCAGGCAGATTTTGCCGTCGTGCGCGGTATGCCGCAAGTGCCTGCTTTGCTTATTGAAAGTTTATATATGATGGTACCCTGGCAGGAAGAACTTTTAAAACGTCAACGTTTTATTGATTTGCTTGCATCTACTATTGCCGAAGGTGTTTTGTATTTTGAAAACCCTAAGTGGGCGCAAAAGAATATTTCCCTTGAAATGGAAAGCCACCGTAAAAACTTAGAAGAAACCATTTTGAAAGCCGAAGATATTAATTCTAACGAAAAGAGATAAATATTATTCCCCTTTAATTATTTAAATTTGCCTTGACGGTTTTTTTTTTTTTTCTATAATTACCTATATTGATAAAATGTGTAATACAGGAGATATTATGAAAAGTAAAAAAGGTTTTACCTTACTTGAATTGCTTGTAGTTGTTTTGATTATCGGAATCTTGGCAGGTATTGCTTTACCGCAATATGAGTTTGCAGTAGAAAAAACGCGGTTAGCCGAAGGTTTAGAAAATTTGTCTTATATTAAAAAAATGATAGATTTAAAAGCTTTAGAATGTGGCTATAATGGTGAGTGTATAGCAGGCAATGGTTTCGATTATATAGAACTACCTTTTGAAGGCTTATATTATGATACTAAATATTGGTCATATGACGTAGACAACGAAATTATAGCATATCGTAATAGTGACATATATGCTATAGGATATTATCCGTTAGATGGCTGGTCTGATTTACCGAATACTACTAAATTTTGTGAAAGTTATTCTACTCTAGGCAATAAAGTTTGTAAATATTTGGAATCGCAAGGTTTTGAGCCCACGTATTACGAAGAATAAAATTATTATCAAAAAATAGGGATGGAAAGTAATTAATTCTTTGATATAAAAGGGGATTTCCCTACGGTAAAAATTCTGACGAATTTTTCCTACGGGCCCGGGCTCGCGGTTTTTGCCTTGCTTCGCAAATAAAAACAACGTTCCGCTCTTCAAATCCCAATGCGGCTTAAAGCAGTTTAAGCCGCTTCAATCTCACAAAAAAATAAATTACCCTAAAGGGTAATTTTATTTTTTTGGGCGAGAGGGGATTTGCCCTGCATAAATTTTCTGACGAAAATTTTGCTAGGGCCTGCCCTCGCGGTGCTCGCCTTTGCCTTCGGCAAAACTC
>JAEEIL010000007.1 GCA_016281355.1 Elusimicrobiaceae bacterium | reverse complement strand
TTGTGCCGTCGTTATATAAAGCACCGCCGTTTGCTGTGGCTGTGTTTGAAATATAAGTCCCTAAAAAGTCACTTATTGTGCCTGAGTTATAAATTGCACCGCCGTTTGAGTTTGCACTGTTAGATGTATAAGTACCTGCTAATGAAGTTATTGTGCCGTCGTTATATAAAGCACCGCCGTTTGTTGTGGCTGTGTTTGAACTGTAAGCACCTAAAAGGTCACTTATTGTACCCCCATTATAAATTGCGCCGCCGTCACTTGCTGCGTTGTTTTTAAATACTGATGTCGAAGCAACAGATAAGGTTTTGCCTGCCGCATTATAGATTGCACCGCCCAAATCTGCGCTGTTACCATCAGACGCATTATCACCGCCGAAGGTGGCATTTATTGCATTGGTTATTGTGCCGTCATTATATAAAGCACCACCGTTTGTTGTAGCAGTGTTTGAACTGTAAACACCTAAGAAGTCATTTATCGTACCTGAGTTATAAATTGCACCGCCGTTTGAGTCGGCACTGTTAGATGTATATGTACCGGCTAAAGCACTTATTGTACCGGCGTTGTTTATGGCACCGCCATCAAATGCTGCTGTGTTGTTTTTAAATATTGATGTCGAAGCAACAGATAAAGTTTCAGCATTATAGATTGCACCGCCATAATCTGCACTGTTACCGTCGGCCACATTATCACCGCCGAAAATGGCATCTATTGCGTTGGTTATCGTTCCATCGTTACATAAAGCACCGCCATAATCCGCACTGTTAGATGTATATGTGCCGCCTAAATCATTTATTGTTCCTATGTTATAAATTGCACCGCCGTCGGTTGCTGTGTTGTTTTTAAATATTGATGTTGAAGCAACAGATAAGGTTTTGCCTTCCGCATTATAGATTGCACCACCCTGATTTGCACTATTACCATCAGCCGTATTATCACCGCCGAAGGTGGCATTTATTGCGTTGGTTATTGTACCGTCATTATATAAAGCACCGCCAAGCACTGCGCTGTTAGCTGTGTATGTCCCGCCTAAATTAGTTATTGTTCCTGAGCTATAAATTGCACCGCCGTTTGTCGTAGCCGTGTTTGAAGTGTAAGCCCCTAAAAGGTTACTTATTGTTCCTGTGTTATAAATTGCACCGCCGTTTGAGCCAGCACTGTTAGATGTATAAGTACCTGCCAATGTAGTTATTGTACCGTCATTATATATGGCGCCGCCGTTGGCTGTCGCAGTATTAGAAATAAAATTAGAACCTGTTATCGTACCTATCGTTGAGCCGATTGCATTTAATATTGCTGCACCCGATCCGTTAGATGTGGTATTTTGGACAAATGTTGTACCTGATATAGTATTTACTGTGCTACCACTTATATTATTTATGGCAGATCCTCTTTGATTGTTGTTGTTATAAAATACAGAATTTAATATTTCACCGATTATACCTGCATTATATATTGTTCCGGTTTGCTGACCATCTAAAGTAGAGACTGTACTATTGCTAACAAATTGAGTATTGGAAATACTGTCTATTATTTTTTCAGATTTATTATAAATAGCACTGCCACTGCGATTTGACGATTCTGGATCACTGCCAGGCTGTGTGACGGCTTTATTGTTGTAAAAAATAGAATCTGATATTTCAGTTATGTTATTTAAGCCATCATTATGAACCGCACCTTGCGGTGAAGAGTTCCCAACAAAAACAGAACCTGTTATGGCCATTGTTCCTTCTTCTCTGTTTTGTACTATCCCATATTTACCGCGGTTATTATAAAATACGGAATTGGAAATGTATGAAGTTCCTGCAGACCTAAGGAACCCAACCCTATCACTTGCTTTGCCGAAATTATTCACGGAATTACCAACCGAAACATCCGTAATAATATTTACTCCGTCGACAATAGTGTCTGAAGTGGTTGTGGTATAGGTACCTAAATTTTGCAAATAAAGAGTTTGGTTTTTGCCTACAAAAAGTCTTACTTCGTTTGACGTAGAAGCATTGGTTATCCCGTAATTTCCGGTGCCGCCATCTATGGTTAGAACTGAATTAGAACCTCCGATATTACCTAATACTGTTGTGGTTGTCTCGTTAGCATCAAGTGTGTATGTCCTCGGAGTATCTGTTGCTTGTATCGCTTCTATAAGTGAAGCATATTCCGAAGCAAATGCTATATTTGCGCTATGGCAACAAAATGACGCTACAGTTATTGTTACAACTGTTAGTTTTTTAACTTTTTTTGTAATTTTTTTAAAATCTCTATTCATGTCTTTTGCTGACAATTTTAAATCTTTATATAAAGATTTCCCCCCATCTGTATATTATATGATTTTTTTGTCAATTTGTGAAGATAAAATAATTTATTTTTAATTATTAAAAAACTAAAAAATTTGTAGTTAGTGGCTTATAATAAATGAAAACTCCCCGAGTTAAATCAGGGAGTTTTGTTTATAAAACAAGAAGTTTATATAGTTTATTTGGTTTTGTTGAAACCTTTATAAATTAATGCAGCTAAAGCAGCGCCGACAAATGGGCCAACCACAAATACCCATAATTGGCAAAGGGCTTGGCCGCCTAATATCAATGCAGGACCGAAACTGCGGGCCGGGTTAACTGAAGTGCCTGTTAAAGGAATACCCATAATATGCACAAAAACCAAAGTTAAACCGATAACCAAACCGGCAATGGCAGAGGTCTTTTCCCCGGAGGTTACACCTAAAATGGTAAGTACAAAAACACAAGTTAAAATAATTTCAACAATTAATGCACCGCATGCGGTTAAACCGACAGATGATGCCGCACCGTACCCGTTAGCACCTAAACCGGTTGCCCCGATGCCACCTAAGTTAGTCATATTTATAATAGCTGTTAATGTAAGGGCTGCGAGTAAAGCACCAATACATTGTGCTAAGACATAACCGCAAAAATCTTTGCCGGTCATTTTTCCGCTCATCCATACACCGAGTGAAACAGCCGGGTTAATATGACAACCGGAAATATTACCGATAGCATAAGCCATCGCTACGATAGACAAACCAAACGCAAAGGCAATACCTAAAGTGCCAAGCGTTGCACCAGCAATGGCTGCAGAGCCGCAACCAAAGAGGGTCAAAACAAACGTACCTAATAATTCGGCAGTATATTTTTTCATACATTCTCCTAATTTTTGCACACTGTATAATATGCACAATTGTTTTTCTTACCATTATATTTTATCATTTTTAAGTATTGTTATGACTGTTAAAACACAACAAAAACTCCCCGGAAATACGGGGAGTTGTTAATTGTTTATTAAAGCAAAAAACTTATTTGGCTAAATTTTGCCAAGCTTCTTTTTCAGATTTCAATGCTTTTTTAGTATCTTTAGCAGATTTTTTTAATTCATTTCTTTTAGCTTTAAGATCTTTTTTAGCCTGATCCTTTTTTGCTTTAGCATCTTTTTTGGCTTGTTCTCTTTTTGCTTTAAGTTCGGCCTTTTTTGCCTTAGCATCTTTTTTAGCTTGTTCTCTTTTTGCTTTGAGTTCGGCTTTTTTTGCTTTAGCGTCTTTCTTGGCTTGTTCTCTCTTTGCTTTGGCTGCATCTTTTTGTGCTTTAGCATTTTTTTCTAAAGTGGCTTTGTTTGCCTTAGCAGCATTGATAGCATTTTGTTTGTCAGCCTGTATATTTTTATTAACTGTGTTTACTTTATTTAAAGCACAGTTATTTGCACAGACTAAATCACCCGCAACACAACCGCATTTTTCAGCAGCATGGGCCAAAACCGGCACAAGTGCTAATGCAAAAACAAGTACTACAATTTTTTTCATGGTTTATCTCCTTATTTAAACTATACTTTTATTGTAATAAAAATTTAACTTAGGAATCAAGATATTTTTTATACTAAATTACCCCGATATAGACATAAATACCCATAGGGCTTAAGACCTATATTCTTATGGGTCTAAATGCTCTTTCAAAAAAACGATCTTGTTGCTAAAATTAAAGTGAGAGGGACTAATTCGTACCTATACTATAAAATAATAAAAATGAGGAAAATTATGACGAGGGTATTTAATAAAAAATACATATTTTTCTACAAAAGATTATTAAGCATATCTTTGGCTTTTGTAATTTTATTTAATGCTACTACACAAGTTTTTGCAAATATTGAACCTATATCTCCAACCGCAGAATTTAAAGAAGAAATAGAAACAGCAATAACAAATGCTTTACCTGAATCAAATAAACCCACCAAAAACCCAAAAGAATTCCTCGCTGACTTATTAAAAAGTTTTGAAGAAGCCTCTCAAGATGATAACCAAGAAACACAAAACACCGCGCAATACCGCAAACTAAATAAAGAAGAATATACTAACCTTTATAACAATAAGGTAAATGAAGAATATAACAAATATATCAGGGAAATCGAAACCAAGGCACAAGAGGCTATTGCCGCTTTTGATACAGAAGCCCAAGAAGCAATCGAAGAACAAAAACAAGCATTTAATACCTCTTTACCTCTTTTAAACTTTTCAATACCTGACATTACAGAAACATTCCACCAAAAAACAACCGGAAATCCTATTGGACAAAATCTAAAATTAACACCCGCTATACCTGAACATGATTCACACTCGCAAGTATTAGAAAACATGGTAGCACAAGAAGCCATTTTAAACACATTGAAAGAAAGTATTGCCCAACAAAGAGAAGAATATTTGAAAGAAGTAAATACTTGGAAAAGAGGAAAATTATCTGCTTTACAAGCGGAAAAGAAAAATTTTTTAACAGGGGTTGATGCCGCTTACGAAACTTATAGCAATGAATATGATGGGAAATTATCGGAGTTTTATTCATCACTGGTAGACGAGGTTATTGAAAATTTTAAACAAACAAACGATATGGAATCAAAAAAGAATTTTGTTTCCATATTGTTCTTTTTAACATCTATTAAAAGTCCACAACTTAACAGCAACCAATTTATACAAGGCGAAAATAAAAATTTTATTTTAAAATTTTTAAGGGATAATTTCTCCGCAGAATCAAATGCTTGTGCTTCCAATTATCAAACAAGATATAAATCTAATTATCAATATGGTACTGTACGCGGAATTGGCGGTAGCGCTAGTGCCGGATTAATATTTGAAAACTCAGACAGCAAAGAAACTTATCTTCATATTGAAGATGAGGAAAAATGTGACCTCGCTTTATCTTCGATGTTACCTTTTGCCAATTTAAACGGTAACGGATATGCTCTTACCAATTTTATCAAACAATATTACCAGCAACCTCTTTTCGGTTCTATGCTTGAAATTACAGTAAAATCTCTTTTGCTTACTAATAATAATGGGGAAGAAGCCTTAACAAAATTTATTGATGAAAGTATCAACCTGGAAAATGATGCCAGAGATGGTATCGGCAATAATTTTTGGGATAAAGTTTGGAATGGTTTAGATTGGTTTACCCTTGAAGGCATTGCAAAGAATAGTTTATACGACGGTAAATTTTGTAATCATAATCTCTGTAGCTCCGCTAATGCGGGTGCAGATAGGCCTAATGCTTGGGAAGAAGTTGCCTATATGCTTGCCGATGCAGGGAAAATACATTTACTTGATAAAGCCATAGCTCAATGCAAAATCGCTCAAACTAAAAATTATGCCCAGCACATGGAATGTAAAGGTATTTATCCTTTCTTGTTCGGTGCTTTGATTGCTAAACCGGAATTAGCAAACAAAATACCGGCAGTAAGACCTTTCAGCGAATTCCCTACTCAGGAAATGGATGCTTCCGGGCACATCCGTTATGTAACACCGGAACAAGTACAAGATAATATAAGACTGAATCAAAAATATGATATCACTCTTAAACATACACCTGGGGAATGGATTGGCGCCCTCTTAACCGGGCCGACATATGAAGATCTTCATCCGGCAGATGTACTTAGAATGAATAATCTACTTGCGGATTCATCCGTTTTAAATCAGAAAAGAGCTTTTAAACATTACGATAAAGAAAGCGATTGGTATAGGACAAAAACACGCAAATTTAATGTCAGGCAAGTATTGTTACCATTATCATCTTACGGTGATTTCCTTATATCAATTATTGCCATTAAAGATTTGCTACGCTTTGGCTTCGTAATAGCACATAAAGCAGTCACATTTACAAAGATGTTAAGAGCAATAAGATCATTCAAAGCATTACCGAACAGTTTTAATAAAGCAGTAAAATTAACCCATCTTTTGCAAGCAAAAAATATTAACCCTAAAAGTTTTGCAAAAATGAATAACTTTATAAAATTTACCCAAAATCCTTCCTTCCGTATTAATAGTGCAATTGTAGCAAGGGCCGGCGTGGAAACCCAAACTATGGTGGTAAGTGTCTCAGGCAGAATAACCGGTGTTAAAAACGGAGTTTTGGAAGGAACACGCGAATTTGCAAGGCCTTTATCCGGTGCATATAAAGGTAAAGTCGTTTTTGAAAAAACTCCTTTAGGCGGTATGTATGCTGCCGGCGGGGCAAATGCTTTTAAAGCAACGACCGAAGAACCTATTACATTCAAAGGGGCTATGGCAAAAGTACGCCAATCAATAGCGGAAAGCCCTTTCAATCCTTTTGTTAAACCGAGTTCAAAAGATGTACCTAACTTAAACTTGGAAGGATTAACCTTAGAAATAGTAGACAAAAACGGTAACCCGATAAAAATTGAAAAAATAACAATTGAGGATAATGTCCTATTTATTAACGGTGAAATGTTCAAAACTTTTAAAGCAATCATACCGGAAGACCAACTCCAAATTGTTATCGACTTGGTAAAACAGCATGATATTGCTGTAGGTATAGATGGCTTTTATATTAAACCTTTATGGAATAATGCCCCTACTAAACTGGAAAAAGCAGGTGCAAGATGGCATAACAGTGAGTTATTTGACGTATATGACGGTAGCGGTAATGTCATTATGCAAATGGGTTTAAACAGAGGTTTTAAAAACGATTTAAATTTAATGCAGCAATTGGATGGCTCAGCAAAATTAGTTTACATAAATAATGCTTTACACATCCAACGAGGTGCTAACTTAGCAAGATTAGAAAACATTAAAAATATATCCATACCTAAAACCAGCATATTTAACATGACAAAAAACACAAAGGCTGCTTTCTTAACAGATTTGTTTAAAATGCCTTTAAGAGGGGATAAAGTACCACCTTTGTTGTTTAGAAAGACAGGCTCAAAAATTGTATGGCCTTTCATTACTCAGGCATTAAGTTATAGTGCGGCATCCACAAGTTTGATGATGACCATGGAAAAACCGCCGTTTAACTTTAGCCCGGCAGAAAGTGTTGTTATTGGGTTATTTTTACCTTATATTTGGTCTTTTACTTCCCCATTTATGGTACCTTTAGTTAAATTATGGGGTGCTAAACCGGTATTATTAGCTTCCATGGCTATTGCCGGGGCAGGTTTAGGTCTTGCTATAGCAAACGGTTACCACGGCAATGTTACCAATGAACTTGATGAAGAAGGTAGAGTTATCCCTGAAACAGATGAAAACGGAAATATAATCGAAGGTGTTTATAAAACCAGGGAAAACACTTTACCAACTTGGCCTTTGTTTGTTACCTCTGCGACTACAGGCTTGGCTTCCGCAGGTATTAGGGCAAGTGCAAACATTTTAATAAAAGGTTATGAACTTAATCGCTCAACCCTTACTGCTTCAATGGTTTTTAAAAATATTGGCGCCATGGCCTTTACAGCAGTACCTTTCGTAGCAAACGCTTTGGCCAAAATGGATAATGATACATTTAAAGACAAGAGAAAAGACTTCTCTGTCACTTATCCTGTATTATTGGGTTTAACAGCCTTAGCAGGGGCAGGTATAGCTTTTAGAATGCCGAAAATGAATGTCCCCCATTATAAACCGGTTAAGGCAGATTTTCTCGTAAAACCGTGGAAACTTTTATTCTCCCCGCAAATCGCGCCTTATACTTTTGGTATGATGGGGTTATCATCCTTAGAAGGGTACGTTTACTTTAAAGGCGTTAATAGTTTTGCAAGAGATACCTTCGAAGATTATGGCGCCCAAGCTGAAAATGCTAAATTTATGGCTTCGCTTTTTACTGCGATACCGCAATTTACACTCCGCCTAATATCACCCAGAAAAGCATTCTTTAGTAAAGGTTTGTTTAATTCTGCCGTACTTGCAACTGCGGGTACACTTTTAATGTCTGTTCCTTCCGATAATTTATCTAGGGGAACAAATACCGCTATTGGTGCTGTTGCAGGAACGATGTTAGGTTTAGGTACTGCACAAGTATTCCAATATTCGCAGAAATTAGTTATAGCACAAGCAGCCAAAATGCCCGGCGCGCCTATAAAAGATGCACAAACATTATATAGTATGAGTAACCTAGGTTTCATCTTACCTACTTTATATGCGATGAGTGCGAACCAAAGAAAATCCGAATTAAATGAAAGTGAATTTGAAGCGACAAGAAACACTTTCTATTGGCCTATGATATTCTATCTGTTGGGTGCGGGTGCTATCGCAGATGCTGAAAAAGGCTTTAAAGTATTCCCTGCTGTAATGAATGGTTTTGTAAAACCGGCTCTAAGATATTCTATTGAAGGTTCTTCTTTGAGAAAAACTATAAGCAATTACGATTCTTATCTTTTTGATCCTGCTTTGCAACAAAACCAATTTACACCCTCTTTGATACAACCAAATTTAGGAACAACTTTTAATTTCCAAAAGCCAATGTTTTCCCCAACAGAAAATATATTTACTCCTATTAATACAAGTGAGGATGAACAAAAATAACTGAGAAAATAATTTACGAAAACAAATAGATAATTATTTTAAAATTTAAAAAACTCCCCATAGTAAAATTGGGGAGTTTTTAATAGAACCGGAAACTTAATTATAACAGAATTTTAATCTAATTTACATTTCACAACTTTTACATTAGGAATATATTTCTTCACATAATTTTCAAGTTCTTCAGGATTACCGAAATTCTTTTTCTCATGGAATTCCGCACTAAGATAAACTATTTTTTTTAGGTTTTCTGCTTTCGTATTTTTTAATATTTCATATTCCGATAATTCACAATCCATTTTCAAAAGTTTTATATTGTTTTGTTTATTTTCAGCCAACACAGTTTCTATTATATGATCCAAGGTTACGCTTTTAACGATATTGCCACCGTCTAATTTATCGTTTTTAAAATCTATGGTAGAACTAACACTATTTAAAACATCATCTGTTTTCATGGCTATATTCCTGCCATCTTTTGTTACAGCCTTATTAAATGGATATATTACCCCTTTAGGGACATTATTGATTTTAATATTTTCTATAAAAGAATCATAACTTGCTTTAAACGGCTCAAATGAATAAATTTTTAAAAAAGGATATTTTTTTGCAAGGTAAACAGAAACCATACCGATATTGGCACCGATATCTATAACAATATCATCTTCCTTAAAATCAATTTTTGAGAGGTTGTAGCAATCGCTTTCCATATCCTTAACAACCCCGGTATAACCTTGGGAAAAAATAGTATCATAAAAATAAAATTGTTGATTATTAATTATGACATTATGTTTTTGCCTTTTCCCTATAAACAATTTTGCCAAAAATCTTTTTATATTATTTTCTGCTTCGATAATATTTTTGATAAATTTTTCTTTTTTGGAGCCTTCTTCTACGGTAAATCTTAATTTTAAAAAACCTAATTTATACGACATTAAAAATTCCTCACACTTTTGGCGACTTCTCTTAGCATTTTAACATTTTTAAAATCTTTTTAATTTTAGTGATTTTTATAAAAGTTGCCCAGCCAAATAATCTGTAATTTGTTTATTTACGGAGGGTGTATCTTGCGTGAAATTATGATCAAAGCCCTGTAAAGTTTTTAATATAGCATCTTGGTAAATTTTACTAAATTCCATACCGTATTTATAAGGAACCAATTGGTCATCTCGGCTATGGACAATCAAAACCGGCCCTTTATACTTTTGAGCAATTTCGTAAATTGGCACATTCGGTGTGGTTTTTAAAAATGCACGGCCGACTTTTAAACCGTTAGATAGAGTTATATATTCCGGCACATTTTTAGTATCATATTTTACTCCGAACAAATCACCTTTGGCGGTATCTTCTTTTAATTCCGGTGCAGGGGACATTAAAACTATAGTTTTGATTTTATCTTTACCGAGTTCCCCCGCCAGCATCGCACCGACTACTGCGCCCATAGAATGCCCGGTTAAAGAAATTGTTTTAATATTCGGCAGTTTGGCGGCATATTGATAAACTTTGCGGGCATCTTCAAGTTCGTTTGGAATAGTCATATCAACAAATGCGCCCTCACTTTCCCCATGCCCGTTAAAATCAAAAAGGAGTGTCGCAATACCTTGCCTGTTAAGTTGTGCGGAAAGGTTTGTAAGTAAATACATTTCTTTGCTTGCGTTAAAACCGTGCATAATGATAACCAGAGGATAAGATTTTTGACTTTTCGGTGTTTGTAAAACAGCTGATAATTTACCGTGGTCCCCCTGCAAAGTAAATTCTTTTTTAGATACACCGGCGCATCCGGAAAACAACAAAAAAGCAGATAAAATTATCAAACTTAGTTTTTTCATATTATTTTCCCTTTTTCATTTTGATGATGAAATAAGCGGCAATCAGTGCAGTTAATACTAGACCTAAAGGCCATGCAATATAAGAGGGTAAATGCAAACACTCAGGTGCAATTAAAAAATAAGTTACACTTACAGCCGTCATAAAAACAGCAGGCACTAAAGTAATAAAATATTTTTGATTTTTACCATATAAATAATAAGTGGCAGCCCATAAAACTATCATTGCCAAAGTTTGGTTTGACCAACTGAAATAGCGCCAAATAATATCATAAGGAAGTTGGCTGATAATCACACCGGCAAGTAAAAGCGGGACACTTAAGCGTAAACGTTTTAAGAAGGGTTTTTGGTCTACTTTAAACCAATCGGCAAGCACTAATCTGGATGCGCGGAAAGCAGTATCACCGGAAGTTATAGGGCAAATAATTACACCGATCATCACAAATAAAAGCCCAAAAGAAATTGCCCCTAATTTTAGCGGCCCAATAGTCTTTAGGCAAATATCATATACAACACCAGCTTGGCCGCTGTGTTTTAGCATTTCTTGCAAACCCGTCATAAGGCCACCTGTTTTTGTGTAAATTGCGCAACCGGCTGCCGCCCAAATAAGTGCAATAATGCCTTCCATAACCATAGCACCGTAAAATACCTGGCGAGATTGATATTCGCTTGTTACACAACGTGCCATAAGTGGTGATTGTGTTGCATGGAAGCCTGATATTGCACCGCATGCTACTGTCACAAACATAAGCGGCCAAACGGGTAAATGTGCAGGGTGTAAATTCCGCAAAGTAATTTCAGGAATATGATAACCTTGTACAAACATTCCCCCCGTAACACCGAGTGCCATAACTATTAAACAAATACCGAACAAAGGGTAAACACGCCCGATAATTTTATCAATAGGCAAAAATGTTGCCATAAAATAATAGAAGAAAATAAGTGCAAGCCAAAAATATGCATTAACTAAAATACTGTTTTGTGCTACGTGGCTTTTAAATAAAAATACAAGCAAGTTGGCCGGGCCGACTGCAAAAACAGTACCGACCATAACAAGCAAAATTATGCTGAAAACGCGCATAAAATTGCGCATATGTTTACCGAGGTAAATACCTGTAATTTCAGAAATTGATTTACCGTCATTTCTGATTGATAAAAACCCGCAAGAAAAATCATGCACCGCACCGGCAAAAATTGTACCGAGAGTAATCCACAAAAATACACTTGGCCCCCATAATGCACCTGCAATTGCACCGAAAACAGGCCCAAGCCCTGCGATATTTAAAAGTTGAACAAGCACCATACGCCAAAGCGGCATAGGCACATAATCTACACCGTTATTAAAACGGATTGCCGGTGTTTTTGCTTTTGTGGGGGCAAAAACATGCTCAACATATTTTGCATATGTAAAAAAAGATAGGATTAATAACCCTAAACACACAAAAAAACTAATCATAAATATCCCTAATTTATTTTACAATTTTTAAAGCAAGACAAACTACATTCGGGCAATAAAAAACCCCGTGCCATAAACACGGGGTTTTAAAAACAAACTATGTATTAGTAAGTAAGTGTTAATGTATACTCACCTGTATATGCGCCTGCTGCCTGATTTTGAGCAATACTTAAAGTAGCACCAACGTATAGCGTCGCATTGGTACAATTGCTATTACAACTATATGTGAATGTCCCAACTGACATAGTATCAGAGTTCGGATTAGTTATAGTAACAGTAGCAGGTGTAACTGAGGGAGCATAGGGAACACCTCCATCATTAGTTACTGCGAAAATTCCAGCAGAAGCAGCAGTACCGCCAGCAACTGATGTAACCCCACTAGGAGCAGGTGAAGGTGCTGCAGCAGGACTAATTACTACTGTACCAGGACCTGATGTAGGGGAAGCCCACCTGCCGAAATTTAAGTGAGTGGTTTCCGATACGGATATCGGAGCAATAATTTCAGCATCGACATGACCTGTCGCAGTAGCGGTAGACTCTGCAAATGCTCCGGAAACTGCGAATACAAAAACAACTAATAATAATAATAACTTTTTCATAATCTCCTCCTTTACGACATTGCAATAAGACTGTACAAAATATATTATAACCTATAAATCCCAAAAAAACAAGGGGGGTGTTAAAAAATCGATATTGGCTATTAAACTTAATCTAACGAAGAATCTGTATAAGTTTCCTGTCCGTTTTCTTGTTTAGGGAAAAAGTATAAGAGGGAAAATTCATCTTTATTTCCATGATTTTCTTTCTCATTGTGTGCATCATTTTCTTCGTTTTCGTTTTCGTCTACATCAGATTGATGCAATATAATATATCTTATTTCTAACTGCTCAAATTTGTCAATTCTAAATTTAATTCTTTTAACTTGTGTTAAACCCAATTCTTTGGCTTGATCCTCATCAATGGTAATTTCATAATCACCCATAGGTAATTGCTGGAAGACATAATATCCGTCAAACTCCGATATTTTAGTGCTTACCAATTGTTTTGTTTTTAAATCATATAATTTTAATATTATGCCTCTGGCTTCTTTGCGGTCTTCACCTTTTTGTATGAAGACTGATCCCTCTATATCGCCTGTGCCGACCATAGGGAAATCTAAATACACCACTTGGGCGGGCCTTAACATAACGGTTTTATCACCGACGGTATTTAATATGGATAAAGTTTCTTGTACATCTTTGGTGTTTACGGAAACATCAAGTGGCCTATAAGCAGGCAAATGGCTTAAAACGGTGTCACCTTTTTTTGATATATGCTTTGAATCAAAACTGTTTGATTTAGGTTTTATATCAAAATCAGCTTCTTGTAAAATAGTTTCTTCCTCGTCATAAATACCGTTCATATTATCATCCATAAAAGCACGGGCGGCGATAGCCCCGGTGCCTTGCAATTTCGTACCGGAAGTATAAATTCTATTACCTCTGGGCTCAGGCAATAAAGATAAATTATAACTTAAAGATGCATATCTGTTATGTTTATTTGAAATACCTGCTTCCAAAGCAAAGAAACCGATTTTTGTTTGCCAACTTAAATTTGCGGAATATAAACTTTCATATTTCCTGGCTGCTATATTGCGTGCCGTATAAAGATATTTTACACCGGATTTTAAACGTTGTGTTAAATTGCGATAGGCGGTAATTTCCACATCTTGCAAAGCATCATAAATTAAGTCGTATAAAAAATTACTTCTGACAGTCCAAGGGCCATATATTTTGTTTACGTTTAAACCAAGTTTTTCACTTCTATACTGTGAATACCAATAAGAATTTTGATAATTTAAGTTAACATAAAAATTATAAGGTAAATTTTTTGAAAGTGAGGCATAATGCTCGGTTTGATTTCTTCCGTCCATAGTATTAAAATGCTGCAAAGTATAAGAAAACGGAAACAAACCCAAAAAGCCTAATTTTAAGGTTTTATTTAAACGTAAGGTAGTATTATTTTTTATAAATGTGTTACCAAGAATATTACGGTTTGTTTCCGCATCACCGAAATAAATATTTTCAAAAGTAATATCCCAATCATAAACAGAGGTTTGGGCATAATAGTCCACAGTAAAAGCGTTTTTGTCAAAATCTGCGACGGTGCCCAAACTTGAAAAAATACCAAAAGAAAACAAGGAAAGTTCCGCCGAGGCAAATGTTTTATCTTTACGGTAATAAGTATCAGGCGGATACAAGGCAGGGACTTCCAAAGAATCTGCGATAGCGGAAACATTTATTGTTAAATTATTGGTAATACCGTAACCGACTTCCGCTAAAGCGTGATGACCTAAAGAAGTTTTCCTAGGTTTATCACGTAATTCAACTAAATATCTGTTTTTATTTACATAATCTAATTTAACACGGGCTTTGCCTTTATCTAAGATATTGCCGTTAAAAAATAAGACATCATACTTTTCTTTAATTTGGCCTTGCGGTCCATAGAAAACAAATTTGAAAACGTTTTTACCGAGCAAAAGCGGTATACCAGAAAATTCAAAAAAACCGTCTTGCGAACTGTTTTGGTAACCTAACATTTCACCGTTACGGTAAAGTTCCACTTCCCAACCGAGTGGTAATTCCGAGCGGATATTATAAGTTTTACCGTTAGTGTTAAGATAGGAATCTGTGGACATTTTAAAACCCCAACCGTTTTGCGAACCCTGATTTTCCGCAGTGCCGAAACTATAAATATCACCGATTTCAAGTTGTTTAAAAAGACCCAAAATATTACCGGATTCGTCTATTTTAGCTGTCTTTAAAGCTAATATCGGTTTTTCCTTATTAGTTGATGAATATAAATAGGCATTGGAATCAAAACCGCCAGTCATAAATGATGTGTTTACGCTATAACCGAAATTAGAATCTGTTTCTTGGCCCTCATTATGGTATATACTGTACCTGGCAGATAAGTCAACAAAAGGCGGTTGGAAAAAGTTTTCTTGTTTATAAACTTGTTTGCTCAAATCTTCTTGGCGCTTTTTTTCCTTTTCTTGAGTAATGCGGTCAAATTGATCCCTTTTTTTCTGACGGGAAAGTTCCTTTTCAAAAGGAAGGTTACCGATAGTTTGCATCTTAAGGCTTTGATTATTAAAATCAAACTCACTTGCACTATGTAAAATATTATCTACGAGTTTAGAACTTAAGTATAATTCATTTTCATAGTAAATAAAATCATCTTCTGAAACATTAAACATTTCCTTATCTGATTGGCCTTCCCCTTTCTGAAAATCAATTGTTACTTTTTTTGATTCATTATCAACCCAACCGGTAATCTTTTCCGTTCCTTTATCATACTTAAGGACCAAAGATAAATCTTGTGTTAAAAAGTCAAAAGGCAAGTAAAGCCTATCATGTTGATATAAAGCAATAGCCGCAGGATTAATTATTCTGTCACTTGCCGTTATTTTGACAATGACAAAATCATCCTGTTGGTAAGCAAATATTGGGGGTGTTAAAACTAAAAAGAGGTAAACACCCAAAAATATTTTATGGAGTCCCCTCATAAAAATACTTCTGATTTAAAATGTTAAAATTTTATTTCCTGTTTTGCTAAAACTTTCTTTTTATTAATCTTATCTTCAGAATGTTCTGTAAACAAAACTTTTATTTTTTTGCCTTTAAGATTTTCCCAAGTTAATACCTTATTTTCACTCTTTAAAGACATCGTTATATCAACATATTCCGTAGAAGGCAAAAGATATTTACCGCGGATGAGGCCAAGCATTTCGTCTTTCATCCAAATGCTTATATCACCGCGTACGAAAGATTTATCCCCCGCTTCTTTCGATATACGGAAAGAGACATAAGGTTGAGCACTTTTTTGTTCCGGTTTAAATATTTTCAAAGAAACTTTAGGATCAGCCTTGTTTTGATGACGAACAATTATTGGAATAGAAAAAGCCGGAATAGGTGTTAAAGTAACGCTGAAAGTGTTTTTCTTTTCCTGTTTAGTTAAGGGCTTTTCCATGGCAACTTCAGTAAAAGTTATATAGGCCACATAATCGCCGGGTTCTATGCTTGGCGGTAAGCGTTTTAAAATGCGTACAACCTGGCCTTTTTGCGGCGAAAGGAGTGTGGCACGCGGACTGTAGCGAAGTAAAGGAACTGCACTGTCTGCAGGCTCTTCTTGCCCTTCAACAGAGGGTATTTCCGTATAAGAGCCATCCGGATTTTGCTTTTTATAAGAAATGGAAACACGGTAATTTGAACTTTTTACAGCATCAGAATTGATTAAAGAAACTTCTGCCACTTTCGTTTTATCATCGAAGAAAACGAATTTGGGATGTATCATAATACCTGCAAAAGCAGATAATGATAGGCCTGCTAATATAAATAATACGACTAATTTTTTCATACATCCTCCTTAATAGTTTATGGTTACTGTATAATTGTTTTGATAATGCCCGACACTTACACCGGCAGGAATTGTTAAAGTTCCGCCAACAGTAAAAGTATGATGATTATCCGTCAAAACACAGTTGTTTGTACAAGAAGAAGTCAAATTGCTGACTGTTAAATTGTCAACTCCGTTTGATAAAGTTATTGACGCCGGTAAACTTACGGAAAATGTATCATCGGAATTACCGGTTACAGTAAAGCTATCAGCACTAGTGCCCTGTGCAGGACAAAATAAATTTGTGGGAGAAGTTACCGAGCCATCTGTTCCAACAGTTATTGTTTGTGTTCCTGTTGCAATTGAACATATTTTACCGAAGTTTAGAGAAGCAGAATCATGCGATACCGCTATATCAGGCACTATAATTACGCTTATGTTTAAAGAGGCATTAGCTGAACCGGAAACCCTACCTGTCATAGCAGAAGAACTAACTGCTTTTTTATTAAGTGTACATGAATCCGATCCAGTAAAATTATTTACAGTCAACCTGGCACCTATTGGGAAAGATACTGAAGAAGTAGTTGCGTTCACAGACTTGCTCGCAGAAGACGCATTACCAGTAGTATGAACATTTGAAATTGTTATATCGCCACATGTATTATCAGAATAAGAGCCTGTTCCTATCGTTAAATCAATTTCTCCACCAAACAGAACGGAAATTCTATCAATAAATTCAAGATTAAAAGTTACAGTTCCGCTAGAACCACCTGATTGACTGACCAAATTCCCAGAACCGCCAGTGCCAGGAGCTCCTCCATCCGCGGAAACAGTAACCTCGCTAAAACCTGCTGTTCCATACAAATAGTGAATCGTGCCGAAATCAATAGTAGGATTCTCTCCTACTCTTAAACAGAATCCATCTATTTCCAAACAAACGAACGCCAGCACTAATATGCCTTTCTTAAAAATTGTCATATAATATATTTTAACATATAAAGTGTTAAATGTTTCGTGCGTTCTGAGTTGCTATATTTTTACTCACATTGCACTAGGTAGGAAAAAGATATATTAAAAATTTAAATTCTTACCATTTGCCGAAATGGATTTTTTGGTCAGCGGTATATTTATATTGTTCTATATCAGGGGCAGTATTATCAGGGTAACCGATACCGATATAAACAGGCATTATATAATCAGACGGAACCCCTAATTCCTTGCAAACTTTATTGCCTTCTTTACCTATTGGAACACTCATGGAATAACCTAAATCTTCTGCGGTAGCGGCAAGGAAAATATTTTCAATCACGCACCAAATGCTTGCAAAAGAATTTAGTTGGTCTACCGATTCGGCTTTCAAAGATTTTGCTTTAAACAAAGGAATAATAATATAAGGAGCATTAAACAACATCTCATACTGCTTTGGTACAGCATATTTATACATTTTTTGTTCAATTGTTTTATCGGGCCAAGAGTCAAAATTGTTTTCCTTTTTAAATTGTTCAACACCCTCTTTTGTAAATTTAAGTGCTTGTGTTTTCTCTTCTATAGTATGCAAAACAATAAATTCCCATTCACGAAGATGATTATGCGTCGGTGCTTTTAGACCGGCATCAATAATGCGTTTTATAGCACTAATATCAACATTTTTATTTTGCCACTCACGAACAGTTCTTCTTTTATTTATAACTTCGTATAATTCCATTTGATACCCCTCTTATTAAAATCTTAGCATATTATTTTTACAGTAAAAACCGCCACTAATATATGTGGCGGTTTGTCGCTTAAATAAACTCTATCTTCTAGCACTTTTTGCCCATTTCATAGGCTTCTTTATATGCAGGTAATTTCTTAACATCACCGGCCTGCCAAGCACCTACACCGTAAATAATGCCCTTTTCTTTTGTGCCTTCCAAACAGTCCCGGGTAAAACCACGCAAACTTTCTACGGCAGGTTTTAAATTGGCCTTTTCCGTGTCGGCAGCAGATAAAATAAAATAGAAATCTTTATTTGAAATTTCCGTATATCTTGGGACACAACGGTCAATAAATGTTTTTAACTGCCCATCCATAGTATAGAAATATACCGGTGTTGCAAGGACTATAACATTAGCATTAACCATTTTATCTAATAGATCTTTCATGCCATCTTTTTGCACACAACTGTGAGTGCTGTTACAGACACCGCAACCTAAACAATAATTAATTTTGCCATCTCGTAAAAGCACCTTTTCGACTTCATGTCCTGCTTCTTTTGCACCTTTTAAAAATTGTTCACACAATAAATCTGAATTACCGCCTTTTCTGGGTGAAGCGGAAATAATTAAAACTTTTTTACTCATAAGCCCTCCACTGAGATATTATAGCAGTTATTAACATTAAGTCAAGTACAATCTATTAAAAAATAAGAAACATTGCCGAAATATATAAATTTATACACACAATACTTTATACTCCGAGCTTTATATAAACATATTAAACCGGAAATACTAAAAACACATTGCATTTCTCGCTATTCCTACTATAGTGCCCATAAAGAAAATAGGCCTTTTGGCTCTTGTGGCAAAAGCCCAAAAGTATTAAAATAAAATTGTTAATATTCATTTAAGGAGAAAAGTATGTACTCAAAAATAATATCTCTATCAGCTGCCTTTTTGCTTGGAAGTTTATCTCTATGTGCATATACATCCGATGACCTAATCAAACAAATTAGGAAAGATGTTACAAAAGTTATTACACAGGCTATGCCTTTTGAAGCCTATAAACAAGCATTAGAAAACACCCAAAATCCATCTTACGAAAATTTGCAACCTTTATTTGCAGATCTCACGGTTTTTAATGATGATTTTAATAAGAAAAATATATCTGATAAAAATCAATTAGCAAAATATTTAACACAACCTGTTAAGGTAGGGTGGAATACATATCGTAAAGTAGATATGTTGGAAATTTTTAAATACTATTTTCCACAAGAAAACTATAACAAAGATATCGCACTTTTGGAATATAATGTTAAAAGCAATCTTTTAACCCCATCCCAACGTGCCGAAATATCTATGTTTAAAAACACAAATGATGAGGAAGCGACAAAATTATATAACTCCTATGAACAATTTGCCAAAACTTTGCAAAGTGTTACTTCTTACAATCCGAAACAACTTATTACATCTCTAGTGGAATTGATAAGAACTTGCAATCAAATAGAACAAACATCCCCCGATATCGTAACATTAGCCAAAAAATCACTTTTTATACAACCTATTTTGGCCGGCTGGGGCAGAACAATTACTATAGCCGAAATCAACACCAAGTTAGGCATAGAAAAAGATATTTACGGCGACGGAATAAATTTCTATTCCCCAAAGCGATTACAAGAAATATATGGTTTATCCTCTCAAGATGCTGAACTAATGGATAAGTTCGAAAGGGAATATCATATTGAAAAATAAATTTAAATAATTTATTATAATGCCCACGGTTTCAACCGTGGGCATTTTTAATAGAACTTAATTTTTAAACATCTTTGTTAAAAATGTTTGTTTATTTGCATGTGCAAAGATATATAACTCATGTGGCGGTTACCGTGCCCGCCAATACCGCTTGGAGCATTGCGGACCAGTTTTTCCGTTTCATAACGGAAAGAGTTGTAACGTGTTTCAAAACCCATAGTCCAACCGGTATCAGATATATCAAATTCAAACCCGGCGCCGATAAACCATGCCAAAGAAGTATCCGTTTTCTTTTTATCGAAATCTACACCGCCTTTATGAATATGCATATCTTGTTGTGCTATTGCCATACCAAGGCCAAGCGGCATATAAAGGCGAACAGAATTTGAAGGATTTGCAATAAGTTTCGTTGATAGCATTAAGTTTAAGAGTTTAGTTTTATCGTCTACCTTTTCAGTAGAAACAAAAAAGTCACCGCCGTCAAAATCTCCGTATGCGATATCTGCCCCAAAGCCGATATGGTCTGTAACCAAATAATAATAAAACAAACCGGCTTCCGCACCTAAAGTACCCCAATCTACACGATTATCCGTTGGGTAAGATATGCCGGAATTTTCCAATTGAAAGCCAAAACCCAAGCGGCCGCCTACAATATGTTGCCCTTCGCTAAGTTCCGCAAAAACAGGTACACATAAAAATAATGCCACTAAAGATATTATTAGTTTTTTCATATTTACCTCTGAAATTTAACGACGTTTAACATTATCACCGTAAATTGTTTTCCAATCATCACGCATAGAAACAGGTATCCAGCCATATTCTGCTGATGCAGCACGCATTTTTTCTGCTTTTTGCATATTGCCGTACTCTCGCGCCAAATCATCACACATAAGCATAAAACCAAGCGCTTTATATTTATTGTTGTAAATAGTGTAATTTATCATACTTGCATCACTGAAAGTA
Source organism: Elusimicrobiaceae bacterium (assembly GCA_016281355.1). Taxonomy (GTDB): domain Bacteria; phylum Elusimicrobiota; class Elusimicrobia; order Elusimicrobiales; family Elusimicrobiaceae; genus Proelusimicrobium. The sequence goes on along the minus strand of JAEEIL010000007.1, from coordinate 10,218 downwards.
TTTCCAAAAGCAAGCACGGGCTGCACACCTATTTCCCGTGCTATGATGGCAACTTTATTCATTTGTAAATTCTTTACAAGATTTTTACCGCCTAAAATAAGTTTGTCACCTTTTTTAAATGTGTAAGACAATCCATCCGTTTCTCCCTGTTGATTTGCCACAATTGTGCTATCGGAGCCTATAATCTGTTTGGGCTGAATATAAGGCAAATTCTTTTCAATTAAAGGGCGCACCATAATGCGATCGGAGCCACTGCAAATATAGACCGTAAATTTATTTTTGACTAAATATTCAACCACTTCCACCATAGGTTTATAGAAAATATCCCCGCGTTTCATATTTATAAAACCGGGCTGTTCTTGTTGCATGAAATTGCGAATAAAAGAATAGAATTCTTCCAAAGTCATACCTCTATATGCTTCAGAAACCATCTTTTCGCGATTGGCATTTAATTCCGGGAAAATCCCTCTCTCTCTGGATGCTTTAGCAGCAGCTATTTGTTCTTTTGTAGCCTTATAATTTTTGTCATCAAGCACACGGTGTTCAAATAAAGCCCAATCAAAATAAGAGGGATCTGTTTCAAGTATAAGTGTACCATCAAGATCAAAAACGGCAATACGGTTTTCAACCGGTACAAAATTTTCAGATTTTTTATTTGTTACATCTTTCATGTAACTAATAAGTGCTTTTTTAGCCGGAGCTTCATCGTTCCAAAGAGACAAATTATCTTTTTTAATTTGGCCGCAACCTGTAAGTAAGCAGGTTATCAAAATACATAAAAATAACAAAAAATGCTTCGTATAATATTTTTTCATATTTAACCATTAAAATAATTTATTCTTTTAAAATTGCACCGGTCGGACATACAAAACGGCAAAGCCCGCACCCTGCACAATGATTTTTATCTACTACAATATTCCCGTCATTTAATTGTAAAGCTTGGTGCTCTGATTCCATACAAATTGTTACACATTTACCGCAACGACCACATTTTTCATGATTTATTTTAGGATACTCTAGTGGCGTTTTAAGTAAATCTTTATGAGAAGTCAAAACTTCAACTGCTTTATTTTTAAGCGCATTTATGTCGGAAAAGCCTTTTTCTTCCAAATAATTTTTTAAACCTTTTAACATGGGGCCTATTACTTTATACCCGTTTAACATTACCTCGGTACATATTTGAACAGCATCAGAACCGACACAAATATATTGTACGGCATCTTCCCAAGTGGAAATACCGCCTTGCCCTAAAATAGGCAACGCACTTGCTTGGCGTATTTGTGCCACACAACGCAGCCCTATTGGGCGTACCATAATTCCGGAACATCCGCCAAAAGTTGTTTTACCGTTTACGTTAAGTAAAGGTTTCAAAGTCTTCAAATCTAAGCCCATAAAACCTTGCACTGTGTTAATGGCGGCGAAACCATCGGCCTTTGCTTGCTCTACCGCACGTACGATACTTGTGATATCACTTACATTCGGGGAAAGTTTTACAAACACAGGTTTTTGGGAAACTTCTTTTACCCATTTTGTGATAGTAGATGAAATTTCAGCATCTGTTCCTATTGCCATACCTATGCCTTTCTCCGGCATACCGTGAGGACAAGAGAAATTTAATTCAAAAGCGTCAGCAGGTGTATCATTTAAAGTTTTTACTAAGTCTTGCCACGCATTTTTATTAACAGGTGCCATAATGCTGGCAATAATAACTTTTGTCGGATATTTTTGTTTTAGATATTTAATACCGTCACACCAATATTTAACAGTTTTATGGCTTAATAATTCTATATTTTGAAATCCAATGATACGCTTTTTATCTTCTAAAACCGCATAACGCGGGCTAGCCTCTATCATTTTCAAATCGTCCGGGGTTATAGTTTTTAAAACAGCACCTGCCCAACCCATTTGGAAAGCTACATCAATGCTTTCTATTAAAGATGTCGGAGGAGCAGAAGCAAGAAGAAAGGGATTTTCAAAATCTATCCCCAAAATGGAAGTATGTAAGCTGACAGTCATAAAGACCTCTATTTATAAATATCTTTTATTATAGCAATTTGTAAAACACAAGTAAAAAAATTATAGAATATATTTGCACAATATATAATGTAGCATAACTTGGAGGTAAAATGAAAAAATTATTAGTAGCATTTTTAGTAATTGTGAATTGTTTTGTGACTTTGCAAGCAAGAATAATTTCTACAGATAAATCAGATTTTGCTGAAATCAGCACAGTAATTGATGACGTCGTTTACGATATAAGATATTATTCTTCAAATAACTTTACAGGTAATAAAATTAACGGTTATAAAGCTCCAAAAGCATATTTGACAAAAGAGGCTTTAGCAGCCCTCGCAAAAGCCGCCGAAGATCTAAGAAAGCAAGGCTATCGTCTTTTGATATGGGATGCTTATAGGCCACAAAAAGCTGTTGATAACTTTGTTGCTTGGATAAAAGATCCTTACGACGAAGGAGACAAAACTTTCTTCCCGGAACTTAATAAATCTGATTTGATAAAAGGGGATTATATATCAACCAAATCAGGCCATACGCGTGGCAGCACCGTTGATTTAACAATAATCAAAAAAGACGGTTCTTTTGTTGATATGGGCGGTACTTTTGACTTGTTTTCGGAAATTTCACACTATAAATACCCGAACATAACCGAAGAACAAAAAAGGAATAGAAAAATTTTAAGAGATGCAATGATGAAAGCCGGTTTTAAAGGTATATACTCCGAATGGTGGCATTTTACCTTAAGAAATGAACCTTATAAAAATATCTATTTCAACTTTGACATCGAGTAGTAACTAAAATTACAAATTGCGGATAGCCCAATTTTTAGGATATAAGTTATTGGCACGATCACCCAAGTTCTTTATAAAACCAAGCGGATGTCCCATATATGTGACAATTACAAAACCTTGCGGCGCACCAGCCGGTAAAGAAAGTGCCTGACGGTGTAAATATGCCTGTGCCTGATCTAATGTAAGTTCAATATGTGGGTAATAATCTTTAGAGAAAATTAAAGATAAGGCTTGTGCGGTTGTCGGTATTTGTTCTTTACCTTTTTGTTCGTAAGTCGGGTTTCCGTCCGATAATAAATGTATTGCTTTATTTGCTTTCGCATGACGTCGCGCAGCAGATAACATAGTATGACCGGTATTTTCCCCTTTTTTACGAAGTACTGCCATAAAAAGGCCTTCGCTTTGCGTAATGCCGGGAATAAAACGGTATACCGGATAATCCCACCCATTTAACAGGGAACCTGTAATTTTCCACTCCGGTTTTATGGGAATAGGTAAAATTTCCGCACCCAGTTCTTCCATAACAAAACGGACATTTTCCTCATTTTCCTTAGTATTAAAAGTGCAAGTGCTGTAAATAAGCAAACCGCCCGGGCGTAAACAAGGCCAAATATCTTGTAAAATTTTACGTTGGCGCTTTTGGCAAAAACTAACGGTAGCAGTGCTCCATTCCTTTACGGATTCTTCATCTTTACGGAATAAACCTTCACCGGAACAAGGAACATCCGTTAAAATTAAATCAAAAGTCCAATCGGTTTGTTCAAAAGCTTTCGGCAAATTATGAGTTACCAAAACATCAGGGTGGCCTTGTTTGAGCATGTTTTCAAGCAAAATATTTGCACGCCTGCGATCCGGTTCATTGCTTACCAACATAGAACCATGTGGCAAAGTCGCCCTCATTAAAGTTGATTTCCCGCCCGGTGCAGCACATAAATCCAAAGCCAAAACAGGCGAGTTGACATATTGGCGCAAAACACGATCCAAAAATAAAGATCCAGCCTCTTGTACATAATAAACGCCGGCGTGAAGTAATGGATCTAGTGTGAAATTAGGGCGATCATTAAGCCAATAAGCATCCCTACACCATGGCACAGGTTTTGCATCCGGAAAAATTTGTTCTTGGCGATATTTCCAAGGGTTGAAGCGTATGCTTGTTGTCGGTTTTTCATCAAGCGCTTTTAAAAATATTTTCCAACGCTCTTCGCCAAAAAGTGCGGAAGTATAATCAATAAATTCTTGGGGTAAATTCATAATTTACACTCACTTTAATCACTAATATCTACATCAGGGGTGATTTGTATTTTATATTCCGGGTAGGCCTTTTTTATCTCATCAAGTAAAATTTGCAAAGCTTTTTCCCTATCAATATCAAAACTTAAAACAACATCAAAACGTAAACTTTTTTCCTCAATATTTGCATAAAAACCATGCAACTGTAAGGCCCAATCATGTGCCAAAACTATTTGCTGAATATGATTTCGGATTTCAGCCGCTAAACCTCCCTTTGTATTATGTGAATAAACCCCGACACCTGTTAAAATTACACCTGTTTTATGGTAAACTTTCTCTTCTATTTTACGGGTTAGGCGGTCAACTTCTTCAACACACATTGTATCAGGTAGTTCAATATGCAAAGATGCATAATTTTTATTAGGACCATAATTGTTTATCATCAAGTCATATACTCCGCGGATTTGAGGTTCTTCATTCAAAATTTGTTTAATTTCTTGGCTCATTTTGCTGTCTGCCCTTTGGCCTAAAATATCATGCAAAGTTTCCCTCATCATTTCTATTCCGGCTTTTATAATTACAAAAGATATTACAATACCCATATATGCTTCTAAAGAGATATGAAAAACCAAATAAAAGATTGTACAAGCAAAGACAGAAGCCGATAGAATTGCATCAAAAAATGCGTCTTTTCCTGAACCTATTAAAGCACCGGAATTTACCTTCTTACCTTGTTTGGAAACATAATGGCTTAAAACCAGTTTTGCAACAACTGCTACCACGATAACAAAAAGGGTAACAAAAGTGTAATCAGGCTCTTGCGGATGAATAATTTTTTTAACAGATTCAATTATTGCTACAACACCGATATAAAAAATAATTCCGGCAACAATCAAAGAACTTAAATATTCAATCCTACCATGGCCGAGAGGATGTTTTTTGTCGGGCGCTTTATTGGCAAGTTTTGCACCGATAATTGTAACAAGTGAAGATAAAACATCAGACAAATTATTTACCGCATCCAAAACTATGGCAATAGAATTTGCCAATAAACCGACAAAAGCCTTAAAACCGGCCAATAAAACATTTGTGACTATACCCACAATGCTGGTTTTAATAATTATCTTTTCGCGAGTTATTAAAATATCTTTATTCATCTTACAAATATATTTTACTATATTAAAAGTAATACACAATAAAAAGAGTGCCTGCCGAGACAAAGGCAAGCACTTTTACGATAGACTTATAATACGTTTTAATATTACATCGGGTTTACAATATGTGTTATAGGCTCTTGTTTGGAATTATAGTCATAATAAACAATTACATGGCTTGATGCATAATTAAAACGAACGACTACCAAAGTTTCATTATGATATACACAAGAGGCCATTATATCTTTTACTTTATATAAATCAAAATTTAACCTGATATATTCATAAATTTGGCCGGGGACATCCCATTTGAGCATATCTTCATATCTTTGCTTTTGAATTTTCTGTTCTTCAACCAAGCTACGGGTAAAAATATTTTTACGAAATTTCAAACTGCGGTTTATATCTTGCATAGCTATTTGCATTTGTTTATTAATTGCTGCAATAATTTCATTATCTGAATTCCTGAAGGAGGTTTCATATTCAGTATTTTCCGTAATAACAGTATTTACTTCTTGGCTAATTACTGCTTCAATTTCTGTTTTAATGTTCGTGTCTATCTCAAACTCGTTATCATTAAAATTAAATGCAAATAACGGCAAAGCCATGATGCCGGCAATTATAATTAATATATACTTTTTCATTTTTATCTCCTTATTTTTGTTAGTCTTAACTAACAATATTATATCAAATATTATGCATGCGTGCAAAAATTTTTTGGCCTATTAGCCTTTTAGGCCCTTTGGGCCAATCATTAAAATTTGCAAGACTAAAGTAAATTTGCTATCATTTTTTTAGAAGTTGTTTAGGAGAATTAGTAGTTTATGCGGGGAATATCCCCCGATACAATTTAATCTGTTTTTGGAACTGTATTTTAGAATACGGGGACTTGGAAAAGTTCATAGTAGCTCCAAAAACAGCTGTTATAGGCACAAAATATACGGAAGTCATGAGCCGTGTATTTTGTGCCGAGTGTTTACCCCTTTGCGGGTAAACCACGGCTGTTATATAAGGGTTCGCTACTATGGCTCGAGTATAGCGGCCGTTTTTGTATTGGTTCAAAAGCAGACTAAAGGAGTTAATATGAATAAAATAAATATATGCTTTGCAACCGATAATAATTACGCCAAATATATGGGCCTTGCGCTGATGTCCATATTAAAAAGTGCAAACAAAGAAGATAATTTCCACTTTTTTATCTTGGACAATCAAATTAAGCAAGAGGAAAAAGATAAAATTGCAACCTTGCAAAAGATTAAACCTTTTGAAATTACCTATATCCCGATAAATAATGGAATGTTTAAAGATTGCCGTTTCAGGGAAGGTAAAATAACTGTTACCACTTATGCGCGCTTTCTTGTCCCTCAACTAATAAATGAAGATAAATTGATTTATTTGGACTGCGATATTTTCGTACGCAAATCCCTTGCCCCTTTGTTTAATTTGGATATTTCCGATTATTTTATGGCAGGCGCAGTAGACTTCGCAATCAAAAAAAGTTATTTGGTTTCGAAATTCAATGAAAACATTTTGCCTGCAAATTATTTAAATGCTGGCGTTCTGCTTATAAACAATAAAAAATGGCGGGAAGAAAGTATTGCAAATGCCTTGTTTGAATATGCCAGCCTACATAGCCGGGGTTTACATTATGCCGACCAAGATTGTTTAAATTATTTATTACACTCAAAGGTGTTGAAAGTAAACCCGACATGGAATATGCGTAACCATTGTTATGACCCGTATTTAGTTAATAAGCAGCTTAACAAAAAAGAAATTATTGAAGCGCAAAAAGACCCTGCCATTAGGCATTTCAAACCTTGGAGACAAAACAATATTAGCGAATTTAGGGAAGAATATATTGAGATGATGAGAACTTCCCCTTGGGCAGAATTTACCCCAAAAGACAATTTATCTTTACCGAATTTTTTGAAAATCTTATATAAATATTGGTTAAGGTATCCGGCATTTTTCTTAACCCCGAAATTTTACATCCGCGTAAAACATTTAGGTTTCAAAAATACTATTTTAAGGGTGATTGATTAAAAAGGAAAATCTATGAATAATTTGATGAAAAAACATATAGATAAAATTAATTCAGAAACACCATATAAAAATAACGGTTTATTAATATATACGTACAATAACAATATCAATGAAAAAGAATATCATTATCCAAAGGGTGTAAATATCGGAGATTATATACAAACATTGGCGGCCAGACAATTTTTACCAAACATAGATGAATTTATAGATAGAGATCAATTAGGAATATACAAGGGAAATGAAATTAATATGATTGTAAACGGCTGGTATTATATTTGGAAAAAGAATAAAGTATTTTCCAAAGATATAAGGCCTTTATTTGTGGCTTTTCACATCAATAACCCAAAACAAATTTCCAAAGAAACATTAGATTATTTAAAAAAGAATGAACCAATAGGCTGCAGAGATTATCAAACCATGGATTTTTTGTTGAGACATAATATATGTGCCTATTTTTCCGGATGTTTAACATTGACACTTGGGGAAACATACCGAACAGAAAACAATGAAAGAAATAATAATGTATATTTTGTAGGTTACAAAATTCAAGATGAAAAACATAGTATAGTGGATAAAAAAATTATGGAAATATTAAAGAACATCCCCAATAGTAATATTTTATATAAAACACATCATTACACTATGAACACAGATTATAAGGGGTGTTTATATGAAGCACAATCTTTATTAAAAGAGTATTCAAAAGCAAAATTAGTAATAACTAATAAAATACATTGTGCATTACCTTGCTTGGCTTTGGGAACACCGGTTATATTAATTATTCCGGAATTTGACAAAAAACGTTTTAAAGGAATATATAATCTTTTAAACCATATTGGTTTTGATGAAAATAATAATTTCATATATAACATAAATAAAGACGAGCGCGGGAACATAATTAATAAGACCGATTATTTAAAATATGCAAAATTTTTAAAAGAAATCTGCATGGCTTTTACAAAAATAAAAAAGATAAATCATGATCAATTTGATAAAGTTGATTTCAAATATCATCAGCATGAGAGCCGTAAATACAAAATCCCTTTCAAAATTATCAAAAAAATTAAGGAAGGTTCTAAACGAATAATTATTATATTAGGTTTTATTAAAATTACATATAATAAACATCCTTGCTAAATTGCTATAATATGAATTATAGGAGATCAAAATGAAAATATTAGTAACAGGTGGGACGGGGTTTATCGGTTCCCATACAGTCGTGGAACTGTTAAATCAAAATCACGAGGTCGTCATTATTGATAATTTATGTAATTCTTCGAAAACTGTTGTAAAAAATCTTGAAAAAATAACAAATAAAAAAGTTCCTTTTTTTAATATAGATATTCGTAATAAAAAAGCCTTGGAAGAATTATGTTCCGAAAGTAAATTTGACTGTTGTATACATTTTGCCGGGCTTAAAGCCGTAGGTGAATCTTGCCAAAAACCTTTGGAATATTATGATAATAATATAAACGGCACTTTAGTTTTGCTTGAAGTTTTAAACAAATATAATTGCCATAATTTAATTTTTTCCTCGTCTGCAACTGTATACGGTAACCCAAAATCTAACCCAATTGACGAAACTTTCCCGAAAGGCACCTGCACCAATCCATATGGTTGGACAAAAAGTATGATTGAACAAATTTTAATTGACTTACATACCGCTAATCCGGATTGGAATATCGCTCTCCTTAGATATTTTAACCCTATCGGCGCGCATAAATCAGGCTTAATCGGGGAAAACCCAAACGGTGTGCCCAATAATTTAATGCCTTATATAACGCAAGTTGCCGTTGGTATGAGAAAAGAGTTAAGTGTTTTCGGAAATGATTATGATACTCCGGACGGTACAGGTGTACGCGATTATATACATGTAGTTGACCTCGCAAAAGGGCACGTAAAAGCCCTAAAAGTTATAGAAAAAAAACAAGGGTTAAAAATTTACAATCTCGGTACCGGGCATGGGTATTCCGTCATGCAAGTGATAAAAACTTTTGAAAAAGTTAATAATGTAAAAATACCATATCAAATTAAACCACGTCGTTCTGGCGATATTGCCGCTTGTTATGCAAATGCTCAAAAAGCATTTAAAGAACTTGGTTGGAAAGCGGAAAACACTTTAGAAGACATGTGCCGCGACAGTTACAATTGGGAAATACATAAAAAAAATTAGGAATAAGAAATTTCAAAATAAAAAAGCCATTAAGAGAAAAACACTTAATGGCTTTTTCCAATTAAAAAGGGTAGCAATGAGACTGACATCGATCTACTCTGACAACACCGAATTGGGTGTTACTACCATCAACCCTGGTAAGCTTAACTGCCGTGTTCGGAATGGGAACGGGTGTGGCCTTACCGGAATAAACATCAGTCTCATTCCTACCCCTTTATTTAGTTACCTTCCATTAACATTTCCGGTAACAGGGAGAACTAACCCCACTTTGGTAAGAACGAAAATTATTCGCTTTCGATTGAAAAACCAAGTTTTCTTTTAGAACACATCAACTGCGTTGATATATTCGGGATTAAAGAATACGGCCAAGCCTCACGATCTATTAGTACAGGTTAACTGAACATATTGCTATGCTTACATTTCCTGCCTATCAACCCGGTGGTCTTCCGGGGATCTTATGGGACATAAAGTCCAGGGTAACCTTATCTTGAGGCGGGTTTCGTGCTTATATGCTTTCAGCACTTATCCCTACCGAACACCGCTAATCAGCTATGCTCTTGACAGAACAACTGATATACAGGAGGTTCGTTCATCCAGGCCCTCTCGTACTATGGACAACTCCTCTCAAGTTACCTACGCACACAACAGATAGAGACCGTACTGTCTCACGACGTACTGAACCCAGCTCACGTACCACTTTAATGGACGAACAGTCCAACCCTTCCCACCTGCTTCAGCGGGAGGATGTGATGAGCCGACATCGAGGTGCCAAACCGAGCCGTCGATGTGAACTCTTGGGCCCGATCAGCCTGTT
>JAEEIL010000006.1 GCA_016281355.1 Elusimicrobiaceae bacterium | reverse complement strand
TGCAGGGGCTGTTTTAACGGCTGCCTTTGGGGCTTCTTGAGCCGGGGCAGTTTGGTTATTTTCCTGTTCTGACATTTACTTTTTCCTTTTCATGGCTGCATCATAAAATTTATTTTTAAATCTTACTGCATCACCTTAATTTTTACTGACGCAGAGTTCCACTGTTTTCTGCGCCTGCCTTATAGGCACTTTATAAAAGCAATTAATTGCTTTTTATCGCCACATCAACACCGGCGGGAAGATCTAATTTCATTAATTCATCGACGGTTTTGGCTGTGGGGCTCTTAAGATCAATCAAACGTTTGTGAATGCGCATTTCAAACTGCTCTCTGGATTTTTTATCAGTATGCGGTGAACGAAGTACCGTATATTTTCTGATTTTTACAGGGAGTAATACAGGGCCTGCAACAATGGCACCTGTTTTTTTAGCAGTTTCTACGATTCTGGCAACAGAGTTGTCCAACATTCTGTAATCATAAGAGCGAAGTTTAATGCGGATCTTTTCTTGACCGCTTAACTTTGCTGTTTTTTTGGTTTGTTTTTCTGCCATAATTTTCCTTACAAAAAATCTTTCTTACTTACTTTTTGCTGTTTTTTACCGTCTTAAATTTAGAGCGGTAAAAGCACCAGCCCACACACTTTTATGTGAGGACTGCTGCCGCAAACACTTCCACTTAGTACAATAGAAATTATACCAAATTTAGAAGACCTTTGCCCCCAGTATCATAATGACTTAGGAACTTAGATAGTAAAATTATAGCATAAATAATGTATTGTGTCAAACAAAAAAATTTGTTATTATTAATTATCAAAAAACTTAAGGGGTTATTATGGAAGACCAGGAAAACCAAATTAGTGATGTCTTTGTTATAAACGGTGTGGCAAATTACAGTTTTATCAAAAATGATGTTAATAATGTAAAAACTTTATCTTCTCTTTTAGGCTTAATTTACAAATCAGGCTGGTACTACAAACAATGGAAGGAAATTAAAAAATGTAATGAAAGTTACAAAAACATTTCCCCGTTTTGGCGCGGTATCTTTTATATGGGTTATGCGGGACAACTCAAAAATATAGTAAAAAGCCTTTATGAAGCCAAAATGAATATGATACTTCAAAATGAATCCGTTCCACAAGAAGAAAAAGAACAATGGCAAAAAGAATATAAAAAATTTAACAGCATTTTTGCAAATTTCAGTTTAACCCAACAAGCAATTAACAAAATATTGCCGGTAGGCCACCCTGAAAACAAAACAACATGGGGCAGTTTTTTGGGGTTACTTCCTTTCGCGGTAATACTTATGCTTATATTTGGTGTAAATATTATTTCTTTTATTTTGAGCGGAGGTTGTTATCAAACTAATGGTAATTCTTATAAAAATGTTTGCGGCAACTACGCTTTTACTTTTCCATTAAACAGCAAAATAGGGCTTTGGAGTGACCAAGATTTTGATAATATCTGCCAAGAAAATGAACAAGCAACAATGTGCTTAACGGATTTGGTTTTAGATAACCCTCAAGATTTTAACCTAAATACTTTAACGGAAAATGAAACAAATGTTATAGATAAATTCACAAAACAATATGCCGGCAACATTACACATTGTTTTAAAAGATCTGATCCTTCCGGGGTTTTTATTAACACCTGTTATATGAAAGTGGAAAAGAAAGAACCGTTATATTTTGGTTTCTTCATTCAAAATAAAACAGGCAACATGGAAGAACTTGAAAAATTAATGAACAGTTATAAGTCTTTGGAATAATATTTTGCTATAAAACCAACCCGAAAGCGTAAACTTAGCAAGTATTTTGGAGATAATTTAAATTTTTTCTTTGACGACTAGTACCAAGAAGTAAAACGAGCGAAGCGAGTTTGCGGTACTTTAGGAAAAGAAAAATTTAAATTAGCCCAAAAGACGCCGCTAACAAAGATTAGTTTTTGCAGATTTCCTATTTCTCGTTATAATAACTTTTATAGTAACCGTACTCTCCGTACGGTGTGCCCGATTGATGGCAGTCATTTATAACACAACCGATAACTTTGATATTGGTTTGTTTCATGCGTTCCAAAGCGAATTTTGCACTTTTAACCGGAGTTTTACCTTGCCTAACGGCAAAAACCGCTTTATCAATAATTTGCCCCCAAAGGAAAGTATCGGCAACAGGTAAAGATGCGGGGCAGTCAATTAAAATCAAATCATAAGAATCTTTTAAACTTTCAATAAAATCTCTTAAAATCGGTGTGCTTAAAAGTTCTGAAGAATTTGCAGGACGTGGCCCTGAAGTTAAAACGAATAAATTTTTAACTTCCGTTTTTTGAATATTCTTTTTTGCGCCTTCCAAAACTTGGCCTTCCGTCCATAAAGAACTTAATCCTTTTTCATTTGAAAGTTTGAAAATGCGGTGCAAACGCCCACGTCTTAAATCACCGTCAACTAACAAAACTTTTTTGCCGGCTTGAGCAAAAGCAGTTGACAAAGAAGAAGAAAAGAAAGATTTCCCTTCCCCTTGCAAAGAACTTGTTATAAGTAAATTTTTAATCTTACCGGCATTTAAAGAGAAACTAAGCATTGTACGGATATTCCTAACATTTTCAGCAGTTAAGACATTCCCTTCTTTTAACATTATACGGTAATCTTCAAAGCCCTTTCTTTGTTTTTCATGGGGAACAAAGCCAAGCAAAGGCAATTTTAAAACCTCTTCCACTTCTTTGGCAGATTTTACTGTTTGGCTTAAAAATTCTGCAAGCAAACTTAAAATTATTCCTAAAACCAAACCAACAGCTAAACCAATGACAATATTTAAAAATTTACGAGGCCTATAAGGTTTTTCAGGGACTATGGCTGCATCAATAATTCTTATATTATTTGCGGAAAATTGCCCGGATAAATCTATTTTTATACTCTGAAGTAATCGTTTTGTTTCTCTATCAATAATTTTTTGTATTGATGTAAGTTGTTTTTTAAGGGAAATAACTTCCGGATGTTGTTCCGTATATTTACCCAGCAACCTAGACAAATCACTTGATATTGCTAATTCTTGATTTTTTAAACCTTTAATAAAATCACTGTTAACAACTTGCGGAAGAGAATTTAAAAGTTCCTGCTGTTCGGGGCTTTGTTCCGTACTTTCCAAAGCAGCAATGACCTCCCCGGCCATAGATAAACGGTTTTTGATATTTTGTGCAGCAAAAGATTTGGCTAAATAATTTGCGGTTTTTGTAGCGAGATGTTTATCATAAGATTTAACTGTAACTTCCACTAATCTTGAACGTGTTATAGGATCAATTGATAAACTGTCTTTTAAACTTTTCCATCCTTTTGAAAATTCAGGAACTTCAGCCAAATTTAAATCTTTATATACTTTTTCAAGCAAAGTTTGTGATTCTAAAAGTTTATATTGCGTTCTATAATAATCTTCATCACTTGACCAAGAACCGAAAGATATTTGCTCTATACGGCCGGAATTTTCTTTGTCAATCATCATCAAGACAGTTGCTTTATATCGCGGTTGCATTAAAGCATTGACTAATACAGCGCCGATTACACCTAAAAACAGCATAAAAGCAACCAAGCGCCAATGCTTTACGATTACTTGAAAATAAAAGAAAAAATCAATAGTTTCTTCTTGTTGAAATTCGTTCATAATTTAAAATAAACTTTGCGGTACAAAAACAACATCAGCCGGTTTCAACGGAACATCATATTGTTTATTACCGTCTTTAGTAATTTGGGAGACATCCACTTCAATTGATTTTTGCACACCGTCTTCCATACGTAAAATTTTTACTTTAGATATAGCCGCGACATCAGTAAAACCACCTGCTGATGTTATAGCTTCAAGTAAGGTCATAGTCTTTTCCGGTAAAATTGGGATGGAAGAAGGCTTTGCTACTTGCCCTAAAACATAAACGGTTTTATTCGCATATTCTTTTATTAAAAATGAAACTGACGGCGTTTTAAGATAGGCTTGCAAAGCATTTTCAAGTTTTTGTTCTGCAGCGCTTACGGTTAGGCCGGCAATTTTTATATTTCCTACCAAAGGAAAAGTCACTGAACCGTTTGTAGTAACTCTTAAAGTGCGTTCCATATCATCTTCTTTATAGACTTTTATTTCTACCAAATCACCGGGTTGTATTAAATAATCTTGGGAATTTTTTAAATTTTCAATTTCTTGTGAAATTTGTTGACTGGTAACCGGAACATTTGTATTCTTAACAGCTGTATTGCTACAACCAACGAAGAATACAAATATCAAAATATACAGAAAAAAATATAGGCACTTCCTCATAGATAAATTATATCAAATTATTTAGTCCAAACAAAAAGACGGGAAAGTGTAGTATCTTTCGGATATTGTTTTAAATAAAAACCTGATAGATAATGAATATCTTCCTTAATTATCTGGCGCTGCTCTTCTGTAATATCTTTACTTTTGAGCATTTTGTACTTTCCTGCTAAAGCATGCCTTATGTATTTAGGGGAAGGATAATATTCCAAACTTAAGCTTAATTCCCTTGCCTGTATTTGTGGGGCAAACTGTCTAACAAATACAAAATTGCGCCAAGCACGCACATATTGAAAATTTTGCCAAAGAAAGAATAAAGATAAACATACCAAAATAATTTTTAAAATTATAGATAAATTTATTTCCCGTATTTTTTTATCGAAAGTATTTGCACTGATAAAAGCTAAAGTAATAAAAAACAAAACCGCACAAGCAGGCAAATGGAAAGGGAAATCCACTAACCCGGTAAAAGTAAAACCGCTTAAACCTGCACATAAAATAAATAAACGTATTTGTTTCTCCCTTTCAAGCCCTTTAAAAAGTTTGGTTGTATCAAAAACTATTACAAATATAAGCCATAAAATTACTGTTCCCGCGATATAACCAAAACTTAACAGTAGTTCCAACCAATCATTATGAAGATAACGCGGAAATTCCCTTAAAGCAAAAGGGAGATAGGCATCTATTGCCGTACTAAAAGCATCAAAACCAACACCGGTATAAGGAAAATCTTTAAGCATATCAATTGCAGCGGCATATAAACCCAAACGGGCATTATCCGAACCTGTTCCAAATTGCCTTAAACCGATTGTTGCACTGTATGTTATTACCAAATGTATCAATACAACAAATGCTATTGTTAATATAGTAAAAACGGCAATTTTTTTATTAATCTTTTTCCTAGAGTATGCGACACATAAAAGCCCTAAAATAAATAATCCCAAAATTAAAGCAATAACTCCGCCACGGGAATGTGAGGCAAAAACACCGGCAAACAAAACTATGGAAAACAGTAAATAATAAATATTTTTTCTTGGCAAACGCTGTTTTTTAACTAAAATAAAATGAGGTAACCATAAAAACAACGAAAGAAAAAATGACATCATTACATATTGTGCGCCGTGGTTTCTGCTGGCAAAAGGGCCAAAGGCAGAGCCTAATTTTATACCGGAAAAGTATTGTATAAACTCTGTTCTGAAACCTATACTTATTAAAGTAACTATTACGGCATTTACGGTCATTATTAAAATTAAATTTTTTATCTCATCTGTGTGTTTTGCAATTTGCGTTAAAGCAAAATATAGCATTGATAGAGAGAATAATAAAGATAATCCTTCCAAAGAATAATATCGGCATAAAGTAAACGGAAAATATGCGGGTTTTTGTAAAAAATTATGTTGGTTAAAAAGTTGTAAAAGTGCAAGCAAAATAATGAGCCCGAGCAAAGATAAAATCATTTTAGATACAGATGTTATTGCAAAACTTTTCTTTTTAAATAAAATAAAACCGCTGAAGGCAAGGCTCGTTAAATTAAAAGTTAAAAGCCCCCATGGTTCACTGCCCCCAAATGCTAAAGGTGTAAAAAAAGTTAAAAAGAAAAAAACAATATAGTAAGAAAACTTCATAAAAATATTTTATAAAATTTTGTCTAATTACTCCAAATTTGGTAAAATAATTATAGACTTGCTGGGGTGCTGGAACTGGTATACAGGATAGTCTCAAAAACTATTGCCCACACGGGCTTAGGGGTTCGAGTCCCCTCCCCAGTAGAAATTCAAATACCGCCTTTTAGGCGGTTTTTTAATTTCTGTGGGAAAGTGAGCCAACTGCTTGGCTCACGTGGGGGCGAGAAGGCCGCAGCGTTGTTTTTGTTTGAGGTGCTTAGCACCGAAAGGCAAAAACCGCGAGGCCCGGGCTGGAGGAAAATTCCGTCAGGAATTTTACCGTAAGCCGAGTCCTTTTAGGCGGTTTTTAATTTCTGTGGGGAAGTGAGCCAACTGCTTTGTTTTCACAAATTTCGTTGACACCACATTTACAAAAATGTTACAATTTCGCGTAAATATATAATTTTAAAAAGGAGCAAATTTTTATGAAAAAAATATTGTTAATGTTTGTTTTACCTTTATTAACGGTGGTAGGATTCTCACAAGAATCTCAAGATTTAACTGCTCTTAAGCAAGCATTGAAAGCCGAATATAATCCTGTAACAGTAAGATCGCAAAAAGATAATATTACCTCATATAACACAGTAGATCAAAACCAACAAATAGCTTTATCTATCATCCTTCGTTCTGCCAGCCCTGATATTACACCTTGGTTAAAAGAACATGTCGCTGAATATATTCCTCTTTATACATATGCATTAGCATATCGCTTAGCAGCAATCGATAAAGCCCCCGTGAGAGATATGTTATTTTGGAGAAGCGTAGCAGTTATACGTGCCCGTGCAGACGGGGCTCTATGTAAAGATAAATATGTAGGTCAATATATACAAGTATTGAATCTTCAATTAATATATCCTGCTATGCAGTTCTATGAACTGGAATTAAAACAAATTGATGAAAAAGAATCTAAAGATATATTAAGAGAAGCACTTGAATGGGATAAAAAACATCCGCAAAAGAATTCTCCTGTTTGGTTTTGTGACAGCGGCCATGGCGTTTACACTTCAGAAACCTATCCTAAAAAGGAATGGAACAAACGTCGCGCCCAATTTAAAAAAGAATATGAGGCCGCTCTTGATAAAGAATAATTATTTCTAACAAAAATTGTAAAATAAAACCTGCCAAAAAGCAGGTTTTATTTTCCTGTGCTTTTTGGATCATTCAAAAAATATATAATATTACTATAATCAAAAGAGGTCTTTATGCGTAAAATTATTCCTTTATTTCTTTCAATTTTTTTACTTATATCTTGCACAACAAATCAAACAAAAAAAGATAATACCAACCAACAAAAGAAAAATGTCATTTTAGTTATTGCCGACGGCGCCGGCCCAAATATTATGAACTACCTAATGGAATATGCACGCCTTGCGCCAAAGAGCCCTTATAAAGATAAAAAATCTAATTTGGAAAAGATGTTTGACCTAGGCAAAAACGGGATAATGTTAAATTACACGGATAAAACTATCGTTACAGATTCTGCCGCTGCCGCTACACAATTTGCAACAGGTGCAAAAACAAATCCATACGCTATCGGTGTTGATGCAAACGGTAAAAAAGTAAACAGTGTTTTATACAATGCAAAACAAAAAGGTTATGCTACGGGTGTTTTGACTGATGTTTATGTTTTAGATGCAACGCCTGCCGCATTTTATGCACACCGCGTAAACCGTAAAATGCGTGACGGTATTATTGAAGATATGACCATAACCCAACCCGATATAGTTTTGGGTGGCGGTTTAAATTATTTCGTTTCAAAAGCAGATCTTAAAAACGCAAGATATCAAGAACTTTTTAAAAATGTTCCTTATTTAAATCAAGTCAAAGGCCAGGCAAAACAAGACGATAATTTGACGAAAGTTCTAGACAGCGGTTATAATTTGGCTTTTACAAAACAGGAAATGGAAAATTTAAACGATGGTAAAATTTTGGGTTTATTTGCACCGGTTTTCTTCCCCCCTTATCCGCCTGCAGATTGGCAAGGGCCGACACTCCTTGATATGACAAAAAAAGCAATTTCCGTTTTATCTGAAAATGAAAAAGGGTTTTTCCTTTTAGTTGAAGCGGGGGCAATTGATTGGGTAGCGCATGAAAATGACCCTCAAGCATTACTTCAAGAACTTTTGGAATTTGATGAAACTTTAGGTTACTTAAAAAAATTTGCCGATACAAATAAAGACACTTTAGTCATTGTTACCGCTGACCACGATACCGGCGGTTTTGGTTTTAACTATTACACACCTCGTAATTCCAAAAAAGAAGATTATAATGCTTTTGAAAAATTTACTGCTTTGCAAAACGGTAAAAATCTTATTTACGATGTATATCAAAAATATAAAACTTTACCCGAAGAACAAAAAAATTCAGTCACCATTAAAAAGATGTTTAAAGAAGATTTAGGTTTTGAAGGGAACCTAGATTTCTTAAATGACGAAGAAGATTTTTATTCCGCTTTCCTTCATTATTGGAAAGAACAAGGCATTGTTTGGAGCACCCAAAAGCATACAAATGCGCCGTTGTTTGTTGTGTTTTACGGTAATAATACAAACATAAATAAGAACATATTGCATAATACCGATTTATTTAAAATAATGAATAATTATTTTAAAAAGTAACAAATAAATTTCATACTTGCAAAACTTAAACTAATTATTTATAATTAGTTCTAGGGGGTAAGTATGAGAATAATAACAAAAATAGTACTAATAATTGTACTAATTACTTTGGTTTATTCAATAGCAAAACTTATAAGCGCAAAAACTACAAAACATAATCAAGTTTCCACTTCAACTATAAGCCAAAACCAAAGTATGCAAAATAATCAAAACAGGCCGGACACTACAGTTACACCTACTACACAACAAACACAAACAGCACCCGGTACACCGCAAGTTCCGCCAACACCTGATACGCCAAACGCACAAGGTTTATATCAGGCAGATGAAGTCTTAATTAACGGGCAGGGTAAAGCCGGCTCAAATTATATTGATATAACTTCGGACACACCAATAACGCCTGAGCCGCAAAACACAAATAATGCACAAAACAATAATTATAATGGCGGCGGCGCTTATGCACAGGCATCTGTAAATATAGACAATAATAACAATACAAGCACATCATCACAACAATATGCACCGGGTGTACCTGCCTTTGAAGTTCTTGACGGTAATTAAAACTTAAAAATTGTTATTAAAATCCCTCTCACATTTAAAACACGAGAGGGAATTTTTTTCTCTGCGACAAAAAGCCAAACCGCACACAAAAACCTAGCAAGCATTTTTGGAGACAATTTCATTTTCATAATACAAAACCAGAAAATGTTAAAATTATAAAAATATACTCCTGATTTAATAATTTGCTAAAATATACATGTTAATTATTTTCAGGAGAGTATATGAAAAAAATTTTAAAACCCATTTTATACATCATATTAATATTGTTAGGTGGCTTGATAGGTAAATTATTAGTAAATTATTCTATGACAGGACAATTTGGATCAAATCATTGTAGTTCATGTCAAGAATATGAAAATAAAGATTTAGGTTGGCTTAAAACCTCTTTACCATTTTCTTTACAAGCTGATCAAACATTAAAAAACCAAATTGCAAATTCACAATTTCAAGAAGCTATAGAAAGTGTGCAAACCTATAAAGGAACCTATGATAAAAAATTATTTGCTCTCGCTATTTCTCATATAGTTTATGCTTCCACAATTAAACCTGATCCTCTTACTGTTTTAGCTTCTACTATAGCAGGCTCAGGCTATGATAAGAACGAAGTAAATAATGCCATTAAAAATGCTATTAAAAGCAATGAAAATGGAAGTATCAAATATAAGTATCAAGTAGAAGCTTCTGTCGGAAATTCTCCGTCAATTTTTGGAATTGTCTTATGCGTAAAAAATAATCAAAGTATACTTGTATGGGCTCAAGGTTATAATACAAAACAGAATAAAGATATTGTTAACCATGTTCTCAATGATACTGTGTGCTTTACGGAAAACCAGTAAACCCATTATTTGCCCTTATTTTATTAAATAATCAAAATTTTGATTTTTTCTGTGACATAAAATAAAAGCCAAACCGTGCGCACGAACCTAGCAGGTATTTTGAAGATAATTTAAATTTTTCTTTGACGACGTGTACCAAGAAGTAAAACGAGCGTAGCGAGTTTGCGGTACTCTAGGAAAAGAAAAATTTAAATTAGCTCAAAAGACGCCGCTAGCAAAAAATGATATAACCAAATTTCCACATAAAAATATCCCTCGGTAAAACCGAGGGATATTTTGTATTTTGCAAAAGAGTGTTAGGCGTTTAACTTGGTTACATCAATATGAATACCTAAACCCATCGTAGAGGACATTGAAACAGTTTTCATATATGTCCCTTTGGATGTTGAAGGTTTAACCTTCAAAATAGTATCTAAAACAGCTTTTGCATTTTCATAGATTTTATTTGCATCAAAGGATGCTTTGCCTACAGGAACGTGAACAATACCGTATGTATCGGCTTTAAATTCAATCCTGCCTGCTTTAAGTTCGGCAACTGCTTTTGCGATATCAAAAGTAACTGTGCCGGCTTTCGGGTTCGGCATCAAACCGCGCGGACCCAAAATTTTGGCTGCTTTTGCTAAATCGCGCATTACATCAGGTGTTGCGACCAAAACGTCAAAGTCAATTTTACCTTTTGTAATATCTTCAACTAAGTCATCACCGCCCACAATATCAGCACCTGCTTTTTGTGCTGCTTGGGCATGTTCGCCTTTTGCTAAGACGGCAATCTTTTTGGTTTTGCCGGTGCCGTTCGGTAAAACTACCATGGCACGCACTTGCTGATCTGACTTTTTGGTATCAATCCCTAAACGAACATGGAGTTCAACCGTTTCGTCAAATTTAGCTTTTGCGTTATCTTTGCATAAAGCGGAGGCTTCTTTTAAGGTGTACAGTTTTTTAGAATCTATGTTCTCTTTAGCTGCTTTTAATCTTTTTCCCATCTTAATCTCCTTCAGGTTAACGAGTTTAAAACTCTCCCTGCTTTATAATTATTTAGAGGCAATATCAACACCCATGCTGCGTGCTGTGCCTTTTACCATTTCTGCGGCTTGTTTGATATCTTTTGTGTTTAAATCGGGCAATTTTTCTGCTGCGATTTCTTCACATTGTTTTTGTGTCAACTTACCGACTTTATCTTTATGCGGAGTACCTGAACCTTTTTTGAGGCCGAGTTTCTTCACGATAAGGACTGCCATAGGAGGCATCTTGGTAATAAAAGAGAAAGATCTATCTTCATAAACGGTAATAACTACCGGGATTTTGATACCTTTCTCTAACTTTGCTGTTTTTGCATTAAACTGTTTGCAAAATTCCATGATGTTAACACCATGTTGACCGAGTGCCGGACCAACAGGTGGTGCAGGGTTTGCTGCGCCTGCAGGAATTTGCAGTTTAATGTAACCTTTAATTTTTTTCTCTTTTGCCATTTAATTACTCCTTAATATGCCCGCAATAAATTGCGGGGTACTGCAAAATTAGTTTACTTTTTCTACTTGTAAGTAGTCCACTTCAACAGGGGTTGCCCTGTCAAAGACAGTAACCATAACTTTAAGTTTATTTTTATCTTC
>JAEEIL010000005.1 GCA_016281355.1 Elusimicrobiaceae bacterium | reverse complement strand
TATGCTTCACAGTACACCGTTGAAGAGTTTGAAGAGTGGTTCACTCTTGAACAGATTGAAAAGTTTTATAACAGTTTTATGAACTTTTTAAAGAATAGGGGTTGATAAATACTAAATCGTGAAGAAATTCACGATTTTTTTAGTGCGAACATATGTTCGTTCGCGGCCGGCAGTCAACTATTCCGAAAACTAGTTTTTAGGGAATAGTTGAGAAAAAATTGAATTTTCAAGAGATTTTCCTCTTCAATAACTATTCCCAAAATTAGTTTTTAGGGAATAGTTAACAAAGACAGGCCGGCGCGCATGCAAGAAGTGTGCCAAAAAAATTTTTAAAAAGGGGTTGACAGGGCATTTATTATATGCTATTATATATATAGAAAAAGAAAGGAGACAAATAAATGAATACAGAAAAACAGTTATATAACGCAAGAATATTAATGGATGAATATTATACCCGATTAAAAAATTGTACTTCTACTACTGGAAAAAAGAATAATTTTGAAAAGATGTTAGAAATTTATCATAAATATGAAGAAATTCAAAACGAATGGATTTTAACATATACGGGACATTATAATAATCGTTTTCAAAAGAAAAAAATTACAAAAAAGAAAAATAAAAAATATGCCATAATTCAAGGCTTATATTTAATAGGTAATACTTACTTTAATCCTTTTACTAAAGAAGAATTTTATTGGATTAAAGTTGGTAAATCAACAGATATATATAAAAGAATATTAACATATAAAACACATAACCCAATGATTTGGGAAGCAGATTCTATTGAATTAAATACTGAGCAGATGAATGAATTTGAAAAATTATGTCATAGGCAGTTAAAAGAAATTTGTAAAGAAATCGCAGAAAATACAAATGAATGGTTTATGGTTTCACGTGAAACATATTTAGAAATTTGTGAAAAGAAATGGAACTATTTTTATTGCATTCAAGACAAAAAAATGCGAGAAAAAATTTTAAAAAGGACTTGACAAAGTCCTTTTTCTATGCTATTATATATATAGAGAAAGGGAAGTGGAGTGGACACCGAGGACGCAAACACCGAGGGTGCAATCGACGCTTTCGCGCACTAAAGCGTTGAAATATTGGCCGGCCGCCACTCCTTGCAAGAACCATGCCAAAACTTTTTTCAACTTTTTTTTCATTTTGGGGTTGACATTTTGTCAGGGATATGGTATTATATAATCACAGAGGGGAGATAAAAAGAAAGGAAGTAAACAAAATGACAAAGACAACCGCAACAATGCCAATTAACTACACATACAATACAGAAAAGAGAAGCGCACACTATTTAATCGAGGGTGAAACCACTTATAAAAATGGTGGAGAATTCGCAGAAGTCGTTTGCAAGGCGATTAGAGGATTTAAACCCGAAAAGGACGCAAACACAAAGTTTGATATGGGAAGTGATATTGAAGAAACTTCAACTTCTATTAAGTCAAATGGTTGTGGCTTAACCGATGAAAAACTCGCAGATAACAAAGAGGACTTTTTAAAGATTTACTTTGAAAGAGTTCACTCAACAAATGTTGACTATGTAATCATCATGGATAACATCGTAAATATTTACAATATGAGTATGAACGAATTCAAGGACTTTACAAACGAGTTTGCAAGATGGGATACATACTCAAAGAAAGTAAGAATTAAAACCACTTTGAAAATGATTAATTGGTTTGAAGAAAGGGTTGCATAAACCCTTTTTATTTTATCCCTCATTCGTTAAATTTTTAACGCGGCCGGCGACTCAGATCGTCTAATACCGATATACAATATAAAAAATTTTTTTCAAAAGGGTTGACAAATCTCTTAAAGTATGCTATATTATATATAGAGAAAGAGAGGTAAACAAAATGATGAACAAGGCAATATACTTCGATATGGATGGCACACTCGCTAACCTCTATGGTGTAAATAATTGGTTAACAAAGTTACAGAACGAAGACGCGACCCCTTACACAGACGCAACCCCTCTTGTAAAGTTAAATGTACTTGCAAGACTTCTCAACAGACTTCAGGCAAACGGATACACAATCGGCATTGTATCGTGGTTAGCAAAGAACGGCACAACCGAATATAATACAAAGGTTATAAATGCAAAAATGGAATGGTTAACCGTTCACCTTGCAAGTGTAAAGTTTGATGAAATTATCATCACTGAATACGGCACACCGAAGGAAATGGTAGTAAATTTCCCGAATGGAATTCTGTTCGACGATGAAATCGCAAATAGAGAAAATTGGATAGGTACCGCATATGATGTTGACAATATCATCGAAGTATTAAAGGGATTAAATTAATCCCTTTTTTATTGAACTCAATTTGTTAAGTTAATAACTTAACAATCGCGGCCGGGTAGACTTTAATGAATTAAAGTACTAAAGTAAGCCGGCCCGCGCTTTAGCGCATTAAAGCATTAAAGAAAAAAATTAAAAAAATTTTTTCAAAAGGGGTTGACAAACTATCAAAACTATGTTATTATATATATGTCAAGAGGAGAGAGGCAGAACTGAGCGGCGGCGCGTTCTCCCCTTGGGAGTCAAGAAGGTTCTTGAGTGAACCGCATAAGACCT
>JAEEIL010000004.1 GCA_016281355.1 Elusimicrobiaceae bacterium | reverse complement strand
GATAATTGCGGCAAGTGTATAGAAGAAGATAAAAATTACAAGGTCATAAAAATCACGAAGATCGTAAAAGACGAAGAATAAAAAAGATAAACAAAAAATCCGTCCCGTAAACACGGAACGGATTTGGCAGGGGAGACGCGAAAAGCGAAAGTTTAATATTAAAGGGCAAAACATAGCGTTTTTGCCCCTTTTTTATGTGTTTTTAATATATTTTGGTATTGAATTTCGATTAAGTGTGGCACAAAATATGACACTTTTATATGTCGATATTTAACGCCCCGATTATCTCTTTTTGTTTGTTCGGCATCAGATGGGAATAGGTGTTAAGCGTTTGTGTTATATCGCTATGACCAAGCCTTTGAGACACGATTAAAATGTTCTGACCTTTATTTATAAGCAAAGATGCGTGAGAGTGCCGCAGGTCGTGGACTCTTATTTGCTTGATACCAGCAATATCCGCATACTCGTTCATACGTCTTCTTATGGTTTGTTCGACCAGCGGTGTAGAACCGAAAAACACAAACATTGATTCGTTAAAGCCGTCCAACTTTTTGCAAAAGGTTTTATACTCTTTTAGTATATCAATGAGTTTATCGGGTAAAAGAATTGTCCTGTATGATGCCCTGTTTTTCGGTGTGGTGATTTCAAAAGATGCGCCTTCAAGACCTTTCCTGTTTATAGATTTATTTATGGATACGAGTTTATTTGTAAAATCAATGTCTTTCCAGTTTAGTGCAAGTGCTTCGCCTTTTCTGCAACCTGTAAAATACAAAAAAGAAAAAAACGCTTTCCATAAAATATCATCGACTACTTTATAGAATTTAATAAACTCTTCTTCCGTCCAGAATAGCATTTCTTTTTTAGGTTCATTGTTCTTAAAATTGCCGACACGATTGACAACGTTTGATTCCAAGTAGTTATGTTTTATTGCGTAATTCATCATAGCGCAGAAACCACAATATATTTTGGACTTATACTTAAACTTGAAACCTTTATTGATTATATCTTCTTGCCATTTTTCAATATCCGAAGTCGTAATTGATTTTATAGGCTTATCGGCAAAAGTAGGTAAGACGTATAGCCTTATAACATCGCAAGCACTTTTGACCGATGCTGGTTTAAGATTTACCGTAATGTAGTGCTTATATTTTTCAAATAATAATTGAGTTGTAATAACTTCTTGTTTGATGTCCGCTTTCGTGTGAAGATAATTATAATATCCTTCTTCTGCATCTCGTTTGGTTTTAAAACCATTTAATTTAATTTGTTTGCCATTTAACCAAAAAACTGTAAACCAAGTTGTCTTAATAGTTCTTTTACCACAAGAAGGGCAAATATCGGCTGCAACAACTTTTTTGCAATTCGGACAATATTTTCTCTGCTTAAAACTTGCCATTTTAATTCCTTCGCGCGCGTGCGTTGTATGTTAGTTATTTTTATATATACTTACTTTCTTACTTACTTAATATCTTTATCTTTCTCTTTATCTCTATATCTTTATATCTATTTCTTTATCTCTATATCTCCTGGACATTTGTCCACTAAAAGGGAGACAAAAGGGGGACATTTGTCCACCTATGATTTTATCAAGGATTTAGAACATTTACATATTTATCAATAAACCTATTTAATGCCGTATTAAACATTTTATCTTTATCTATATTTATTTTTTTATCAAGTTCAATATCATCGTCAGAAGTATTGTTTACATAATCTTGTGCACTTTCGGCAAAACCTTCAATATAAGCATCATCAAGATAATCAAAAAAATCTTGTTTTAATACCTTAATATCGACTTTATCGGAAGAAAACGGAAAAGTCTGCGACAGGTTATCTTTTAATGAAACATATTCATCATCAATCAATGTCATATAGTAATTATAAGCGATGGTGTGAATTCCAAAAGTCAAATTCCTAAAATCTTCAAAAGATATTCCATTTAGTTCATCTGCGTGCCTTCTAAAAAATATTTCCGCAACCGTTCTGACACTAATATTTGTATTATTAAGTTCGTTTGCCTTTGATATTGAGTTAGAAATAAACTCGAACAGAGACATTTGACAATTTATATTCTTAATATTGTATTTTACTAATAAAGAATTTACAAAGTTTTCGTCTGAAATACGGTTAGGATTTGGCTTTAAGTTTATTCTTATATCAGATGCAGCACTTTGCCGCTGTGCGGTATGATATGTTTTCTGTTGGCTTGTTGATGGGGTGTGATTCCTTTTACTTTTTTCAAATTTATAATCGTTATATCCTTTTATTGTTCCAGGCAAACCAAATATGAGAATTATAAATAGACCAAAAAATATGGCGTAAGCAATACCAGTGGCTACCCCGACTATAAAAATTGCAACACCTAAAATATCAAAAAAAATACCAAGCGTTAGTAAAAAGAGTGGGACATAATCCCATTTGTATTGTGTCATAAATATACCCCTTTATTTTTCGGTGGGTTCGTAGGCTTTTGCCAGTAACTCATTTTTTTGTTTTAAATTCATCATTTTTAATAGTTTTATAATTTCTTCTTCAATTTCTCCGAGTTTTGGGGCGGTGCTGTTGTGGTTGCCGTTTATGGCGACACTTCCGTTTTCTGCGTTTGCGATATTTATGTCG
>JAEEIL010000046.1 GCA_016281355.1 Elusimicrobiaceae bacterium | reverse complement strand
GCCCCGTTTGCGACCACCCGCAGGCGTACTTCGAGATATCCGAAGAAAATTACTGATATGGACGTGACGGAAGTTATTTTTTCGCGGCACTCGGTAAGACGGTATAAAGATATTCCCATAGAAGAAGAAAAGCGCGGTATATTAGACGCGCTCGCAAAAGAAATAACCGAAACGGGCGGGATATCCGCCCGTATCGTTTACGACGAAGAAAAAGCCTTTTCTTCCGCCATGGCGCGTTACGGTAGTTTTAAGGGCGTAAGAAACTATATCTGTCTTTTCGGGGACAAAAAGTCCGACGAAAAGATAGGGTTTTACGGTCAGAAACTCGTTATAAAGGCGCAGGAGACAGGGCTTAATACCTGTTGGGTCGCGCTTACTTTCGACAAGGGTTTCGTAAAGAAAAATTACGGGGAAGGTAGACCTTTAAGGTGCGTTATAGCGCTCGGGTACGGCGAAACGCAGGGGAAAGAGAGAAAAAGCAAGACCGAAAAGGACGTTACCGATATAAAGGGGAAAACGCCCGAAAATTTCGACGTCGGCGTAAAAGCCGCGCTATCCGCTCCCACCGCCGTCAACCAGCAGAAGTTCAGGATAATATGTAAAGACGAAAAGGTGTCGATCGTAAAAAGCGGGTTGGGATTTTATACCGACATGGATCTGGGAATAGTAAAGTACAATTTTCAGACCGCGTCGGGCATAAAAGTCTTTGAAGAATAAAAAAATCAACGAACGGCATAATGACAAATTTAACTGAAATAAAAGCGACATTAAAATATGGAAGATTTGTTCAAGGCTGGCGGATTAAACGCAACGACTTATCTGGCTCCATTGATTGGGCGATTGGCGGCGTCGACAATTTACGATATTGGGTATCCACTTATTCAACATGAAAAATTTAGCAGTGCAGATGGGTTAGTGTTGATGGTCGATCTTGCTATGGACTTTGCCATAATGAGTATGTATACTTGGCTTATTAAAGAGAGCGTTTCTGTCAGTATTCTCGCTTCCGT
Source organism: Elusimicrobiaceae bacterium (assembly GCA_016281355.1). GTDB lineage: Bacteria > Elusimicrobiota > Elusimicrobia > Elusimicrobiales > Elusimicrobiaceae > Proelusimicrobium. The sequence continues at coordinate 4,497 of JAEEIL010000046.1, read as the reverse complement.
TGCCATTGGAATGATAGATGGGGTAGTAGATATTCTGCAAACGAAGTTTATCTATGGTGTTATTAATGGCATTTGTAACAGAAAAGCGAGAGTTTCGGCATTTTTACACCGTCGTATCGTGAGTGTGTGACTATGAAAAATAAATTATTTATTCAATTACACCCGATCATGCTGTTGATAAATTTATTTTCCTTTCTTATGATAATAGGTTTTGTTGTACTTGTTTTTCTAGATCCTTTAATGGAAAAACTATTAGGTGGTTGGAAAGGCGTACATAACGTTTTACTTCTTATAGTCAGCTATTTAGCGTTTCTATATTTTTGTTGGATTGTAATTACTATTAATCATAATTGGATTGTTTTTAAGGAAAGATATCTTTATGTTCCGTCAGATTTGCGACGAGTAAGAAATCGTCGACAACACCAAGTAAAAGTAAACTATGAAGAAATAGAAAATATTTCATTTATAAGAAGAATAACAAATTCAAAAAATAATAATATACAAGAAGAACAATCTAATCCGTTTTATCATCACTATTTGGTTCTATTTTTGAAAAACGGAAAGAAAGAATGTGTTTTGGTTGACTATTATACAAAAAATCAAAAAGCAAAAATTATGAAAGAAATTATAAATCGTGCAATGCTTTATGGCAACTATATAGATATAGCGGAAGTTAAAGAAAAGTTGAAATCTCTTGGTATGTTTGGTTCACGGTTTATTATTGATATTGCAGAAAAAGACGAGAAAAAAAGAATTAAAAAATAATGGTAGAGTAATATGCTTAATATGAAGAATAAAAGAATAAAACAAATTATTCAGCCTAATTTGTGTTTAACTTTTTATGCCATATCCCTTTTATTAAATGATGTCATAGATATAAAAAATGGTGCACCAAATAGTTTTATACAAAACGGTGATTCTTATGGAGAATATGATTCAAATGGGAATTTAAAGTATCGCGTAGATACAGGTCATAAACATTTTATAAAAGCACTTTAAGAATATTTTCAGCCACATACACATTATTTTCAATGGAATCAGATAGATGGGATATGGCGATACATTGAAATAATATTGCCGAGGTAAAATAATATGGGCAAAAAAAGATATTCCAAGAAAATATTTATAAGAAATGTTGAGTTGTTATTAAAATATAATTGGGAACCTGAAATAGAAATAAATTTTAATAATGGTCAAACTATATTAATTGTTGCTTATAAAACATTTATAGATTTTTTTTATGATAATGGTGACTGCTCAAAATTTGATAACATAAAAAGAGCATTGAAAGAAATCAAATGGAATCAAATAAAAACAATCAGTGACTACGATGGAGTAGATTTTGCAGTCCCAATACGAAAATATGCAAAAATAGTTGATGGGAAATTGTGGTTATTGTAATTTACGGGACGGTTATGCGTTTGACGGTTGGTATAAAGAACCTGAATGTATGAATAGATGGGATTTCGATGCGGATACTTTGCCGGAAGTAAAATACACAGACGACGAAGAAGAGATTTACCAAGAAACAAAACTGTATGCTAAATGGATTTTAATTTAAGGAGAAGGATATGAAAAATTTAGCAGTGCAGATGGGTTAGTGTTGATGGTCGATCTTGCTATGGACTTTGCCATAATGAGTATGTATACTTGGCTTATTAAAGAGAGCGTTTCTGTCAGTATTCTCGCTTCCGTTGCTATTGGAGTGATAGATGGGGTAGTAGATATTCTGCAAACGAAGTTTATCTATGGTGTTATTAATGGCATTTGTAACAGAAAAGCGAGAGTTTCGGCATTTTTACACCGTCGTATCGTGAGTGTGTGACTATGAAAAAGAAGATTAAAAAAGTTAAGTTTTTCCCCGGTTGGGGCAGTGGTTTAGCATATTATTTGTTATTTTTTATATTTGTGCCGTTAGAGATTGTTCTGGTGGTAACGTGTTCTATAAATGATGGTATAAATTTTGTCGTGTTAATTTTTGTTTTGACTGTGGATATTCTGTGGGTAATATTATTGTCAGCATTCTTGAATAGTTCGCAATTATGTGTTTATGTAAAGGATAATTATCTGAAAAGCGTTTATTTATTTCCTAAAAAACACAACGTTATTTTCAATACCCAAACAAATATTTATTTTGAAACTGTTCTCGAAAGATTCAGCGATGTATCTTTAACTGCTTTTTTTGTAATTGCCGCTAACGACTCCGAAAATTTATATGACACTTTATTTTTATCGGAAGTTCATTCTAAACACGGATTTGATGTGGCAAAAAAACTAGAGACAAAAGATTATATGTATTTGGGCGATAACTATTCTAACTATCGGTTTATCCGACAATTTGTTTCGTTTGAAAACTTTATTACGAAAGACGAAAAACTCAAAATAAAACTTGAAAAGATGGAAGAAAAATATCAAAAAAGGTACGGTGATAAATAAAAAGCGCAGAGCGGAAACGATACTACCGTTTACAATTATGACGCGACCAAACGGACGGTACTGAACAGCGTTACGGAAAGCGGAACGACAAAATATTTCCGTTACGATACCGTTGGCAATATGGTATTATATAAAGGAGCCAACGCGTCCTTGCCGCAAAACCTGTATTGGACGCGCGGTAATATGCTTGCAAGCGGAATTATAAAGGAGAATAAAGCTTTGATTAGTTCCGTTGCCCATCTGAACAACACGTAACTTCTCCTTCCTACGGAAGTAATATTGGTGAATCGCGCCTGACCTTCTTTTATTTCATTTGGGATGGAAACGGAAAGTCTGATTGCAGCAACAACCCGATAATGAATACCGATCCGACAGGGGAAAGTTGGTCAAGTTTCTGGTCAAGTATTGGAAATTGGTTTTCTGAACATTGGGTTGAGATTGTAGTTGGAACAGCATTTATCCTTGGTGGTGCCGCTGTAACAGCATTGACTTGTGGGACAGGGACTTCAGCTTGGGCGGCATTTGGATCGGCATTATTAAGTTCGGTAATTCAAACGGGTGCAAGTGTCGCTGTAGGGGTAGGTGTTAATGGTATAAGCAATGTAATTTCAGGGAGTGGTTTCTTTGAAAATATAGGGGATACTGTTGCATCTTCATATATGTGGGGAGGAATATTCTCTGGTGGCGCACAAGTATTAAGTGGCGGGTTTAAAGCGTACGCAACTGCAGTAAACAAGTTGGGTAAATTAGACGCTGTCAAATGTTCTCCATTATTTTCTCCAGATAGATTGAAAAATGTTACAGAAATTGCTAAAATTGCAAAAAAGGGGCAAAGTTTTTATGATTATGGTGGAACAATTTTAAGGATAACTAAAAATATTCATTTAGATGTAAGTACGAAATCATTTTTGCATTTGGCTGCATTTGGTTTTAATCATATACCTGTTGGGTTTATTCTTGCCGGAGTTTTCGGAGGTTGCTGATGAAAATAAAGACATATAGAAATCAAAATGTATTATCATTTGATTTTAAAACTAGTCTGATTCAAAAAGATAGAGTACATAGAATTTGCACTTTGTTCAAATTAGATGAAATTTATATGAATATTTATGGAGTCTATAAACAAAGTGAAAATTTGATTCAGGCTTTATTGGAAAAAGAGAAGTCTTTAATTATTGAGCCAATAGATAATTTGTATGGTTTATCTATTAAAGTAGCGGTGAAGAACATCACAAAAATTGTCGAAGTTTTAGCCTTGTTTGATTATGAGGAGATAAATATTTGGGATTGTTATACCAGTTGGGAAAAGTATTTAAAAGACAGTAATGAAAAACAACCGTTTTTTACTGTTAAACCGATAAATATAGAATGCGATAGCAAATTTTATTTGAACTATAGTCCACAAGACGGAAACAAGGTGGAAATAATATGTGATGTCAAATATGATAATCAAAATATATTAAAAGAGCTAAACGAGTTGGTGTAATAAGGATATACTGAAACTTAATCTGATCTATGGCGAAAGAACAAAAGTATGTATCTAGATGTCATATCGTTCAATAAAGGTGGAGATGTAAAGGTGAATGTATGTTTGTTAAAGAAAAGTTAATTATTGAATATCCTTTAAGAAAAAAAATGGAATGTAAGTTTGAATGCTATGAAATAAAAAAAAGGATATATGTGATTTTTATAGAGAGAATTATTAATCATAGTAACATAAAAAAATTATTCAGTGAAATAGAACATGCTACAAAATATAATTTTCCAAAACTAAAGTCTTTGATTATTGTTGGACGCACCGAAGAAGAGTTCTTAAAAAATGATTTATTATATTTTAATGGAGTTGATACATATGTTGTGTATTATTTAGAAAATATATTAAATAAAGAAATTTATTATAATAACCAAAAAGTTTTTTGGTTTAGTGTGGATTGGAAAAAGATTGTTGATAGATTTAATATGATATTAATGAAAGATGAAATGTTTTATCCGAGAACATTGATGAGCCACGAACAAATATTCCCTTGGGAAGAATTTTTAGAACGATATCTAATAAATCAT
>JAEEIL010000045.1 GCA_016281355.1 Elusimicrobiaceae bacterium | reverse complement strand
TCTTGGTTCTTATTGCAATGGGGACAAATGCGGCTTTTTATAAAGTCTGCATAGCTAATCTCTTTACCACAATTTCTGCAAATAGTACAAATCGTATTTAAAGTATTCTTCTCCATAGGTCACCTACTTGAGATAATTATATCATTTTTCTGCCTTTTTATCAAGTTATAGAATCCTTGGTTATATTTATATTGTAAAGTCTTTAATTGACAACTCCTGTCATATTTGAAAAATTTTTTATTTTTTTTATTTTTTTCAGGTTCAAATCCCACCACAGCCTAATTTTTGTCTAACACGATAGAAGTGTGTTAGAAAGTATTTTTTGATAATAAAAAAATACTCTTGGAAACCAAAAGTATTAAAAAGTGCCTATTTTGGGCTTAAAATAATAGAAAATGGACTAAAAGTCAGAAGACTTTTAGTCCAACTACCTTGGTGTGAAGGATGGGACTTGTAAGGAGTAAACGACAGTTTGCGACGGAGTAGCGATTGCTAAACCGCAGGTTTCAATCGCGTCCATATTTCATCATCACGTAGTATACACCAGAACGGGGTACAGTCTAAAAGAAAAAACCGAAAACGCAAACAATGCATTTTCGGTTTTTGATGTAAGGGGCTGATACCCCGTTCTGGTGTGAGAAGAGAAATGTTAATTGAATAGTTTTTCTCTATGCCCTGTTGCAAATGCTTTTAATCAAGTAAGCACATAGTTTAATTTTATGTTTCCAAACGACAACAAAAGACTCGCTAATTATTCCTGTAGGATTTTCCTTTTTTAATCATCTTATTTTAAAACCCCTTTACTTTGCCCAATATTATAGATGTAATCATATATTGTTGAATTTGAATAAATATAAACGTTTTTATTATAATTTATTTTACATAATGACACTTCCGTTCTAGACTCATCATTGCCTACAAGCAAAATATAACTATGTCCAGCATCAAAGATGTCGTTTGTTTTCTTGAATGTTGATTTGTCTTGTAGTTTTTCCATTATGAATTTTACATCATTTATAGCATCAATAGTAAAATTAACTGGTTCATTATCGTTCACATCCCAGAAAACAAGAATATTTTCTATTTCCGCATTGAAATCTTTATATTGAGGAAAATCGTTTAAACTTATTGTATTTTTATTTTCGCAAGCACTCATAGTAATATCTCCTATTAAGATTAATAAACAAAAGCATATTAATACTAATTTTTTCATTGCAAAGCAAACCCCCTTCCGGTAACCGTATCCCAATATCCAGCCACATCAATAAACCGACTATCATTAGATGTACTCCATCCGTCAATGACTCTTAAGTATCTACTATATCTATACTCTGTTGTCGTCCATTTCCACCATAAAAACTGATGTTGTTTTTCATATGACTGTTTAAATTCTTCATAACCTACAACAACTATCGCATGTCCTCCCCAAATGTCCAAATCAATAGATGTTAAAACGGGTCTGCTGTTATCTATATTATCTTTGAATTTAGCATAAGTATTTACACCGGTGACTATTTTATAATTATAACCACGCTCCGATGCATAATTTTTTAATGCTCCGTCGTATTTATTTCTTTTTGTTCCCCCAGCATTGGTATGTTCTAACAATTCTCTAAACCTATTAAATGTATCAAACGTACTACCATTTAAGAGAGCATTCACGTTCCCGCTTTTATTCTTAATATTCATATACTGAAACCAAATAAACATATTTGTACAAGCGGTAGGTCCACATGCATTATCTGTTCCAAAATACCGATTAAAAGTGTTCTGGTCCACAAAAGACAAATCTGGACTTACCTGCGAAAACCATATTCCGTTTAGATAGTTCCAATCAGAATTTGAATAGCCATTATTTTTGTTAAAGTGATAGATGGTACTCCAACTGTAAAACCCATTCCATCCTGTTTTATTTGGATTTGGTAAAGGATTTCCATCTGTATTGGTAAATTTTGAATATTTTTGTCTGGTTGTTTTTAATTTATTATTGATAAAACTGGCAGATTTTTTAAATTCGCTATAAGAATAACTATTTAACGTTTCTGTATGAATAAAATTATTATCTACTTTTTTAAAGTAATTCAGCAATCCAGTATAATATAGTTTGTCAGAAAACTTTTGATTTATATCAGTCGCATTAAAAACGAATTCATCAATTTCTTCTGTCGCATAATTAAATACAATATAGTCGTACTCTTCATCACGTTGTAAAATTACTAATTTTGCAACGATTTCTTCATTATCATTATATAAATTTTTTTCCGAGAAAACATCTACTTGTTCGTATTCCATTTGCCTATTCTCATATTGTGTCTCAAAAAAATTTAAAGCAATTTCTTTATAAATATTATTTATATCTTGTTCAGCAAAAGCAACATTGGGCTTGTTTCCCAACATACCCATAACCATTAAAAATCCTAAACCTATAACAAATAATTTACGAATTATTTTTGTTAAAGAAAATTTCTGTTTTGAATTCATTGTAGTACCCTCCTTTTATTCCTATTTTATTTTTGTTTTATAAACTCAACGTTTGAAATGTCATTTTTTACCATTTTTACAATTAAACATCTTTGATAAGGGGCAGACGCATCTTTTTTGTTGTTTTTTTCTAATCTGAAATATATATATACTTTCTCTTCAAGCGAAATTTTCTCAATATAATAGGTTCTATTAGGATAAATATCTGCGAAAACATATAAATACACCATTTCTTCATCGAAATCTACCGTTAACGCATTTTGTCTGAAAATTGTATTATAAGTTTCTTGATCCTTAATAATAAACGTCCTGTTTTCAGGAGATGTCTCATCATAGTAATATTCTTCGCTCGTATCGTCAAACCCTTCAACGTAATCGGGATTTTTGTAATATGCACCTTTTACTTTGTTTTCTGCAAGGAAAGACGTTAATATCCATTCTTCTGATGCGCTATACATTTCCGCATCGTATTTATTATTTGAACAACCTGTAAAAAAACTAAAAAACATAATCCCTCCCAAGACTAACACTATAACTCTTGCTATCTTCATTCTTCCTCTCCCCCTTAAATCAATTTAAAATAAAAAGCGCAAACAAAAATCGGTTAATACCGTATTTCGTTTGCGCTAAATAGACTTTTTCATTGGCGGATACCTCCGTAGATGAAAACTGATTTAGTTTTTGATTAAATAATTAAAGACACTCCTTTCTAACTGATGTATGATTTTATTATACATATAAAAAGCATCTTTGTCAAGTATTTAAATTTATGGGGTTTTTTAATATAAAACATCCATATATTTTTGCCTTTCTTTCGGACTATCGTAGCACACTTCTCGCAAAGGTAAACGGGTGAAAATATTACTGCGTAAATTATTCAATTTTTATCTTACCGTAATATTTTCACCTATTTCGTTGACCTTTGCTGTATTACGTTATCTCTTTACTTTAACCGAAGTATGCTTCTCTGTCCGTGTCGAAAGGCACATAAAAATATAGGAGAATATAAAAAATGGAAACGTATTATACAAGCAAAAACGGTTTCAGTAAAACAATTATCACAGTCTGCAACCTGAAAGACTTGCTTGAAGTAATCAATACTTTGAAATTTATCTCTAAACTCTTATGCCTAAAATTAGATTATGAAGTAAATCCCGACGAAAAGGAAATCAGCGTATCCGTAGAGGATTATTACGAGTTTAAAACCTTACAAAGAAAACTCTACGACCATTGTAATATAGGAGATTAAATATGAAGTTATTACTTAAAAACATTAAAGAAATTAAAACCAAAACTAACAATAAATTAGAAAAACGAGTATGTTCTTACATAATAGACCAATGGAGAGATTATGACGATAAAAAGCATATTTTTACCGACGTATTATATTACGGCTGCCAATCGGGAACGGTTGGCTTTTTAATTTATTATTCAGATACCGTTTCGTTCTACAAGAAATATAAAGAAGAAATTAACGCTTTACTTTATGAACTTATGGATGGTATAGGAACACACGATATGTCAGAACTGTTCGGAGATAAGTGGGATAAAGAAGACCCGCTTTGTATCGACTGTTATAATCAAAATTTAATGGCGTGGTTCGGGTTTGAAGAAACTATGCGAAATATAGGTCGCAACTTCGATGACCTCGAAGATTGTATATAAAAAATTAAAGGAGGAAAACACTGTGCAAACAACAAAAGAACAAAGAAAAAAACAAGCCGTCAAGTTTATGAAACAACTTGATATCTATAAACCTTATATCGAAGGTTTTATGGATGAAGATAAGGTATGCTTTTTCGAAGGATTCGGAGGATTTTGGGTTTATCAAGAACCCGAAATTGAAAAGAAAATGAAAGAAATCGAAAAAGAATACAACTGCACCGTTTACGCTATAACTCACGAATTTACCGAATTCGGCGAATGCTATGATTTCCTTTTAGTAAGCGATTATCCGGAAGAATGGAAAAATCTCGTATATAAAGATTCAACAGACTTTTATGTTTTTGCTTATGTATGGAACAAAACAGACGATTACTGCTCGGAATTCGGAACGATAGGCGTTAAAAGTTTCGGTGGCGGTATCACAAGGATTTGGTGATACATAATGCAAATGGTTTTACGAACAAATATTTTAACGATATAAGGGAGAAAACAAAAATGAATGTATTGAATTTAGAAACAAAAGATAATCAACAAGAACGAATAAAAAACTACTTACAAGAAAACGTTTCCGAAACTCTTGCGGATAAAATCAACAACGGCGTGCTTACAGAGAAAGACGGCAAGCAGTTAATTTCTAAAAAAGACCTTGACGAGTTTATGGACTACGCCTGTAAAACTGCGCAGGAGCAAGCGGAAAAAGGAAAACGCTCGGCTATGATTGAAGACGATGTTGTTTTCGGTTGGGCTATACACTACTTTGAAGAAGACAGTATTGAAGGCAAATTATATAATCCCGACGGCACTCCCTACGACCCCCCAAAACCGAAATATACGCCTAAACCTACAACTACCGTTGCTACACTGCCCGTTAAAAAAGATATTCAACCTAATATGTTCGACTTGCTTAACAAAAACGAAAATGCCGTCACAAGCAACCAAACAGTCGAAGACTACGACGAAATAACCGAAGAAGAAAAACAAGAAGTCTTTGACGAGTTGGCACAAGAAGAACCTAAACAGACAAACCCGTTATATACAAACTATTTAGAGATACAGAACAAATATCCAGATTGTATAATTGCTTATCGTTTAGGAGACTTTTATGAGATTTTAGGAAATAACGCGACCAAAATAGCCGATGTTTTAGACCTTACTTTAACGGGACGAGATGTCGGTTTGTCCGAACGAATACCGATGATTGGTTTTCCCTATCACGCCGCAGATATTTATATAGCAAAAATAATAGAGAAGGGATTTAAGGTAGCCATTGTGGAAAGCCTGAACAATATAATCGTAAAGCCTGAAAATATAAAAATTGATATGGGAACGGGCGAAGTGATTAAAGATTATAATAATAACCCCTTAATAAATGTCCTTAAAGGACTTTTCGGAAACACAATGGAGATAAGATTATGAAATTATTTACAATACGCCCTATACCCAAATATCTGGTAAAAAGAATAAGGGAACTTGACTTAAAGTATTATCCCGAACAAATAGGCATTACCCGCTTTTATGCGTATCTTACTACTAAAAATAAGCAATTATGTAAAATAACCGTTGCGCTTAAAAACCGTAAATCGAGATGGGCGGTAAAACAGGTTGCCGTCCACTTTATTCACGAAAATTACGGATTTTGCAAAGATATAGAGTATTTCTGGCTCGGCGGATACGTCATAGGCTGGTATGACGAAAAGTTTTCTACCTATCGCAAAACTTGGGAAGACGGTAAATGGCATCGAATAGATGATAAATATTTCAATCCGAGTGCTACGGTAGTTAATATAGAATACCTTGCAAGATACCCTGAATATAAATACGCTCAATACGATAGTCCGTATATTTACGATATATTTAAATACCTCCGTCTTTACGAACAATTTCCGCAAATGGAATACATTATGAAAATGGGACTGCATAGATACGTTATGAGCAAAATGATTTTAAGAAAATGCATAGATAAAGTGTTTTGCAAATGGCTTTACCGAAACAAACATAATCTCGCTATTTACAACAAATACTACGACGTTTCGGTTGTTATAAAGGCATTTATGACAGGTCAAAGACTAGATGTTTTGCAAAAAGAAAAAGATATAATTAAACAATATTCAAAAGACGAAAACTTAAAACAAATACGGAAACATTTTCACGGCGAACTGCCGCGTCTTGCCGAATACATAGTCAATCATAACGCAAACACGGCATCATATAAGGATTACTTTACCGCTTGCGAATATCTTAAACTTGATATGACTATCCATAAAAACCGTTATCCGAAAGATTTTAAGAAATGGCACGATATCCGTATTGACGAATACGATACCGCTAAACTCAAAGAAGACGAAAAACAAAGAAATGACTTTTACGACAAATTCCTTGAAGTTGCGAATAAGTATTTGCCTTTACAAAAAGAAGGTAAAAACTATTGCGTTATTATAGCCAAATCGCCAGCGGAACTAATAAAAGAAGGAAAACTATTACACCATTGCGTGGGTAAAATGGGATACGACCAAAAGTTCGCTCGCGAGGAAACTCTTATATTCTTTATCCGCCTATCTATAACACCCAATACCCCTCTTGTAACGGTAGAATACTCGTTATCTAAACATAAAATCTTACAATGCTACGGCGATAACGGTAGCAAACCAGACGAAAATATTTTACATTATGTCAATAAGGTATGGCTACCTTATGCAAAAAAACAAATTAAGAAAATAGCGGCATGACCGCAAAGGAGAAAACGTTATGAACAACTATTTCAGAATAACCGCATACCTACCCGAAAAGGATATTTCCTGTATTATAGATTCTTACGGGGCTTACGAAAAACTATGGCAATTTTCTTCCGCTCTTATACAAAAGGGCTGTAAGATAATAGAAGTCAGCTCGGATGAAAAATTTATAGACGGGAATATCTCTAAACTTACCGAACCTTCGTCTAAAATCATATTACGGGCAACAGCAAAAGGCGAACCTGTTCTAACCACTTACAACTTTAACAGTATGACTTATACCGCTTTGCAGGTCGAAGATAAAATTTATGTTCCGGATAAAGCCAAGATGGTATAAATTGATGTTTTTGAAAAAGTTATTGACACAATCTCTGTATATATGTTATACTTTTTTTATCCATAAATAAATTAGCATGAGAAATAAGGAGGCTGACAACAAGTATTAACCGATTAGACTTATTGTAAAAACCTACGACGGGGGTTACCGCCATGAAAGAGTAATTTAAGCGCAATTAAAAAGAATTTCTTTTTGGTTGCGCGTTTTTATTGTTTAGTACTTTTTTATGCGGTTAATAAACCGTGATTACGTGTAAAAGGAGGATATTATGCGGGAAATATCTAAAAAATCTATAATTATATTTTTGATTATGATGACAATTTTTACCCTTTTCTTCTCCGCTTGTTCGGGAAAACTAAAAAAGTTAAATATTATTTCGCTCGCAAGCGGCCAAGAATATACTCTGCCGCTTAAAGCCGACAATATTATTTCGGGCGGTGATTTCAGAACCTTTGATATTAAAAATAATATTTCCGAAATTAACGACATCTTAACACAAAAAGGCTATGATAGCGCCGTTTATAACAACAATTTTATTCTTATCAAAAATAATATCGATGAAAACAAAACCGACTATCTCGTAATAGGTAAATTGCGCGGGCAAAATCATTATCAGTTTATGTCTGCCGTCTTTGCGGCGGGTAACGGAGAATATTATTTATTCCCGATTCACTTAACAACGAAAAAAAGTACAGACCTCGATGCCGGCGAAGTGTATTTTTTTGAAACACTCAAAGACATCCCCTTTGCCGTCACTCTTGCTGATCTAAAAACGTTTTACACGGCCGCCGGTATTTTTAATATCGAGGAAGAAGACAATTCTCTTAAAATTTCCGTTAAACCGAACGCGTTTGTTCATAAACTTTCAAAAGAAACCTTTTATGTGTCTTTACGTACAGATGGCGAACAAACATTTATCGATTTAAAAACAGAGGAAAAATGAGCGCAAAACTCGAAATACGAAATCTGTCCAAAAAAATCGGGAAGAAACAGATTTTAAAAGACGTTTCTTTTTCCGTTAATAAAAGTGAAACCGTCGGACTTTTAGGAAGAAACGGCTAGGTGAAAACATGAAAAAATTAAGTGTTATTATATTAGCATTATGTATAGGGTTTAGTTTGTGTGCCTGCGAAAAGAATTTGCAGATTCCTAAAAATTACATAGCTATATCCGATGCCGAAGCCTTTCAGGTGAGTGTTCAATACGAGCCAATTGTACAGTCAGGTTCATCTTTTACAATTAATGTAATCAGTAAAAATATTTCTGACAAAGACTTATATAACAAAACTTGTAGCAGTCTATATCGTATAGGAGCAAAAATATCTGTTTATACTGAAATAGACGAGCAAAGATTTTATTTGCAGGATGAATTTGAAACATTGACTGATGATGTCAGAATAGAAAAAATCAGCAAAAAAGAGACGATTAATTATAATTGGAAATTTGACGGAACACTAAATTCTTCAATTCATGGCACAGAATTAGTTAATAACACAGAACAGAGAAAAATTGCACCGAAAGGCATGTACACCATTTTAATAAGTACCGGAGAACAAATAAATAATGCCTTTGAAATTCTTTGATACGCAAATTAAATTATTTAACGTTCTGGCATTGTGGCACGTTCGACTGATGGATATTCTCGCCGAGCGATAATTGGCAAACAGATTTACTTAATATTGATTAGGAGGTGTTTTATGAAAAAAATAATTTCAATGTGTCTATTTGTTGTTTTGTTGTTTTTATTCGTTTCTTGCGGAGAGAACGTAAAAAGCGACGAAACATACCGCGTTCAATACATAGCCGCTTATCAAGGCGCATCGATAGCGTTGGATGTTTCAAGCAGTCCGAGTCAAAATATCGCCATGTCTGCAAAAACGAATATTGCTAACATTTCAGACCATGTCATTACAATGTCGGCAAAAGATGATTTTGAAAACTGTTATAAATCGGCTAATGAAAACATGCTGAAAGGCACGCGCGGTTTTGTTTACTTTTTATATCTTCTATATAAAAACAAAGTTCCTATAACTCAAACCCCTATTACTTTGGATTGCGATTATATAGTAAACAGAACGGTTGTTCAGGATAATTATATAACCTTGCTATCGGAAATTGATTTTATAAATAATAAAATAATCGGCAATATTATCGGTGTAAGCACGGAATCAGACGCTATACGAGATACCGATGAATTTTATATCCATATTGAAATAGATTTTGATTTTGACAGTTTTACAGTAGGAGATTTTACTCTTGATATGATAGGTATTGTCGGAAACAAATTATCTTTTGAAAACGGCATTTCCTGCGTATATAAAAACGGTAAAGTTTATTCGGCGGGAAAAAGCGATTTCGGCAATAAACTTAACGAATACGTTGATTTTATTGAAGAAACCTATTATAAACCGTATAAAACTTTAACAGATAATGCCGTTAAACTCAACAAAAACTATTCAAAAGAATATACGGAATCTATGAATAAGTTTGTCGCATAAAGATTTTTTATTTGTTATAAAAGATAATAATCTTTTTAATCAATTTTTTCTAAAAGTGCCGTTAGGCGTGTGCTTGTCTTGATACAAGTCGGCGTCGCTTCGCTCCGCCGAAGACAAGCACACGCCTACGACTCGACGGAACGCTTTTAATAGCCTTAAAACGCCCGACGGGGCATGAAAGGTCGCCCGCTAACCCGCTGTAGCGCCCTTTCACAACTCTCCCGTTCGGGCTGTTTTTTATTTCGCTTTCGGCATTTTAAACAGTAGTTCGTTATTCGCTTGCCATTTTTCGGGTTTATTCTTCTTTAATCTTTTAGGACGAGTAGTATGTACTAGCGCTATAAAATGCCGCCCGTCGGAATATACCTTCGCTCCTTTTAAGTCCATATCTTTATCCCCCTATATAGCATTTATGTAATCCGATATAATACTTTCGATAACGCAAAACTAATCCATAAGAGTTTGTCTCTTTATGAATGTGCCGTTATGCAACAGTTTAAGTATCGCTATACAGCGGTCGTTCAACTTTTTACATCATTGTCAGATTTTTATGTTTTTATAATAAATATTCCTTTTATAAAAGTATGAGAGCCTGCGGGTGTACTTTATATAACCGAAAAGTATATTGTCAGTATACCGCAGGTAACTTTTTATTTCTTTTCCGCTTTTAATATCTCTAAAAGCCGTTCCGTAAGTGCGTTTATATATGCGTCCATTAAGTCCTTCGGAATAAGGCTAATATCAGGTGCGCCGTTTATATAAACGTCTAAACCTAACGGGTTGTCTTTGACTTCAATCTTTTTCATAAAAAACCGTCCTTTTTTTATTTCAATGACATTTTCCTGTGTATCGTGGACACTCGTTTGTCCACGTTTTCAATTATTTTGAAAATATCCAAGCCACAAAACCATTATTTCTCTTAAAGCGGAAGATATCTTTCCGGTTATAAAAAAATAATAGGTATCAGAAAACGGTCGGTAAGTCAAAGCGAAAAATATTGTGAAAGAACAAAAATCTTTCCACCATCACACAATTTTTTTCGTTTCTCTTTGACTTCTCTCCCGTTTCCCGATGGGTGGTAGGTAGAAAAGTCTTTTGACTTTTCAATCAAATTTTTTATTAAATTTAAAGGAGTGTAGAAAAATGAAAACAGCAGTTATTTACGCAAGATACAGTAGTGCGGGGCAATCTGAACAATCCATTGAAGGACAACTCCACGTTTGTTATGACTATGCTAAAAAGAACGATTTACTTATCGTCGGAGAATACATAGACAGGGCTATGACGGGAACTAACGACAACCGAACGTATTTTCAAAAACTTATAAAAGATAGTAGTAAAAAGGCTTGGGATTACGTCTTGGTGTATAAATTAGATAGGTTTAGTAGAAACAAGTATGAAATGGCTATGCACAAAAAGACTTTAAGGGACAACGGCGTTAAGTTATTATCCGCTATGGAGAATATCCCCGATACGCCCGAAGGTATAATCCTTGAAAGTTTGCTTGAAGGTATGGCAGAGTATTACTCGGCGGAACTGTCGCAGAAAGTAAAGCGCGGTATGAGAGAATCCCGTGAAAAAGGTAATTTTACAGGCGGATTTATTATGTTCGGATATTCCGTTACCGGCGATAGAACGACGGGAAGAAAAATAATCATAAACGAAGACGACGCTAAAATAGTAAGATATATTTTCGACGAGTACGCAAGCGGTAAATTCGTTGAAGATATTATCTCGGAACTAAAAGAAAAAGGCTTGACCTATAAAGGTAAGCCCTTTGCGAGAAGTACGGTTTTCAGAATGCTTAAATGTGAAAAATATATAGGAATTTATAAATATAAAGACCAAGTTTTTACTAATATTTATCCGCGACTTATACAAGACAATATCTTTGAAAAAGTAAGAAAAAGAACGAAAGAAAACAAAACGGGAAAAATGAGTGTTAAAACAGTATATTATTTAAGGCACAAGTTATTTTGCGGATACTGCGGTTCGCTTATGGGTGCGGAAACGGGAACGGCTAAAAACGGAACAGTCAAACATTACTACAAATGTTATAACAAAAAGGCGGGCGGTAATTGTACTAAAAGCCAAATACGAAAAGACGCCATAGAACAATTTGTTATCGAAAGAACTGTTCAACTATTAAATAACGATAAAACGGTAAACCGGATAGCCGATATGATGCTCGATAATCTTAAACAAATAGAAACCGACAAAACGGTATTAAAATTACTGCTTAAAGAACAGACAAAAACGCAAAACCAGATAGACAATTTTATGAAGGCAATAGGTCAAGGAATAATAACCAACTCTACGAAAACGCAACTTGAAAAACTCGAACAGTATTTGGAAGAAATAAATACGAAGATAACGCTTGAAAACGCAAAAGAGAAATTTATTATTAAGAAAGACGATATTATAAGGTACTTAAAACAATGTATAGAACTCGATCCGTATAACCTAATACAACTGCTGATAAAAAAAGTAATTCTATACGACGATAAAGTGGAAATTTATTATAACTGCATAAACACGAAAAGTCCTGACGAAGACGGTCGGGACTTTTTATTTGCGACAAAAATCTATCAGGCTAACTGCTTACTTGCAGGTTCGGCAAGTATTAAAATTTCAAGCATAATAACAGAATTTTATTTTTAAAACAAAAAAACGAGCCTTACCCAAAACAGGGGTTCAACTCGTTCTCTATTGGTGTGAAGGATGGGACTTGAACCCACACGGATAACCATACGCCCCTCAAACGTACGCGTCTGCCAGTTCCGCCACCCTCACGTTTTGCTCTTATTATATTACCCAAAATTCTTCTGTTTGTCAAGAAGTTTTCCGTACAATTTTTTATATTTATCCGTCGCCCTTAAAATTTTGTCGACGTAGGCGGAAGTTTCCGCATACGGTATCTTATAAAGTTCCTTTCCGTCCTTACTGTACTCCGCATTTTTAAGCCACTCT
>JAEEIL010000003.1 GCA_016281355.1 Elusimicrobiaceae bacterium | reverse complement strand
GCGCGCTTTACGCCTAGTAATTCCGAGTAACGCTTGCCACCTACGTCTTACCGCGGCTGCTGGCACGTAGTTAGCCGTGGCTTATTCACAGGGTACCGTCATTTGTTTCTTCCCCTGCAAAAGAAGTTTACAATCCGAGAACCTTCGTCCTTCACGCAGCGTTGCTGGATCAGACTTTCGTCCATTGTCCAAAATTCCCCACTGCTGCCTCCCGTAGGAGTGGGGCCCGTATCTCAGTGCCCCCGTGGCCGGTCGCCCTTTCAGGCCGGCTATCCGTCGTCGCCTTGGTAGGCCGTTACCCTACCAACTAGCTGATAGACCATAAGATCGTCCGAAAGCGAAAAACCTTTAAGAAGAAAGCGATGCCGCTTTCAAATATTATGGGGTATTAGCGAACCTTTCGGCCCGTTATTCCCCACTTTCGGGTAGATTTCTTATGTATTACTCACTCGTCTGCCACTAGAATTATCCAATGTATTGCTACATCGAATAATCCCCGTTCGACTTGCATGTGTTATGCACGCTGCCAGCGTTAACTCTGAGCCAGGATCAAACTCTCCATTAAAATTAAAAACCGTTAAACAAATACTTGCTTAATGATTTTTAATCACTTAACGAAGATTTGTTGACTTATGACTCTATTAGTTTGTACTACTCTTTTGAATTTACGTTGGCTTATATATAAGGTATATATAAGTTAATTGTATGAATGTCAGTTTAATTAAGTTCCATCAGTATAACTGATTTCTCTTGCTTCAAACTGCCCATTCGCACATTTGCGATCAAATTTTCAGAGAGCGAAATCTCCTTGGCTGTTTTCCTTCCGGATTAACAACCTGGAAATTTTTGCGTTTCTCACAACCGTTTTTAGGTTATAAGAATATTATATAAAATTTTTCTACGTTTGTCAAGTTTTTCTTTTTTACCGTCGAAAAACTTAACTTTTAAAATCCCTAAACATTTGCTTAGGGTACTGATTTTTAATCTAGCATGACCTGCTTTAAAATCTGTTGAAACTAAAAAACTAAAAAGATCAAATTTATTTTTGTTACTTAATTATTATAGCATTTATTTTTAAGCTTGTCAATATTTTGTTTCAAGGTCTCAAATTTGCTTTAAATATTTTAGCAGTTATTTAGGGGGTTGTCAAGCGCTATGCTGATGCAACGCCGAAAATTTGCTTTATCTATATTCTAGCAGACGATTTAAGTTTGTCAATTACTGTTTCAAATTCTTAAAAGAGCTACCTAATTATTATAACATAAACAGAGCGAAATGTCAACCCCCTTTTTTTATTCCTTTTAAAAAGGGTCTAACTTTGCGTCTGGGCAGAGGTACTTGTGTACTTGCGATATATAAAGTATATAACAATTTCAAGCATTTGTCAAGTAGATATTTTTACGTGTCAATTTCCCGCATACTGTTCTTGTACGCGCGGAACGTGCTTGCAAATTTAAGATGATTTTTTATTTTCTTTACGGCTACATAAAATAAAATCAAACCGTGTATGCATACCAGGCAAGTATTTTTGAGGAAATTTTGATTTTCTCCGCGACGACGTGTACAAAGAAGAATGGGAGCGTAGCGACTCTCGGTACTCTAGGAGCGAAAAAATCAAAATTTACCAAAAAGAATTTGACGGCAAAAAATAATAATTGCAGATTTCCTAATTTTAAAACATCAAATTTGTCGGGAAAGAGTGCCACATCTCTTGTGCTTGTAAAAATAAAAGATAAGATTTATAACAAAACCAACCTGTCAAAGCAAGGAAAATAATTGTGTAAATAATTTTTGCCGTGCGTTTTAATGCAGGCGAAAACCAAACAAAATATAAGTTAAACGGACCGAGAATAAAGAAAAGTAAAATAATACCGATATGTCTATAATATATAGGTATATACTTGCCTTGCCCTGCACCGCAATATTTACAATAGTTATCAAACTCACCTATATCACTTTTGCATTTCCAGCAAATCATATATCAATACCTTTGGTGCGTAAAGTTCTTTTTATTTTTGAGCGTGTGCGTGCCATTTTTGCCGCCTCAAGCCATTGGCGGGTAGGCTCGGCATTTTTACGGGTTTGAATTTCGCAGATATCACCGCTTTTTAATTCATAAGTCATCTTCACCATTTTACCGTTTACCAAAGCACCGCTGTAATGTTCGCCGATTTCGGAGTGTACTAAATAAGCAAAATCTAAAGGAGTGGCGTGTTCAGGTAAGACCTTAACTTCACCTTGCGGGGTAAAAACAAAAACTTGTTTTAAATTAATATCGGTTTGGAAACTTTCTATAAATTCGCGTGGGGCGGTAAGGTCGCGTTGCCACTCTATCCATTGGCGGATCCAATTTAATTTTTCGTCTAAATTCGGGTCTTCTTTTGAACCGAGTTTATAACGCCAATGTGCCGCGATACCATATTCACAGGTGCGGTGCATTTCTTCGGTTCTGATTTGCACCTCAATAAGTGAACCCTCATATATAATAGTAGTATGTATACTTTGATACATATTCATTTTTGGCATGGCAATATAATCTGTAAATGTTCCGGCAAGCGGTTTAAAATTTGCATGCAAGGCACCCAAAGCGCGGTAACAATCAAGTTTAGTTTCTGTTATAATTCTTACACCCAACAAATCTTGAATTTGGGAAAACGGTATTTCATGGCTTTGCATTTTACGGTAAATAGAATAATAGTTTTTGACACGTGCAAGCAAACGGTGCGGTATTTGCTCTTTATTTAAAACACCGTCCAAAGCATCTTTAAAGGATGTAAGTTTTTTATTTAAATTTTCGGAACGTGCCGCGACACCTTTTACAAGTTCATCATATTCAAGCGGATGCAAATATTTAAAAGATAAATCTTCAAGTTCATTCTTTAAACTGAACATTCCAAGACGTTGCGCCAAAGGTGCATATAAAGAAATTGTTTCCTGCGCTTTTTCAATTTGCCTTTGTTTGGGGAGTGCATCCAAAGTTTTCATATTATGTGTTCTGTCGGCAAGTTTAATCAAAATTATGCGGATATCGTGCGAAACGGAAATTAGCATCTTACGCCAATTTTCTACGGTTTCTTCATCGGTTGAAGTGCTTTCAAGTTTATCAATTTTTGTTAAACCTTCCACCATTAAAGCAACTGTTTTATTAAAATTTGTTTCAATATCTTTAACTGTTGTCGGGGTATCTTCCACCGTATCATGCAAAAGTGCGGCGGCAATAGTATCTGCATCAAGTTTATGTTCAAGTAAAATTTTTGCAACTTCGCAACAATGGATAAAAAACGGTTCGCCCGTCAAACGCTTTTGTTCTTTGTGGGCATCTTCCGCGAACTTATAGGCCTTTTCAATAATGGCTGTATCTTGCGTAGAATACTGTTTAAACCCGTCAATAATTTGCTTTAGATAGTCTTGCATAAATCCTCTAAAATCACTTGTGCTGATTGTTTGGCAACAGGCGGCGCACCAAGTTTATTTCTAAGTTCAAGCATGGTTTTGCGCATATTTAAATATTTTGTTTTATCGCCTAAAATGCCAAGTATTTCTTTTGAAATTGCTTCAGGGTTAACGTCTTGTTGTATAAACTCGCGCACCACTGCTTTATTGCTTAAAATGTTTACTAAAGAAATAAATCTTACTTTAATTATCATCCTAACTATCGCATAAGTTATAAAAGATGTTTTATAAACAACGCTCATCGGCAGGCCGAGCAAGGCATTTTCCAAAGTAGCGGTGCCGGAACATGTTAAAACAAAGTCCATAGTACGCCTGATTTTAAAATCTTTTTCACGCACAATTTGCATTTCTTCTTTGCTTGCGCCTGTAAGTTGATATAGTTTCTCATCAGTTACTTCCGGTACTGCAAACATAAAGCATTTTGCGTTTTTGTAAACTTTTTTAATTTCTTTAAAAACATCAAAAAATATTTTACTGTGCTTTTCAATTTCCGCCGGGCGGCTGCCAACCATAAGGCCAAATTTCCAATCCGCATCTTCGCCTTCTTTATAATTTATTTCAAGCGGTTCGGGGACAGTATCCAAAAGAGGATTGCCGAAAAACACCGGGTTGCCGCCATGTTCTTTATAAATATCTGCTTCAAACGGAAAAATTACAAATTGCTTTCTTGTAAGACGTACAATTTCTTTTGCGCGGTAACGCCTTGAGGCCCAAACTTGAGGGCAAACATAATAGTAAGCCGGAATATTTTCCGCCTTAGCAAGTTTTAAAATTTGGTGGTTAAAACCGTAAAAATCAACCGTAATAACTGCGGAAGGTTTTGTTTCTTTTAAATAATTTTTTACAAGTTTATATAGATTTATCCAAGTAGGAAATTTTTTAATTACCGCGTCAAAACCGGCGGCACCTTTTGTGATAAGGTCATACAGATAATTATCACTAAGTGCCTTCATGCGAAGGCCGCCGATAGTATCAATTTTAATTTCCGGCGCCAAAGTTTTTATGGCGGATATTAAATTAGCCGCGTGGACATCACCGGAGATATCACCGGCTACCACCAATATTCGTCTTTCTTCCATATATAAATTATAGCATTAAATGGTATAATTTAGGTATGAAAGAAAGAACTTTAATCTTAATTAAACCCGATGCCATAAGCAAACGCTTAACAGGCATTATTATTGACCGTATTGAGCATTTAGGCCTTGATATGAAAGCCGCAAAAGTTGTTATTATGACGGAAGAACTTGCCCGCAAACATTATCCCCATCTTGAAGGTAAACCGTTTTTGCAAGATGTAATTAACTTTATGCGCGGCGATTATAACGGTATAAAAGATCACCGCATTTATGCTTTTGTTTATGAGGGTGAAGACGCAATTTCCAAAATCCGCACTTTACTTGGCCCTACAAAACCCGAAAATGCCGCACCCGATACTATCCGCGGAGCATTTGGTTATACTAAAGGCGACACAATGTTTAACTGCGTCCATGCTTCCGGTACACCGGAAGATGCCGCGCGAGAAATTGCACTTTGGTTTAAACCTGAGGAGATTATTGCCTAATGCGTAAACTATTTTTAACCTCTTTATTTTGCTTATGCTTTGCAAACGTTTGGGCGCAAAGTAATGTTAATTTAAGCACAAGTGACGGTTGGGCTATTGCTGCGACATTTTATCAAGGTGAAAGTGGAAGATGCGTAATTTTATTGCATGATTTGGAAAAAAGCCGTTCAGAGTTTGCTACCCTTACAGAGAGATTAAGAAATGAAAATTTTTGTTATCTTTCCATCGATTTAAGAGGGCACGGATATAGTACAAACAAGGGCAGATACGACAGTTTTGAAAAGACCGGCCAAAAAAATGAATTTAATAAAATGACGGAAGATGTTTATAGCGCAATAAAATATTTAATTGCTAAAGGTTTTGCAGAAAAGGATATTTATATCTTGGGTGTCGGCCTCGGCGCTAATGTCGCAGGAAAAAGTTTAACAAAATATTCAGATATCGCAGGTGTTGCAATGATTACGCCTTCTTTAAAGCAACGCGACGTTGTAACTTTAAGCGGTATCAAAGATTATAAAGGGCCGGTATTTATAGGCGTTTCAAGCGAAGATAGAAAACAATTTATGGAAGCAAGTTTTATAAGAAATGCTGCCTTTTTACACTCAGGGCAAGGTAAAGTAACTTTCCAAACCGCTTATAATTTGAAAGGTACTGCTATGCTCAATAAATATATGCTGCCAGCCCTTACACAATGGTTTAAAACACCTGCTTTACCGGAGGTCAACTCAGATATTGTAAAAATATCTGTTAATTCGGAAGAAAAAGTTGAGGAGGAAGATTATGGCACTTCCTTTTACGGAGACTGAGGCTTTAAATAAAAATTCACAAAACTTTGATAAACTGCCATTAAATAAAATGGCTGAAGTAATGTGTGCAGAAAATTTTGTTGTAGCAAACGCTGTAAAAAAGGCACAAAAAGAAATTGTTAAAGCAGTAAAACTTATTGAAGTAACCTACTTAGCGGGCGGAAAAATTATTTTTATCGGTGCAGGAACTTCAGGCCGACTAGGAATTTTGGAAGCAGCCGAATGCCCACCTACTTTCAGTACACCAAAAAATTTATTTTCCGCAATAATTGCAGGCGGTAAAAAAGCCGTTTTCGAATCTGTCGAAGGGGCTGAAGATAATGCCATGCAAGGTGCAAAAGATTTCCTAAAAACTGCAAATAAAAAAGATTTGTTAATCGGGATTGCTTCAAGCGGAACAACACCTTATGTTTTAGGCGCTTTGAGTGCTGCTAAAAAACAAGGAATCAAAACAATTTTTATCACCTCAAATAAGTCTGCTAAAAAAGCAGGGGCAACAGTAACAATTTATTTAAATACAGGGGCTGAAGTAATTAGCGGTTCCACACGTTTAAAAGCAGGCACGGCACAAAAACTAGTGCTTAATATGCTTACAACTATGGCTATGGCACGCGTCGGTAAAATTTACAAAAATTATATGGTGGATCTCCAAGCCAAAAACGAAAAACTGAAAAAACGTGCTACGCGCTTAATAGCAATTGCCGCAAATATAAGTTTAGAAAGTGCACAAAAATATGCTGCAAAAACAAATTTTAATGTCAAAGAAGCAGTTATTATGGCAAAACTTAAAGTGAATCAAAAACAAGCAAAAGAAATCCTAAAAAGACATAAAGGTTTTTTGAGAGGTGCTTTAAATGAGTAAATTTGCTTTGGGGTTAATGAGTGGTACTTCCGCCGACGGTTTAACTCTGGCAATGCTAGATGTCAAAGCAAAGAAACTTATATGCTTTAAAAATTATGCTTATCCTAAAAATTTACAAAAAGAAATATTGCAAGCACAAAAATTTAATACACCTGAACTCGCGGAACTTAATTTTAAACTAGGTAAAATTTATTTAACACTTACACAAAGATTTTTAAAAGAATTTAAAATAAATAAAAAGGATATTTACGTTATAGGTTTACATGGCCAAACAGTTTACCATAATGCAAAAACACCTTGCACCTTGCAAATAGGGGAGGCCGCATTTTTAACTAAAGGTTTAGACATCCCTGTCGCAGGTAATTTTAGATCTTCCGCTATTGCCTTAGGTGGGCAAGGCGCACCGCTTGTGCCTATTTTTGAAGATTATTTTTTTGCGGGCAAAATGCCAAAAATACTTTTAAATATAGGAGGTATTTCTAATGCTTCTTATGTGCAAAAAGGTAAGACCTTCGGTTTTGACTGCGGGCCGGGAAATGTATTAAGTGACTTTGCCGTTGCAAAATTAAGTAAAGGCAAAAATACTTTTGATAAGAGCGGCAAAATAGCCGCAAGCACAAAACCTGATATAAAAAAAGCAAAACAAATCGCAAAAAATTTTGAATATAAAAAAATAATTTCTTTGGACCGTCAAGATTTTACGGAACCGTTTTTCAAAAAGTATTTTCCTAATTTAACTTTGAAAGACATTTCCACTTTAAACTATTTAACAGCTTTAATAATTGCACAAAATATTAAAAAATTTATTCTTAAAAAACATAGTGTAAAAGATTTATATGTTTCCGGCGGCGGTGTTTATAACAAAACTTTAATTAACAATTTAAAAAATTTATTACCGCTCAATATTAAAGCCTTGGGTACTTTAAACCCTATGGCTAAAGAGGCTGCCTGTTTTGCATACCTCGCACATTTGACTTTAAACAAAATACCTATAAATAAAAACTTGATAAAAACAAGTAAAAATACTATTATAGGGGTGTTGAGTATATAATGAAAACAAACCGCTTGATATTCCCCGGCTTTTGGTTCGGGAAAAGTTCAGTAGAAGACGCCAAGAAACTTGCAACTTTAGGCGTTGGAGGTTTTTGTTTTTATGGCGGAACACCGCAAGAATTAAAAAGTTTAATTGACATTTTACAAAGCCTTGCACCGCATCAATTATTGATGGCGGCAGATTACGAAACCGGCCTCGGTCGTTGGCATGAAGGTTTGCCGATACTCCCGACAAACTATACTTTAGGCCTTACAGATAGAGAAGATCTAGCATTAAAAAAGGGGTTTTTAACGGCAATTCAAGCAAGGGAACTGGGAATAAATTGGGTTTTTGCACCCGTGGTAGATTTGGCAGATACACCAAATAACCCCATTGTAAATACGCGCGCATTTTCAGCAAGCCCAAAGGTCGTTTCACGGTTAGCAAGGTCCTTTTCAATAGGTCTTTCCGACGGCGGATGTTTAAACTGTTTTAAACATTTCCCGGGGCATGGCAGCACAAAACAAGATTCACATTTGACTTTACCTGAAGTTACGAAAGATTTACAACAATTAAAAGAAGAAGATCTTTTACCTTATCGTGAACTTATAACAAGGGCGGATAGTATTATGGTTTCCCACTTACTTGTTAAGTGTTTGGATAATAAAATGCCGGCAAGTTTTTCTAAAAAGATTATGTTAGATTTGCTTCGTAAAACCATGTACTATAAAGGCTTAATTGTAACTGATGCCCTTACAATGAAAGCCACAAATGGTTTAAACCCTATAGATGCTTTTAAAGCAGGAGCAGATGTCTTGCTTTGCCCTGAAGATCCTTTTAAAACAATCAAAGATTTGGCGGACGCCGTTAAAAAAGATACCGGTTTAAAAGATAGAGTATTTTACTCTATTTCTACACAAGAGATGATGCTCGCCCGTTTAAACAGTACTCATCCTTTACCTTGCAGGAATATAGAAACATCTTGTAAACAATTAAACAAAGAGACTGCTTACAATGTTTTGCAAAAGTTAAACTTACAAATAACTTTAAATAAAAGATGCAATATAACTTACTTAATCTTAGATGATAAAAATAGTGAAGATTTGCCACCGTTTTTAATGACATTAAAAGAAAACGGTTTTAAACTAACACCTTATAAAGAAAACAAACCAAGCACATTTTTACTTGCATTAAATTTTGATGATTATGCCGCTTTTAAAGGAACTGTTAATTTAAATGACAAGCAAAAAGAAGTTTTACAAAAAGCAATTGATAAGGCAAAAAACTCCTTGTTTATCAGTTTCGGAAGTCCCTATGTAAATGAAGGCATTAAGGGTTTAGGTGCTTTTTTACCGCTTGCAAGTAAGGGTAAAGATTTTCAAATAGCAATCGCTCAAAATTTGTGTGGATTTTTAAATTTTTAATTTATATTTAAACTGAAACCCCCCATGAAAAACATGGGGGGTTATTTATTTAAGAAAACAAAATTTATTTCGTTTCTTCTTTTTTTGTTTCTTCTTTTGTTTCTTGTGGTTTCAAGGTAGGGAATAAAATAATTTCCCTGATAGAATCTTGCGCAGTTAACATCATGCAAATTCTGTCAATACCTATACCCATACCGCCCGTCGGTGGCATACCCGATTCCATTGCGATAATATAGTCCATATCAACAATGTCGGCATCTTCGTTTTTACTGTCTTTTGCCTTTTCCGCGGCTTGGTCTTTAAGGCGTTGGTATTGGTCGGCAGGGTCATTAATCTCCGAATAAGCATTTGCAATTTCCTGACCGCCGGCAACAAAGGCTTCAAAGCGTTCAACGATGGCAGGATCACCCGGTTTGTTTTTTGAAAACGGACTGACTGCCGTCGGGTAATCCATAACAAAAACAGGATCTGAATATTTTGAAACAATCTTTTCATCAAATACAGCGTCAAAGATTTTGTTTGCCGCTTCGCTTTCATCAAATTTGACACCTGCTTTTTTAGCAAGCGCAACAAGTTCCGGCTTTTTGAAATGGCGGCCGTCCAAAATATTGTGTATATCTTCACCGAAAGTTTCCTTCCAAACTTCAGGTAAGTAAACGCGTTTGAAAGGCGGCACCAAATTAACTTCATGCCCGCGGTAGTTAACTTTTGTTACACCGATTGCTTTTGCTGCATTGCCGATAAGTTCATCAAATAAATCTGCCATTGTGTTAACATTACCGTATGCTTGGTAAAGTTCCATCATGGTAAATTCCGGGTTATGTGTTGTGTCAATACCTTCGTTACGGAACATTTTGCCGATTTCGTAAATCTTATCAAGCCCGCCGATAACAAGGCGTTTGTGGTAAAGTTCCAAAGCGATACGCATATACAAAGGAATCTTTAAAGCGTTGTGATAAGTTTGGAAAGGCTTTGCAATCGCGCCGCCGGCACTTGCGGTTAAGGTCGGGGTTTCAACTTCCAAATAACCTTTACCGTCTAAAGTTTTGCGAATTGACGAAATAATTTTTGCCCTTTTAACAAAAATTTCTTTTACATCTTCATTTGAAATTAAATCAAGGTGACGGTTCCTAAAGCGGATTTCCGTATCTTGTAAGCCGTGGAATTTTTCCGGCATAGGGCGGACTGCTTTGGAAATTAAATCAACACTTGTTGCTTTAATAGTTTTTTCACCGGTTTTAGTTATAAACAAATGGCCTTTAACTAAAACGAAATCGCCTACGGCAATATGTTTTTTGAAGAAAGTATAGGGTTCATCGCCGAGTGAATCTTTTTGCACATAAATTTGCATTTTTGCGGTAACATCTTTAATGTGTGCAAATGCCGCTTTACCCATGGAACGAAGTTGCACCAAACGGCCGGCAACCGCAACTTCCGTATTTTCCGGCAGTTCTTTTGCTTCGGCACAGGTTTGTTTTGGGTCAACATGCGCAGGATAGGGGTTAAAACCGCTTTCTTTTAAGGCGGCAATTTCTTCCCTTTTATGTTTTATAATTTCGTCAAGCGGAGAAAGTTTTTGATTGTTTTCCATTTTATTTATGCTCCAAGAGTAAGGTTATAGTTGTCATTTCCGTAACGACGGATGGGCCGAAATATTGAATAGGACCGGGGAAAGTATAGCGGTCATTTTTGGCCCAATCTTCACGGTTCTTTTTTAAGAAATTAAAAGGTTTCCCTTTAAGTTCCACTAATGCTTTGCGAATAACAGGTTTATCTTTTCCTTTACGTTTTTCAACGTTCATCATCATGGTTAAAGGTATACCGCCGCAAACCCAGGCATCTGCTTTTTTAGTTAAATTTCTGACGGAAGATAAATAACCGCTGCAATCATTGAGTGCTAAAACTGCGGCATTGTAACCTAAAGCATAAGTATAAGTTGCATCAAATGTTGAGGGTATACCGCAACGCCCTTCGTAACCGAAAAAGTGTGTGATAGTTGAAAATTTACCGTTATATTTGCCTGCTTTTTTAAGTTCTTTTAATTTTGTTTTTAGCATTTCAATTAAAAGTTTTTCCGTCTCAATTAAAGAAACCTGAACATTACCGTGCGGATCGCGGTCAAGCATAAGTTGGTTTGCAATACCTTCCGGTAAAGATTCCATTAAAGCCGCCAATGTTTTGGGGAGTTTGGAAATAATAAATGCTTTCTTTTCCTTAATTGTGTTGAGTTTGGAAAGTTTTGCTTCATTATCTGCAAGCAAATCATTTAATGCGGAAATTAAGGCTTTCATTTCCGGAATAAATTCAATTAAACCTTCCGGAACTAAAACGACACCAAAGTTTTTACCTGCTTTTGAGCGGTCTACAATAACTTTAGCGATATCGTTAACAATTTGTGATAAAGTTTTCTTTTGTGCTAAAACTTCTTCGCCGATTAATGTAATGTTTGGATGTGTTTTTAAGGCAACTTCCAAAGTAATATGTGAAGCACTGCGTCCCATCAAACGAACAAAGTGCCAATATTTGCGGGCGGAATTTACGTCGCGGCAAATATTACCCACAAGTTCCGCATAAATTTTTGTAGCTGTATCAAAACCGAAGGATGCTTCAATTTGCGCATTCTTCAAATCGCCGTCAATAGTTTTTGGTACACCGATAACATTTACTTTAACGCCCTCTTGTTTAAAATATTCTGCAATAACCGCGGCATTTGTGTTTGAATCATCACCACCGATAATTACAAGTGCATTAAATTTATTTTTTAAAATATTTTCTTTTGCGGTTTTAAGTTGCTCCGGTGTTTCAATTTTTGTGCGGCCGGATTGAATTAAATCAAAACCGCCTGTGTTTCTGTAATCAGCCATAAGTTTAGGGGTAATTTCAACAAATTTATTTTCTAAAATACCGCTTGGGCCGCCCAAGAAACCGTATAATTTATTTTTAGCATTTGCTTTTTTAAGACCGTCTAAAATACCGGCAATAACATTGTGACCGCCGGGTGCTTGCCCACCTGATAAAACAACTGCCATTTTAATAACTTTTTTATTTGCTTCGGCATTTTTACCTTTAGTGAAAGTGATTTCAGGCATACCGTAGGTATTAGGAAACATTGCTTTAATTTTTGCTTGGTCTGCCACGCTTTTGGTCGGTTTACCGATTTTAACTTTTACTGCCGCTGCACCGTTTTTTAATACGGCCGGCAAAGTGGGTTTAAATTTGATTCTTTCCGCTTGAAGGGGTGAGTGGTTCATAATATCTCCTTACTGCTAATGTATATATTTATATTATATAAAATTAAGACGAGATATTCTATTGTAAAAACCCCCGTTTGAAACGGGGGTTTAAATTTTAATAAAAACAAAAAATAAATTATTTCTTTTTGCCGCTTGGAACAGGGGTGCCTGTACCGAGGTAAATTTCTTTTAATTTATCTTCTATTTGCTTTGCAACTTCGGGGTTGTCTTTCAAGTATTGGCGGGCATTTTCCGCGCCTTGGCCTAACTTTTCGCCATTATAAATAAACCAAGTACCGCTTTTTTCTACCACTTTACTGTCAACACCCATTGTAATTAAGCAAGATTCACGGGAAATACCTTCACCATGGAGCATTGTAAATTCCGCTTGCCTATACGGTGGCGCAACTTTGTTTTTAACAACTTTTGCACGCACGCGTGTGCCGATAACTTGCTCACCTTGCTTAATATTTTCAATTTTCCTTACATCAATTCTGACGGAAGAATAAAATTTTAAAGCAAGACCGCCGGGAGTTGTTTCGGGGTTGCCGAACATAATACCGATTTTTTGGCGTAATTGATTAATAAAAATAATGCTTGTTTTTGTTTTGTTTAAAAGGCTTGTTAATTTGCGAAGTGCTTGGGACATAAGCCTTGCTTGCAAACCGACATGTGCATCGCCCATTTCCCCCTCAATTTCCGCTTGCGGAACAAGTGCGGCGACGGAGTCAACAATAATCAAATCTACTGCACCGGAAGAAACCAGTTTTTCCGCAATTTCCAATGCTTGTTCACCGCTATCAGGTTGGGAAATTAAAAGTTCATCTGTATTAACACCGATTTTGCTTGCATAGACAGGGTCCAAAGCATGTTCGGCATCAATAAAAGCAACAATACCACCGTTCTTTTGTGCTTGTGCGGCAATATGTAAACTTAAAGTTGTTTTACCGCCGGCTTCAGGACCATAAATTTCAATAACACGCCCGCGCGGAATACCGCCGATACCGAGTGCCAAATCTAATGAAAGTGCACCTGTGGGGATACATTCCACTTTTTTAACAACATTATCGCCAAGTTTTGAAATGGCGGTTTTGCCGAAGGACTTTTCAATCTGGCTGATTGCAAGTTCCAATGCTTTTGCTTTATCTAAAGCGGCCTGTTTTTCTTTCTCTGCCATATAATCTCCTATTTCTTATGGGGCTTTTGGGCCTTAAAGGTTAATTTATCTTTCTTTTCATCAAAGTCTACTGAAATTGTTGTTCCTTGCGGATATTGTCCGACCAAAATAAACTCGGCCAAAGGGTCCTCAAGTTCGCGCTGTAATGTGCGGAGCAAGGGGCGTGCACCGTATTTTGGCTCATAACCGTTCTTCGCTAAAAATGCTTTTGCTTCTTTAGTATACTTTATTTTTAAATCTTGTGCCACAAGTTTTTTGGAAATATTTTCAAGATTTAAGTCTAAAATACTTAGAACATTTTCTTCTGTTAAGGAATGGAAAACTATAATTTCATCAAGTCTGTTAATAAATTCCGGATTGAATGTTTTGCGTACCTGTTCCATAACATTGGTTTTCATATCGGTATATTCCGCTTGCTCATTTTGTTCAGCGGAAAAACCAAGATGTGAGCCTTTATTCGTAATTTCTCTTGCACCAATATTTGAGGTCATAATAATAATTGTGTTTTTGAAATTTACTTTATGACCCAAATTATCGGTTAGCTGCCCTTCGTCTAAAACTTGGAGCAAAATGTTATAAATATCGGGGTGTGCTTTTTCAAATTCATCTAACACCACAACACTGTAAGGGCGGCGGCGGACTGCTTCTGTTAATTGTCCGCCTTCTTCGTAACCGACATAACCCGGGGGCGCACCGATAAGACGGGAAACTGTAAACTTTTCCATATATTCAGACATATCAAGGCGTATCATAGCCTCTTCATCTCCGAATAAAAACGTTGCAAGTGTTTTTGCAAGTTCGGTTTTACCGACACCCGTAGGCCCTAAAAATAAGAATCCGCCGATTGGTCTGTTAGGGTTTGAAAGGCCGGTTCTGGAACGCCTTAAGGCTTTAGCAATAACTTTTACAGCTTCATCTTGCCCGATAATACGTTTATGTAAATATTCTTCGGCTTTTAAAATCTTTTCAGTTTCGCTTTGTGTTAAACGTGTTACAGGAATACCTGTCCATTTTGATGCAACTAAAGCGATATCTTCCTCGGTAACTTTAATATTTTTCTTATCGCGTTTGGCCTGCCAAGCAGATTTTAAATTATCCAATTCTTCTTTTAATTTATGCTCTTTTTCTTTTAAAGCGGAAGCCTCTGTATACTTTTCTTTTTTAAGTAAATCTTCCTTTTCATCAATTAATGCTTTTAATTTTTGTTCTTTATCCTTAATTTCCGGCGGAAGTAAAGAATTTTTTAAACGCGCACGTGAGCCTGCTTCATCAAGTAAGTCAATAGCTTTATCCGGCATAGCGCGATCCGTAATATAACGGTCCGCAATACGTGCAGCGGCTTCAATGGCCTCATCCGTAAATTGTACTTTATGATGTTCTTCATAATTTTTGCGGATACCTTTTAAAATTTCTATCGTTTGTGCAATAGTGCTTTGTTCGGTTGTTATCGGTTGGAAGCGACGCTCTAAGGCAGGATCCGTTTCCACATATTTGCGGTATTCATCAAAAGTTGTTGCACCGATACATTGTATTTCCCCACGTGCCAAAGCAGGTTTTAACATGTTTGAGGCATCAGTTGAGCCTTCCGCAGCACCTGCACCCACAATTAAATGGAATTCATCAATAAACAAAATAATATCCCGTGATTGTTCAAGTTCTTTAATAATATCTTTGACTCTTTGCTCAAATTCACCGCGGTATTTTGTACCGGCAACCAAAGAGCCGATATCTAAACTTACAAGGCGTTTATTATGCAAAACATCAGCAATATCACCGGATGCCATTTTTTGTGCAAGGCCTTCAACAATTGCTGTTTTACCTACACCGGCTTCCCCGATTAAAATGGGGTTATTTTTTGTGCGGCGCGCAAGAATTTGGGTTATCCTCTCAATTTCTTCTGTACGGCCTATAACAGGGTCGAGTTTGCCTTCTTTGGCAAGTAAAGTTAAATCCCTTGAATGTTCATCCAAAACAGGTGTTTTTGATTTTGGCTTTGCGGAAACTTCCGTCATAACCACTACGCCCTGTTGTGGAAATACTCCGCCCCCAAGAGATTGGCTTTCTTGTATTTTTTTTGTTATTTCACGAAGGGTTAAAGTTCTTATAAGATCTTGCGGAATTTGTAAATTTTCCAAAATTTTTGCGGCAAGGCCCTCTTGTTCCAAAGTTAAGGAAAGTAATAAATGTTCCGTTTCAACTGTTTGGCTTGCGGTTTGCAAAGCTTCTTCAAAAGAACGTTCTAAAATATTTTTTGCACGCGGAGTAAAAGGAATAGGCCCGGAGGTTAAAAGATTATCACCAAGACCAACAAGTTTTTCAATTTCCCTTTTAATTTTAGCAGGGGTAACATTTGCTTCTTTTAAAATTTGGGCGCACATTTCCCCTTTGCAAGATGCCATCGCTAAGAGCAAATGCTCCGTTCCTACATAGTCGTGATGGAAATTTCTTGCTTCTTCTTGTGCTTCTAAAACTACTTTTTGTGAACCTGCGCTGAATCTTAATGCCATAATCTTAACCTCTTAAAAATTATACTACTTTTTACTCTCGCGTTTTGCTTTTATAAATTCATAAACAGCCGGCAACACCGAAATAATAATTATTGCCACTATTATATAATGAAAATGTCTTTTAACAACTGCCGCCGAGCCGAAATAATATCCGCCCAAACAAAATGTGCAAACCCATAAAATTGCACCGGTAATATTATATAAGGCAAAATGGAAATAAGACATTTTACCTATTCCTGCCACGAACGGCGCAAAAGTGCGGATTATTGGAATAAACCTTGCTAAAATAATTGTTTTGCCACCGTACTTTTCATAAAAATCATGTGCGGCAAGCAGATGTTTTTTATTTAAAAGTTTACCTGTATCTTGCGTAAAAACTTTAGGGCCTATAAATTTACCGATACTGTAATTTACAGCATCCCCTAAAACCGCCGCTAAAATTAAGAGTAGGACAACAAAATGTATATCTATAACACTACCTTCGACACTTGCCAAAGCACCGACAGCAAAAATTAAACTATCCCCGGGTAAAAACGGGGTAACGACAAGGCCCGTCTCACAAAAAATTACGGTAAATAAAACAATATAAAGCCAAGGGCCGAGCGTTGCTGCCAAAGCATTCAAATGCACATCAAGATGCAAAAAAATATCAATTATTTGCGTTAGTATTTCCACTATTTTTTAACCTCTTCAATGCGTGGGAAAAGCGGTGCATATTTTTGTATTTCCCCGGCAGCTAAACGACGTTTAACTTCAGCGGAAGTGTTCGGCATAAAAGGTGCTATCCAATTTGCGACATAACGTAAAGCAAAGATAAGTTCAAGCAAAATATTTTTTGCTTTTTCAGGCTCTGTTTTAGCAAGTGCCCAAGGTTTTGTTTCGTCAATATAGCGGTTCATTTTGCCAATCAAACCCCAACAAAGATCAAGCGCTTTATCAAAGGCAAGGGCTTCCATTTCTTTATCATATTTTTGGTCAATTTCCTTTGCTTCTTTAAGTAATGCACTATCATTGGTAAAAGTTTCCGGAATAGTGCCGATATTTTTTGCCGCCATATTTAGGACGCGGGAAAGCAAATTGCCAAGATCATTTGCTAAATCGGAATTAAAACGTTTTTTAAATTGTTCAACGCTAAAATCGCCATCACCACCGAAAGGAACTTCGCGGAAAATAAAATAACGTAAAGGCTCTACGCCGTATTTGGCGGTAATATCGCGAGGGTCAATAAAATTACCGAGTGATTTTGACATCTTTTCCCCCTCAACAGTCCACCAACCGTGTGCAAAAACTTTTTTAGGTAAAGGTAAGCCGAGTGCCATTAAAACAGCCGGCCAAATAACCGCGTGGAAGCGGAAAATTTCTTTACCGATTAAATGTACATCGGCCGGCCAAAAATCGTCCATATTATGCGGATAATTTTCATAACCTTTAATGCCAATTTTTTTGCCGTAACCGATAGCGGAAATATAGTTAATTAAAGCATCAAACCAAACATAAATTGTGTGGTTTGGCGCACTTGGAACAGTTACGCCCCATTTAACTTTTGTGCGGGAAACCGATAAATCTTTAAGCCCGCCCTTGACGAAATTTACAATTTCCGCTGCTCTAAATTTTGGGCTTAAAAAGTCCGGGTTATCTTGGTAAAATTTAAGTAATTTATCTTGATAGGCGGAAAGTTTAAAAAAGTAAGTTTCTTCGGAAATTACTTGCGGCTCTTTTTTATGTATCGGGCATTTGCCGTCAACGAGTTCGCTTTCGTCAAGGTAAGATTCGCAAGACATACAATATTTGCCTGTATAAGAACCTTTATAAATATCACCGCTAGCTAAAAGTTTTTCAAAAATTGCCTGAACGACAACTTCGTGGCGCGGTTCTGTGGTGCGGATGATATCGTCGTATTTAATATCTAAATCTGTCCACATCTCTTTAAATTTTGCAAACATATTATCCGTCCATTGTTGCGGTGTGACACCGGCATTTGTGGCGGACTTTTCAATATTTGCGCCGTGTTCATCAGTACCTGTTAAAAAGTAAGATTCTTCGCCTTTTTGTTTTTTGTAGCGGTTAATAATATCTGCGGCCAAAGTTGTATAAGCATGCCCAATATGCGGCACTGAATTTAAATAATAAATCGGGGTAGTAACATAAAACTTCTTCATAAAATCTCCTGTATATTTATATTTGAATTTTCTGCTTTAACAAGCGCTGCTTCCGCCAACATTTGTGGGGCGACATTTTGTTTAAGCGCTTTTTTGTAAAAAACAAAATCTTGTATAAGTTTGGCTAATTTATTTTTAGTTTTTTCGTCTTGTTCATCAAGCCAATTTTTGTGTATTTTTTGTGCAAGCATATCTAAAATAATGTTTACTTTAGGGCGTGCCTGCGCTAAAGTTCTGGGTAAATTTAAAGCAACTTGCGTAGCAAAACTTGCATCACGGTCAAGCGGTGCAAAATCTTCAAGCAAACTCGCAATTAAAAAGGCATTTTCCGTTGAACCTTCGGCAAAAATTGCAGCTTTTTGTGCCAAATCTTTTTCAACAAAATTATCTTGTAAAATCTCTGTAATAATTTGTGTACTTAAAGGTGCAAAAGATATGCTTTGACAACGTGATTTAATTGTGGAAAGCATAGTTTCGCGTTTTGAAGAAATCAAAATCCACACAGTATTTTGCGGCGGTTCCTCAATAAATTTAAGTAAAGCATTTGCCGCGGCAGGCACTAAACGTTCGGCTTTATCAATTATAAAAACTTTCCATTTTGCCGCAACCGCTTTTTGTTGGGATGCAGTTGTTAAAGAACGCACCGTTTCAATTTTGATATTTTGTTGGTCTTCAACTTCTTCTTTTAAAAGTGCGGACTGATATTTATAATCTGCAAAAATTATATCGGGGTGTGTTTGCATTTCAATTTGTTTGCAACTTTGGCACATCTCGCAAGGTTCAAAATCTGCACCTAAATTTTGGCAGTTTAAAGCCTTGGCAAATTCAACGGCAACTTTCGCTTTACCGACACCGGCCGGACCATAAAAAATCATGGCAGGCGGGACTTTACCCGTCTGTATAAATTTTTTAAGATTTTTTATAGCAAAATCTTGCCCTTTTATTTGTGCAAAACTCATAGAATATTATGCTTTTTTATTTCCTTTAAAACTGTTTCCTGTACTGTTTTAATGTCATTATCTGCGTCAATTATTACGGTATTTTCCTGTTTTGCGGCAATTTCCCTGTAACCTTGGCGCATTTTATGGCGGAAGGCTTCGTCTTCCCTTTCAAGACGGTCGGAAAATAAATATTCACCGCGTTCTTTAAAATATTTATCAGACATTAAAAAAACTAAAGTTAAATCAGGTGTTAAACCAAGGGTAGCGATATTGTTTAGGCGGTTAATTGTTTCCATATCAATACCGCGCCCGTAACCTTGATAGGCACAAGTAGACATTGTATAGCGTTCGCAAATAACAATTTTACCTG
>JAEEIL010000044.1 GCA_016281355.1 Elusimicrobiaceae bacterium | reverse complement strand
TATGACGACCAGATGCTTTCCGCGGAAATACCCTATAAAAGACGCCGCGGGGTAAACGGTCAAAGACGTGCCGCCGATAATAAGCACTTCGGCTTTCGCTATCGCCGAAACGGCGTTTTGCACGGCGGTTTCGGGCAGGGATTCTTCGTAAAGCGTTACGTCGCACCGCACCGTGCCGCCGCATACGGGACACAGGGGAACGGGATCCGGTGTGTCGAACACGAAGTTTTCGGGATAGTCTTTCCCGCATTTAACGCAATAGTTTTTTAAGGTCGTGCCGTGAAGTTCGTAAACATTAACGCTGCCCGCTTTTTGGTGAAGCCCGTCGATATTCTGCGTTATCACGGCTTTCAGTTTTCCCGCCTTTTCGAGTTCTGCAAGATAGAAATGCGCGGCGTTGGGTTTAACGTGCCTTGCGTCCATTTTCTGGCGGTAGAACTCAAAAAAGACTTTCGGTTCGCGCGTTATGCAACTGTGGCTTAACAGGTATTCGGGCGGGTATTTTTCAAATTCCACGCCGCGGTTGTTGTACAAGCCGTCCTTACTTCTGAAATCAGGCACGCCGCTTTCCGTCGAAACGCCCGCCCCGCCGAAAAACACGATATTATCCGATCCGTCGATTATTTCTTTTAACTTTCTTATTTTTTCGTATAGTTCCATATTGCGCCCCCGAATAAAGGGTAGCACGCCCAACCTTAAAAGTCAATCGGTATTTTAAAATAAGCGCCGCATATTGCCTTTTCCCGATAAATCTGTTATAATTATTAAAAGGAATCAGGGAGAAAACTTAAATGAGTTACGACGACTGGTGGAAGATATGCCCCGTGTGTCAGACTTGCGACGAAGTCGAAGATTGCGAAGAGCCTTGCGCTTTCGCCATGAGTTTTTTTAACGGCAATTTAACGGATAAAAGCGTTTGACAAACGCGCGAAAATTTTATATAATAGACCTAACCATAGAGAGTGTACGAGGGACAAGCCCGTTGACTACACAGCAACCTGCCGAGAGGTAAGGTGCTAATGCTTGGAAGATGGGGGAATAAAGTCGCGCGCGCCCGTCTTCACGACGGGCGTTTTTCGTATCTCTTGCGGAATAAATTACAAGAGGTATTTTTTATGTCGAAATTAGAAGAACTGTTGGAAAAAGAAGGCGAGATAGGTTTCGTATTAGGACAAAACGAACGCCGAAAATTTTTGCGGTGGGCAAAGTCAAACGGTCTTAAATGGATGAACGGAGAAGAAATTAAAGAAACAGACGATTGCTTTTTTCATATGGTTGTAAGTAAGGATAAAACCATTGCAAATATCTCTACCTTATGTTGGATAAAAGATAAGGGATATCCTTCCCGCCGCGTTATATTCAAAGATTTTCCGAAAGAAAGTTAAACGCTAAAAATTGCGGCGGGGCAAATTTGCTCCGCCGTGATTTTACACAAAGGCTATTATCGGCAAAAAGTCAAATGAAATTATTGCTTGAAAAACGCGGTTTTTGCCGATATCGGCAAAAACAAGGTCGTATTGTATAAAAACGCCGCCCGTTTTTTGAAAGCGGGCGGCGTTGGCGCGCCATAAGGGACTCGAACCCCTAACCTTTGGTTCCGTAGTCGTTCAAAAATGCCCTATTTTTTTGCACTTTTAACGGATAGTTTTGAACTGATATTTATCGTTGTTTTTTAACTGCCGACAGCCGATTAGAACAGGTTTTATCTGACTATTCGGCGTTTTGTTTTTTCGTGTATACACGAACGATAAACATCGATAAAGAAAAATCTATTAGAATTTTTAACTGTAAAATAATTTTTCCCTTGCACGTTTTACTGTATTTTTTATTAGGTATTTGATTAGAACGTTTTCGTCGCTCCCCCGAAACCAAAGGTTGAATTATATTGACAAAATATAAATTTTTTTATATAATTTAGAAAATAATGTTTCATAATCTATACATTAAAGCGAGAAAAGTATATAATAAGAAACATAATAAAGAGGTTTTATGCAAAGAGAAAATATAGTCTTGCCAAAAACGGCGGAAATTTTATCTGAAATGGGACAACAAATAAAAATGGCACGACTCAGAAGAAACTTGTCGGTCGAGATTGTGTCCGCGCGCGCAGGAATAAGCAGAAAGACGTTATGGCTAATCGAAAAAGGAAGTCCTTCCGTTGCTATTGGATATTATGCTTCTACTTTAAATGCATTAAACGGGCTTGATACAGATTTGCTACTGATTGCAAAAGACGATGAGTTTGGTAAAAAGTTAGTAGAATTGGGTATTGCAAGCAAAAAGAGAGTAAGGAAGGTAAAAAATGTTTAAGTTTTTGGGAAATATCGATATAAGGTTATATGAAAGATATTTAACCGTTGAAAGGAATATAAAAGCGGCGAGTAATTCGTTTTATGACGCATATCTCGATATGCAGGAACAATTTGTTAAACTTGTCTGCGAGCGATTTGCTATAGATATTTCCGTTCACGAATCGTGTGGCGCAATATTGAAAAAAGAAAGTGTAAAAGACATTTTTACTAAAAAACTGAATATTGATGATCACATCTATAATAAAATGCAAGATTACACTTTAAAAGTAAATGCGCATAAACATAAAGGCGAAAAGCATATACAAATTGAAACGATTGTTTCATATATGCGAGTTATGTATTATGCAGTTGTAAGTTTTGTAAAAAACATTGCTGTCGAAATTAACGAATTTGACGCTCAATATTTTATAGATATTTTTGGCTGTTATGAAAAAGAAAACATTTCTCTTAAAGAACAAGTTTTAGGCTTAAAAGAAGAATTGCGGGACTCGTTAGTACAACATAAACTAAAAGACAGCGATTTAGAGGCGTTCAGAAGCTTGTTCTCTCAATCTGAAATAGAAAAAATGTCGTTAGAAGATCAGAACAGGGAACTTCACAAGCAAGTAAGTAAGTTAAAGGATATTAAGATTTCTTCTATGGAAGAAAAGCTTAATAAAGCATTAGATATGCTTGTCAACCTTAATGACGAAATACAAGAAAACAGAGTTGCCACTGATGCCGTATATCGCTCAATTACAGGTGAAGATATTAAAAATGCAATTAAAAGGATAAAGGATAACAAGTAATTATGGACAAAGAAAGATCTGTATTTGATAGGCTTGATTCCATCGAAGAAACTTTGAGTATTAAAACGGAAACACATAATCCCACAATAAGTGATTTGATAGGCGAACCGTTTGATGAATATATGAGTTCGTCAAAAGTTTATTATTATGAACCCGATGAAAGAAAATTTCAAAACTATAGAAAAAAACAAATAAAAAAATATTCAATATTCGTTGCGATTTACTCTTTGATTATATTATTGCATATTATTTTGTCTTGCGTGTATAAGGTAGTGTTATCTTATTTGTATGTAGCAGATGTGGTTTTAATTGCTTTACCTGTTTTTGATTTAATGTATTCAATAAGACTAAAGAGTAAAACGCTTGCATATTCAAAATGGAACATTAGGAATCATAGATTTTACATTTATGATAAAAAACTTGGAGAAGAAGACAGCAATGGTGTGTTAAGTAGATTATTATTGGTATATAAGATTTTTTCCTATTTGGTTTTTATTGTGTCGGTATTACCATATGTTTTTAATTCACCCATAGATGGAATACAAGCAGTATTAGGGTGGTCACATTATGTGTTTGTTTTATTGATAATGGGGATACATTTTAGCAGTAATAACTACTATTGGTATCATTATTATATCTTTGACAATACTGTTTCTTATGTGATAACAAATGGCAGTTGGGATTGGAAAAAAATACAAAAATAAACAGTTTTCTATAAAGCAGGGCGAATTTCATCGCCCTGTTTTTTATTGCAAAAAAATATAAAAAATGCTATAATATGCATGTTCTTTAATTGACACCTTTGGAGCATTGCTTCGGCTAAGCAAAGGAGGTAGAGATTATGGAACTTAAATCTCAAGACCTCGGCTTAGTTGTCGGGGCAAACTTAAAACGTCTTATTAAAGAATCAAAGTACAGAACGCAGGAAGCATTTGCTTTTGAGTTCGGGTGTGAAGACCGTACCCTTCGCAGATGGTTGGGTAAAGGGCTTTACAACTTAAAGATAATTCAAGAAATTGCCGATTTCTTAAAAATAAGCGTTTTTGATATCCTCTCCGAATAAGAGAGGATATACTTTTTTATAGCGGAACAGGACAAAAAATGTCCTGTTCTTTTTTTATGCAAAGAATTAGAATTTAGACATAAAACGAAAAAGGAGCAAAGAAAATGTATTATCTGGTAAAAGGGAAATGCGTCGGAGAGTATCAAGGCACTTTTGAATGGGTAATTACAGCCGATTCAAAAGAAGATGCAATTATTGATGCAAAGAAAGATTTAACGAAACAAGACGTTATAACCGAAGTAGAAGAATTATCCGTTGAGCAGTGTATCGAGAGAGAAATGGAAGATATAAAAAGCGAAATAAAACGGCAATATCTTATTTCACACTATGATTATGAGAACGTCACGATAAGGCGTTATAACGAAATTAAAAAAGAATTCGATAGTTCACCCGATAATTTTTATCAAGCGGTAAAAGAAGCGAATATGAAATTAAGACTATTGAGACGCATAAAGAGATTTGTTAATATTGAAAACGTAAAATTAAATGATGTCCGTAAGTTTTTGACGGAAGCGGTAAAAGCCGAAACTGAAGAACAACTTACTGAAATTATAAATAAATTCAAGGAGGTAAAATAAATGAATCTGACAATAGAAACCATAGGCATAATAGTTACGGTTATTAGTATGATACTCTGCCCTATTATTGCACACGGTAAAGGTCGCAGTGCAGTTGGCTGGTTTTTCGGTGGTTTGTTTTTAGGCGGAATAGGGTTAATTATAGTCGCTTGTCTTTCCGATAAAAACAACGGATAGTAGGTCAAACCTTGTCCTGTTTTTCTTGATTCCGTTAAGTTATAATGGAGTCAAGAAAAACGAAGGAGAACCAAATTAAAAATGAAAAATTATTTTGAAGTAATTGCAAAATGCGGACACGTCGGCAGGAACAAATATATTCCGATTAAATTTGCAGTTAAAGCGGAGTCAGGAAAAGATGCCGCCGCAATGGTCAGACGTTTTCCAAGAGTAAAGCACGATCATAAATATGCAATTTTAAGTGTAACAAAAATTGATTATGCAAGGTATTTGGAAATCAACGCTATAAACGATAATAATCCGTATCTTAAATGCAAGTCGAAATATGAACAAAGGTTAATCGTCGGGCTTGAACAACAATTAGAAGAAGATGATCACAGCAAAAAAGTCAAATACAAAAAAGAGAGATGTGTTAAATATAAAATAAGAAAGAATTATTTGAAAATCCTATCTGATATTGATGAGATGCTTGAGTGTCTGGCGGGGTGAAATAGATTGATTTTGATATTTAAAATTGATATAATAATAGAACAAAGGACTGATTTAACGAATGAAATACTTATTTTTTGATCTTGAATGTGCAAATTGTAATGACAGAAGAGGTAAAATATTCAGCTTCGGTTACGTTGTGGCAGACGAAAACTTAAACGAATTAACGACGGCAAAAGATATTATAATGAACCCTGCCGTAGATAAATGGGATTGGTACGTAATAAAAAACATATTAGCCTATCCGAAGAAGGAAGTTGAGAGCCGTGCTAAATTTGACAAGCATTATGGTAAGATAAAAAAGCTTTTGGAAGATCCGGAAACCATTGTTTGCGGGTTTGACGTTAAAAACGACGTCGGCTATATTTTAGACGAATGTGAAAGGTATAATTTAGAACCGATTTCAATGAAATTTTTCGACGTTCAAAGATTAGAGTCAAAGATTTCCGGCAGCAAGAAAGTCGGGCTTGGTGAGGCATATATAAGATGGCT
This sequence comes from Elusimicrobiaceae bacterium, assembly GCA_016281355.1. Classification (GTDB taxonomy): domain Bacteria; phylum Elusimicrobiota; class Elusimicrobia; order Elusimicrobiales; family Elusimicrobiaceae; genus Proelusimicrobium. Next base: position 17,642 of record JAEEIL010000044.1, on the reverse strand, counting down.
GCATCGACTTCCCGACGGTGCGCACAGAAGCGATACCGATGCAAAATTTACGTTGGAATTAGCCAAGAAAATTTGTGCCACCCAAAATAAGACGTTATCAGATTTTATTAATGAAGACGATATGCTTTGCGGCAAAACGGATGGATTCAAGTATGGTTTTAACGATGAGCCTTTAGAAACAAGAGATGAAAGGTATAACCGTAAAGAAGCGGAAAAGATGTTGCGCTTTGCGGGTAAACCCAATAAAGGCAAGTTCAGAGAACTAAAAGACGAATATAAAGATTACATAATAAAGGGCAGCAAAAACAACGTATTGTTTTTAAGACTTTTAGAAAGCGTAACGCCTAAAACAAAAAGAGAACAATCGCTTGCCGGTAAAAATATTTCGATAAGCCTTAACTACGAAGCATATAACTTCTTGAATATGATGAAAATCGTTCAACTGATTTGCGATTGCGGAGGCACTTACGTAAAGAAAGCATCGACGGCAGATATTTTTGTAAAATATCACTTAATAGAAGGCGGCGAAGAAAGAAAATGTTCTAAATACGAGTATGTTAAAGAAGAAATAGAAAAAGGCAAAGAAATACAGGTTTTAGAATTTGACGAGTTTTTGCAGCTATTGGGGATAACGGAAGATCAGTTAAACGAAATACCGGCGGAAGATTACGAATATTTAATGGACGATAAATACAAAAGAGAAAAAACAGCGTAAAAATCAGAGGAAAAAATGAGAAAAATATTAGTTTTTATTTTAACAATAATAATGGCAATGGGGGTTTGTAGCACGTTTACGGCGTGTAATTCAGGTGGTAATACGGAGGAAACTGTTACCGTCACCGATATGGTCGGAGATACGAGAACGATAAAGAAAAATCCGAGTAAAGTGGCTTGCAGTCGTTCGACGTACGATTTGCTGGTGGCTTTCGGGCTTGCCGATAAAATCGACGGCGTCGATAAAAAGCTGTTGGACAATCCGTGGACGGCTGTGTTTTATCCCGAATCTGTAAACCATTACAGATATGAATACGAAGATAGTTATGAAACGTATTTGTCGAGGGGTGTGGATTTAGTTTTTTGTCCCGAAAAACGTATAGCGGACGATCTTACAGCACACGGCATAAACGCCATATCGGTAAATCTTTACGGAACGCCAACTTTTGACCATAGGTTAACGTTTTTTTCAGAACTAATAACTAAAATATGGGACGGAGACGATGTAAAACAAAAGTCTGACGTTTGGAATACAAAAATCAGGCAGGCTGTTTCGGAAATACAAAGCACTTTAACCGAAAATAACGTACCGAAAGAAAAACTTTTCTACGTGCGCGGAGACAAGGACAAAGGCATAGGATATACCGACACGAAAGGTTCTTTCGTTGAATATGCTTACAGGGTTTTAGGTTTCGATTCTATGAGCGCGATACTTGAAACGAATAGTAACCGTCCTTCTGCGGAAAGTATTTGCGAATACAATCCCGACGTGTTCGTTATGGGCGGTATTTATCAGAATAAACACGTAACAGATATTAAAACAACTGCCCCGTATACTACGCTCGACTCCGTTAAAAACAATAGGATTTATACGATACCTATGGGACTGACTCAAATGGAACAGTTAAACGCTTTGTCGCCCGAATTCTTTTACGATCAGGCGAACAGATTACACCCGACTTTGTTTAATTATAACGTCAGCGGTATGCTTAAAACCTCGGTAAAAGAATATTTCGGAACTGATTTAACCGACGAACAAATCGGGTATATGTTAAACGGGTTATCACCTAACGGCGGGAATTTATACTGATGAATAAGAAAACCGTATTGTTTTTTATTATTTCCTTAATTATCGGCGTTTGCGTCTTCATCTTCGCCTTGACCGTAGGTAAATATGAAATAAGCATGAGCGATTTTTTCAAGGCGGTATTTACTGCAGATGAGTCTGTCGCTACGCAAAGAAGTATTATACTTAACTTACGATTGCCGAGAACGATTATTGCGGCACTAACCGGTATAGGGTTATCCATTTCAGGACTTTTATATCAGGAGATATTCCAAAATAAACTTGTTTCACCTGATCTTCTCGGCGTTAGTTCCGGCTCTGCTGTCGGGGCGGCGGTTGCGATTTTGTTAGGATTTTCGTCGGCGATTATAAGCCTTCTTTCTTTTTGTCTCGGCATAGTTACCGTTTTAATAACGCTTATTTTATCAAGGCAATTCAAAAACGGCAAATCGATTACTTTAATTTTAGCCGGAATAATAGTGGGCGGTTTTATGTCCGCGGCATTGTCTATGATAAAATATTTTGCCGATCCTATGACAACCCTTTCTACGATTACCTATTGGCTTATGGGATCCTTCGAAAACTCGATTATGAAAAAAGTCTATATTTTATTGCCGATAGTGTTAGTCTGCTGTATTGTTTTGATTACTATATCGTGGCGCATAAACGTTGTGGCGTTAGGCCAGGAAGAAGCCCAGACAAAAGGAATAAATTATAAGTTTTATCAACTTTTAATTATCGGTATAGCAACACTTTTGACCGCTTCGACAGTGGCATTTAGCGGAACTATCAGTTGGATTGGACTCGTTGTTCCCCATTTAGTCAGACTTATCGTCGGCAGAGATACGAGAAGAACTATTCCGCTATGTATTACTTTCGGCGGAATATTTATGATGCTTGTAGACATCTTTTCAAGGACTTTCACTTCACAGGAATTACCGGTATCTGCCGTTACGGGACTGTTTGGCACAGTTATCTTCGTCGTCATTTTACTTATAAGAAGGAGAGATTACAATGTCCATTAACGTACAGCACCTTTCTTATAAGTATCCGAGCGGAAAAGACGACGTTATTAAAAACCTTAATTTATCCATAAAAGACGGAACGATTACCGTTTTTTTAGGGTTAAATGGCTGCGGGAAAACCACTTTTATAAAACTACTTGCAGGATTATTAAAAGCCGACAGCGGTGAAATATTATATGCGGATAAAAAGGTTTCTGGATTGTCGATGAAAGAAAGAAGCAAAATATTCGCTTACGTTCCGCAAAAGACATATAGTGCCGACGATTATTTTGTAAAAGATTATCTTACTTACGGGTTTATAAATTCATTAAAGTTTTACCAAACGCCTAGTAGCGAACAATTAGATAAAGTGCAAACTATTTCCGAACGCCTCTCTATAACTCATTTATTAACCAAAAAAATGGGGCAAATAAGCGGCGGAGAAAGACAGATAGTTTCTATTGCATCTTGCCTATTGCAAGATACGCCGATAATTCTGCTCGACGAGCCGACTTCGGCACTTGACTTAAAAAATCAGAATATCGTTTTGTCATTATTAAGGGAAATAACGAAAGAAGGTAAAACAATAATTTTATCGTCGCACAATCCGAATCACGCTTTGTTTTTAGAGAGCAACGTCGTTTTAATGGATAAGGGAACGATTATAAAACAAGGCTTGTGTAAAGAGATTATTAAGGTGGAAGTCCTTAAAGAAATATACGGCGAAAATATCTGTTATAGCGAAAATCTTAATTATAAAGAAATATCTTTTCAATAACTATACCTTATTCGTAAAATAATCCCTTTCGGGTATAATACATAGCAAAAATCTGTCAATTACCACCGTTCGGGTATAAAATTAATATCTGTTTTAACAGTTTATAAACTTTCAAGTCCGCCGGTGCTTACGGCGGGCTTGTTTTACGCTTATGCGTATAAATTTTCATACACAAGCGTATATGGGTTTGCTTTTAACTGTGATAAAATAAATATGTGTATAATCTTTTTGCAGGTATGATAAAATAAATAAATTTTAACCTCAAAGTAATTCACCACTTAAAACAGTTAAAAACTATTGACTTTTATAAATAATTAATGTATAATATGTTGCATATAGGAGTTAATGGTGGAAAAGTATAATTTTCTTACAAAGGCAATCTTTAAAACGGAAGATATATTAAAAGAAGTATCGTCCGAATCCCAGATGTTTGCAACTATCCGCACCCTCATAAAAAGCGAAAGGATAGCAAAATTGAAGGGTGGGCTTTACGCTACCATAAACCCTATAACACAGGATATTTTTGCAAACCGTTTTGAGATTGCGACGGCTATACAGAAAGATGCTTTTGTAGGGTATCATTCTGCGCTGGAATTTTACGGACTTGGTAACCAGATGTATTCGGAAGTTCACGTTTTGACGCCTACGCAGTATGCAGAACAAAACATTGGGGAACTGAATTATTTGTTTTTCAGAACAAATTATTTCGACGGCATATCAGTAATTGAGCAAAATACTACAATACGTATAACAGAACTCGAAAGAACGATAGTCGATTGTCTGGACAGGCTTGACGTTGCCGGAGGCATAGAAGAAGTTTTTACTGCAATATCTGCAATAAGTTATTGTGATGAAGAAAAGATACTAAAACATTTAAGAAACTACGGCAAAAAGTTTATTTATAAAAAGGCAGGATATTTCTTTTCACTTATAAAGCCGTCGTATTTGTCCGAACGATTTTATAAGGTTTGCAAAGAAAATATTTCATTACGCGACGACGATATTCGTGAAAATAAGCAAATTAAAGGTAAATATATAAACGAGTGGAAGCTTATCGTCCCCGACAGAATTATTAATACGGAGAATTAAAATGATAGATTTATCCAGAAAAAATATAGTTAAGGTCGCAAACGAGTCGGGGTTTATAAAAGACAATGTTGAAAAGGTTATGCGACTCATTGACATACTTGAAACTGTTTTTGCTTCAAAGTGGCGCGATAAGTTCGTTCTTAAAGGTGGCACGGCAATCAACCTGTTTTATATGAACATGCCGAGACTTTCTGTTGACATCGACCTTGATTATATTGGAGAGTCGCGTGAAGAAATGCTTGCCGACAAGGAAAGTTTACGCGAATATATGAGAAATATCCTTTTTCAGAAAGGTTATTCCTTATCTGACGCAAGCAAGTCTTATTTTGCTCTGGAATCTTACGTTTTCCAATATCTTAATAACGGCGGAAATCGCGACAATATTAAAGTAGAAATAAATTTTCTTGACAGGGCGCATATTTTGCCGATTGAAAAGAAAACGATTTCTGTTTTAGATTATAACGGCGAAACGGAAATAAACGTGTTAAACGTTTACGAGTTATACGGCAGTAAATTTGCCGCGCTTCTCGGAAGAAGCAAGCCGCGTGACATTTACGACGTTTACCGAGTTATAAATACCGACTTGCTACCTGATAAAGAGTTATTGAAAAAGTGCTTTATTTTCTACAATTGCATAGGCGGCGAATCAAATATAGCGGACAGCGATTACTCTATTATCGAAGGTGTTACCAATAAAGATTGTTTTCGTATGCTGAATCCGGTATTATCTAAAAAGGAAAAGTTTGATAATAAAAGAGCAGTTGAAGAAATAAAGGATTATCTTAAAGAATTGCTTGTGTTTTCCGATAGCGAACGGCAGTTCGCTGAAGATTTCAAGAATAAAAAGTATTCCCCGCAACTGTTATTTGAAGATGAAGAAATAATTTCCGGAATCAAACTACACCCTATGGCGCTTTGGCGTTGTATGGAGAAAAAGGAGAACTAATATGAAAGAAGTTTATGATTTTTTGAAGAAATGCGGAACGTATTACCTTGCTACGGTTGACGGCGATAAACCGAAAGTCAGACCGTTCGGCACGGTAGATATTTTTGAAGACAAACTCTATATCCAAACGGGAAAAGTCAAGCCAACAAGCAAGCAGATTCATGCAAACCCCAACGTAGAGATTTGTGCGTTTGACGGCGGAAAGTGGTTAAGGCTTTCGGGTGAACTTGTTTCGGACGATAGGCGTGAAGCGAAAAAACATATGCTCGATAACTACCCCGAACTTCGCAGTATGTATAATGAAGACGACGGCAATACGGAAGTGTTTTATTTTAAGTCCGCTATGGCGACATTTTACTCTTTCACCGAACCGCCTAAAACGATAATGTTTTAGGATAAAATTTTCTAAATATGACATATATATGTCATAAAACTATGCTAAAATCAAGGTGATTTTAGCAAAATTAAGGAGAAACATGTGAAAACATTTTCAGTTGGTGACATTTTTTATGGTAATAGCCACACCGATTTAATCAACAAAACAATAGGGACCAAATTTAGAGGAACTCAACGCTGCGGTATAGATTTGTCAGATTTTCAATGTGATGGAATAATTGCTTGGTTTGTGTTTATGGATGGTAGTATTAATGGGTATGAGGATTGGCATTGGTCTAATAAATTATCAAGAGACGGCTTGACTATTTATGAAAGAAACATGGATCAACCAAAGAAAAAGCTTGAAATTGAGAGATTAAACAAAGGATATAATCCATTTAGGTTAGCTTTTCAATTAGATCCATATGAAACAGGAAATCGCCATTGTTGTAAATTTGTTGGAGCATTTAAATTAGATGCTTTTATTGGAAAAGAAGTTCCTGATATTGAATATAAAAAAGTATCAGACAAATTTACAATAGGAGATAAAGGCGTATTTTGTGCTAATATTACTGACAAAATAAAATTTTACGAGAACGATAATAGATATAATGCAAAAATTGAGGTCCTTAATTTTTCAGATACCCTGTATATGATGTTGAAAAAAGCAAGTGTGCATACTGTTGGCGAATTATTAGGTATTGGTTTAGGATTTAATCAAAGCTCTATTGAGATACGAGACAAAATAGAGAATTTTTTTAAGAGGATATAGTAGTATTTATGATGAGTAAAAGTCCACGTTGCTTATATAACAGTAGTTTTGATAAATTCATTAACGAAGCTGAAAATTCAATATTCGGCACTCTCTGTGATAATTATCACGGTGAAGCATTAACAACTACAAGGGAAGCATGGAGAGCAGAAATATCAATTATGAAAGGACTCCTTCCCAATTATTCGAAAAGTGACGGACAAATTATATTTGAATATGATATCCCCCGTCTCGGCAAGCGCATTGACGTTGTTTTGCTTCTCAAAGGCATAGTTTTTTGCGTAGAATTTAAGGTTGGCGAGAGCAGAATATTAGAGGCCGACGTTGATCAGGTGCTTGATTATGCGCTCGACTTAAAAAATTTTCATAAATTCAGCGAAAACAGGATAATTGTGCCTATTTTAGCAGCTACAAATTACCGAAATACTTCAAGCAGTATTATAATGTCAGTCTATGACGATAAAGTTGTCAATCCGCTTGTAACCGGCGAAATGGGCCTTCAATTCCTGATTGATGAAGTGCTAAAACGATTCTATAATGAACCACCCTTTGACGCAAATTGGATTATTAGCCCATACGCGCCTACTCCGACTATAATTGAAGCGGCAAAAACACTATATGAAAATCATTCCGTTGAAAATATAACGAGGCACGAAGCAGATAAAGTTTCTACTGATAAAACAATATCCTATATTTTAGAAGTTATTAAGAATAGTAAGCAAAACCGTAAAAAGAGTATTTGCTTTGTAACAGGGGTGCCAGGCGCAGGAAAAACGCTTGTGGGGCTGGATGTCGCAATAAAACAAACATATCAGGGTAATTCCGAGCCCGTAAAAGATGAGGGCGCTGTATATTTGTCAGGCAACGGTCCTTTAGTTGCGGTCTTAAACGAAGCGCTTTCGCAAGATAATTACAAAAAATGCCGAGAAAGAGGAGAAAATAAAAAATTAACAGATTCCCGTCGTGAAGTAAGTAAATCTATTCAAATGATTCACCGCTATCGCGATAATATGTTAGCAAAAATTAAAAATCCTGTTGAAAACGGAAGGCTTGAAATCGATCCCGAAAAAGCCGTGAAAATGGAACGAGCCGGCTTTGGTGAGGTTGAGCATATAGCAATTTTCGACGAAGCACAACGTTCTTGGACGCATAAAAGACTTTCTGATTACTTAAAGAGGGGCGGTACGTATGGCAACAAGCTTAAGGTTCCAAATTTCCCTGTATCAGAAGCGGCGTTTTTGATTTGGTCACTTGATCAGCGGGAAGACTGGGCAACGATTATTTGCCTTGTCGGCGGCGGACAAGAGATAAATACCGGCGAAGCAGGAATATCTGAATGGATAAAAGCATTAAATGAAGATTTTAAACATTGGGACGTTTATATATCTCCAAAATTAACTGAAAAGGAATATGCTGAAGGCAAAGTTAATGAACTATTAAAAGAAAATAGAAATGTAACATATTCGGAGGATTTGCATTTATCTGTTTCCTTACGTTCGTTTCGGGCTGAAAAACTGTCAGCTTTCGTTCACTCGTTGCTATCGTTTAATGCTGACGCTTTATCAATTTATGATGAAATAAAAGACAAATATCCTATCGTTTTAACAAGGGATATGGAAAAAGCAAGAAGGTGGTTACATAGTAGAGTTAGAGGGACAGAACGTACCGGTGTTCTTGTGACAAAAGAATCTGCACGATTTAAACCGTTGGCAATTCACGTTTTACCTTCTGGCGATGAAAATGCGGTCCACTGGTTTCTTGAAGATAAAAGTGATACAAGATCTTCAAATTATCTGGAAGATGCAGCTACAGAGATACAGGTTCAGGGCTTAGAGCTTGATTATACTTGCTTACTTTGGGACGCTGATTTGCGATATGAAAAAGGTGATTGGCATTATTACAGGTTCAATGGCCAAACAAAATGGAATGAGATAATTGGTGATACCGAAAGCAAACAAGATCAGATAAAGTATATGCTAAACGCATATCGTGTTTTGTTAACTCGTGCAAGACTTGGTATGGTAATATGTGTCCCCTACGGCAATCCAAATAAAACCACTAATGGTTTTTGGGAAGATAGTACAAGATTGCCAGAATACTATGACGGGACCTATCAATACTTGAAGAGTTTAGGGATAGAAGAGATATAATGGTAGAAGTTGTTGCGGCGCTTATATGGGATAAAGATAAGTTTTTGGTCTGTCAAAGACCTGTAAATAAAGCAAGAGCGCTCCTTTGGGAGTTTGTTGGTGGCAAGGTTGAGCAAGGCGAAACGAAAGAACAAGCTTTAATCCGTGAATGTAAGGAAGAGCTTAATATAACAGTTAAGCCGAACGACGTCTTTATGGAAGTCGTTCATAAATACTCTGATATAACCGTTCATTTAACACTATTTAATGCGGAGATCATCGAGGGTGTTCCGCAAAAGGTAGAGCATAACGAAATAAAGTGGATAAGGTCTGCGGAAATGCATAATTATACTTTTTGTCCAGCAGACGAGCAAATAATAAGAAAATTATTAATAAATACAGGAGATAAAAAAATATGAAACTACTTTTATTACACTTAAGTGATGCTCATTTTAAAGATAAAACATACATAGATAATAGCATTATTGAGGCACAAGTGCAAACTTTAAACAAAATTGATAAATTTGATAAGTGTTGTATCGTTTTTAGCGGAGACATTTCTTTTTCGGGTCAGATTAATGAATTTAAAAAAGCAAGCTATTATTTAGGAAAACTATGGAAACTAATTGGGAAAAAGTTCGAGCCTCAATATGGTGTCTCAACGTATATGGTCCCAGGAAATCACGATATTAATTTTGATGGGATAAGCAGAGACAGATCAGAAATTTGTGAATTAAAAAGAGAAACAATTACTGAACAGCAAATTTCGGATGAGCTGCTTAAATTTGCTGGTTTTTATGATTTTGCAAATTTTTATCATAATTTTTACAGCAATAAATTAGTGGAGAATAAAATAATTACAATTGCAGATAAAAAAGTTCAAATTAATTTAATAAATAGTGAACTTTTTTCAATTTGTAATGATTCGCATAATGACGATGATAAAAGCCTACATTTTTTACCGGAAAATGAATGGGTTAAACTATCCAAAGCAAAGAATGTTGATTTAGTTATTACGGTTTCGCATCGTGGGCCGGAGTGGTTTGATTGGGACTCATGCAATCAATTTAAGAAAAAACTGATTGAAGAAACCGATATCTTTCTATACGGTCATGAACATATTGATAATATTGATATGGTATGTAAAAAAGAAAACAATATAATTAAGTCAATTGCTTCTGGAATAGATTTTCCAAATAAAAAAATTGAATTTACAACTATCTTAATTGATTTAGACTCTCAAACAGCAGATACATCTCTTTTTACATGGAATAATGAAGAAAATATTTTTGAAGAAAAGCAACGTGAAAACTTTGTTATTGAAAAAAACAATTCTCGATTTTTAGTTGAACCCAATAGAGATTTCTTAAATTCTATAATAAAAGATAATGATAATTATGATACTAGACAATATTTTGTTTTCCCAGGTGTTGAAGTGTTGAATCAAGGGAAAAATAAGGAAATAAAAGACTTTAAGGAATTTTTAAAAATAATTGAAGATAAAAAAATTATAGCAATTGAAGGGGATTTTTCCAGTGGAAAAACCTTTTTGCTGAATCAAATATATATTAGTTTGATTGGGAATGCGGTTCCGTTATTGCTTAATGATGATTTGTTAGATAATAAGAGAATTGATAGAATTATTAAATCTGCTTTTGAATGTCAATATAGTTCTCGAGGAGTAGACTTTGAGAAATATCAACAGTTAGATAAGAATTATAAAGTATTATTAATTGACGATTTGACTTCTCTTAAAGATAAATATGTATCAGCGCTATTTTCTTATGCTAAGGAAAGTTTTAAAAGAATAATTTATATTGACCAAGGACTCAATGAATATGATATTAAACAAATAACTAAAGAATCATTAGAAAATGATGATAGTATTATACGAGTAAGATTACTTCCTTTTTATACACAAAAAAGAGAAGAATACATTGAGAAATTATTGCTTTTGAACGATTATAATCCTATAGATGTTAAGACAAATGTATATAATATAAATCGTTTCATAAAGGACCAAATAAAGCTTTTTTCTTTAAGTCCTAGATTTATAAAAATGTATGTTGAATATTGTAATCATAACGACATGTCTTCATCGAATAGGAATGTATTCGGAAGGGTTTTTGAAAATAATATTGTCAACAGTATTAGGCGATATGCTTCAGAAAATGATGTTGATGAGTATTCAGTTTTGCTAGAAGAGATAGCTTATGAAATACATTTCAAAGAAAAATATCCTTTACCAGCATCTGATCTTATTGATATTATTAATAATTATAATTCTGATCATAGTTTATCGGTAAATATTAAAAATTTTATCGATGTTATGCTTAAATCCAACATACTTATTGAAACAGACAATATGTATTCATTTTATAATAACAATTATTTAGCATACTTTGTTGCAAAAAGTCTTAATTCGCGTTATGTAAATGGAGAAGGAAATGGAGAATTAGAAGAAATATCAAAAAAAATTTGCTTCAATATAAATGGCGATATATTACTTTTTTTATCTTATATTACCAGCAATATGTCGATTTTAAAGTTTATACGTCAGCAAGCAGAAAGCTACCTTTATGATTGGGTGGATTTAGATATTGATAAAAAGAATATTGGATTTTTATTTAAAATGGAATGTCCAACGATTAATAATCTGCCGACAAAGAATGAACAAAAAGCGAAAGAGGAAAGAGAAGAACGGTTTGAGAAAGAAGCTAAATTGTCAGATAAAATTGAAAGAAAAAATTTATACGATTATAATAAATCAGATATTGAGTTGGAAGATTATAAAATACATCAAGCTCTTCGATTTACAGATTTGATTTGCAAAATTTTGCCGGGCTTTAGCCATAGATTAAAGGCTGATGAAAAAACCAATTTTGTTAACGATATTTATGCTTTTCCAAATAAAATTGCTTTTAGGATCTTGAGAGATCTCGACGAAGATTTTGATAATATTACAGATGAATTATTTGATTACTTACAAAAATACGTTAAAGATTTAACAAAATCTAAAGTCAAAGACGCTCTTATTGTTAGTGCAGAATCATTAATTCTAAACTTATATAATAATTGTGCAAGTAAATCAGTTTCTGATAAAACAATAGAAATTCTAGGGGCTCACAATAATGAATCAAGCAGTGCGAAAATACAACATATTATGATGCTGGAAAACTTAAATAGATTTAATGAGTTCACTAGTGAAGCTAATTTATTATATGATTCAACCAACGAAGTTTTAATAAAATCAATGATAAAAAGAATTATTCATAAACACTTTTTATATCATAAAGAATTAAAGATTATCGGCAATGTTCAAAGTGTCGCCACAAAATATTTTGGAGCATCCTTTAATAAAACTAAATTGTTAAAATAAAAGGCGCTATGTTGGTCCTGCCCCAACTGGTTAATTTTATTTTCCAAGATATTAACCTAACTTTAGAAAATGATTTTGTATGTCATATAGCCACACTGATAGCGCCCACTTTAAATTATATACAACAAGTAGTAAAATTATAATATAACGTGGGGAATAAATGTATTAAACAGCATATAACAAGAAGATGGGAGTCTAAATTATGACTCCTGTCTTTTGTTTTATACATAATTCATATTTTATACTTTCAGTGTTTATTTTGAACGGAGAGAAAATAATAAAAAAGTCCGTAATTTTTACTAAAAGCTCTTACAAATGAAGAGGCAATTAAGTAGAATATTTTATCTAAGTCCTTTTAACAATAAAGGACTTTTTTTGAAAAAAATTTTGTTTTAGGGGTGCAGTTTAGCCCTTTTTAGTAGAGGGATATGAAACTTTCATTTGATAAAAAATTTAATTTCAAACCTAAACAATCGGCTAAAAACAGCCCTTTTTTATAGAGGGATAAAAAATTTTTAGGATAAATTTTTAATTTCAACCTTGACTTTTGCCCAAAAATCGCCCTTTTAAGTGAAGGGTAAAAATGAAATTAGACCGACACGTTTTGTCGATTTTCAGCCCTTTATTATAGAGGGGGCAAAAAATAATCCGAACAAATTTCTAGAAATCTGTCATATAGGGTGAACTTTTGCTGTTTTTTTGTCCTTTATTATAGAGGGATAAAAAATATTAGACGAATGCCCCCAAACGTCTTTTTTTAGCCCTTTAAAGTGAAGGGGTAAAAATAAGTGCAAATTACAAAAATCTTCCATAAGACCACGAACTAACGTCATTTTTTACGCCTTATAAGGTGAAGGGCAAAAATTTTTTAAAGGAATTTTTTATTTGACACCTCAATTTTGCCCTTATTTTTCTCCATATAGTGAAGGGAAAAATTTTTATTCAGTAAATTTATAAAAAGGCGCAACTTTTTGGCTTTCTATTTGGCTACCTATTAGAGAGAGTTTTTCAAAATTGGTTGTGAAAAGTGCCTTTTCGCCGGCTACCTAGTGAGGGGCTTTATAAATTTTTAACCGAAACGGTTGCAAAAGGAAATTTCGTGTCCTTGGTTATATGGGGACAAATATATTTAATTTCAAGTGAGGTGATGCCTATGTGCTAATGTAAAGACGTGCCGACGGTCTTAAAACGACGGCAAAAGATAATACAAAGATAATCAAAAACAAGGAGGAAACTATGGAACAATTTACATTTTACGATATGTATTACGATGCAATCGGACAATTAAACGACGAAGAGGCGGGCAAGTTTATCAAGAGAATTTGCAATTACGCGCTGTATGATGCGGAAGATAATCCGTCAAAAGACGATATGGCAAACGTTATGTGGGAAGCAATATTCCCCCTACTTGAAAAGGCAACGGAAATAGAAAAGACGGGAAAGATTCCGTATTATCTGAACAGACGTATGCAACATTTTTCTTTTCGTTTAAGTTATGCGAATATGATTAAAGCGATGACTAACAACAAGAACGCGGGTGTTTACATAAAAGCGATGTGCGGATATATGTTTTACGGAAAGATACAGAATGAATTACCACCCGAATTACAAGGCGCGTTTAATATATTCAAGAAGACTTTTGATATCAGCAAAGCGCGTAGCGAAAGCGGAAAGAAAGGCGGCAAGGTTAAGAAAAAAAGCATTACGCTTGTAAAGATACGTGAAGACTTCCCCGAAATAACGGGCAAATTACACGAGAATAATCCCGTATTAGACGGCGTTGACCTGAACGATCTTTACAAGTTTATACAAGAAAATGCAGAAGTAAGACAGTTAAATATGTATGGAATTGTAGAAAAGTATAAACAAAACAAGGCGTAATTGCAAAGCAAATATGCAAGCAAACGAGTAAAAACGATTTTGGCTAAACGGTGCGTTTTAAGGCAAAATTCGAGCAGGATAAGGAAAAAGCCACGAAACTTGATTTAGGGCTTTTTCGGTTGACTTTTGCTTGCGGCAAAAGTCTGAACAAGTGTGAAGCCCACTTTTCTTAAATTAAAAGGTGAATAGGGTTTCCCTATTGCTGAAAGTCGAAAACGGTGCGTTTTCCTTTACCTGCTTTGAAAAATGAAGAAAACCCACCAAAAAAAGGAGGTCGAAAAAAATGACGTAGCGATACAATTTTCAGCTTTTTAAAAATATTTTTGTGTAACGCTTGACTTTTCTCTTAAAAAGTGATATTCGTATTAATACGAGAGTGCATTAATTTAAGGAGGAAGCCGAAAATGGAAGAAAAAGCAAAAAAATGGACGGTAGAAGAAGTAATAGAATACCGGAAAACTCACCCGCCTGTAAAACACGTTTACGGAAAATACGGGACGCTTGCGAAAAAGTATCTTGAAGAACATAATCCCGCAAGATATTGGGCGCTCATAAACGTTCCCGAATATCTGCACGGCATAGATAAATCAGCAAGCGAAACGTGGGACGTAATGTATGAAAAACTTTCACGCGATCCGAGATACAAGCGCACGGGAAATTATCTTGAAGACGTACGGCGCGAGAACGAAATCAAGTCGCTTATCGAAGAAGAAATCTTAAACGAAATAGTCTACGTGGACTGAAAGGAGAAACTATGAGAAACATTTTAAGGAAAACGTTATCTGTAACGGGTAAAGCGTTAGGTGTAGGACTTATAGTGGCGGACGTGGCGTTAAACGTTGTCGGCGTGATACTTTGCGCCGTTACTTCGCAGGATTAAGGAGAATTAATTATGGATAAGAAAAAAGATACCGCGGTTCGGATTTCCAGAAGAAAATACGAAGCCAAGCACAAAAAAGAAAGAAAAGCGCAAAACAAGGTCTGGGGGACGAGTATTGCCCGAAATGTTGCGGAAGAGATAGACGAGTTTTTGTTAAAACATAATTTGTCCAAAGTTTCGCTCATTATGGCGGGATACGCGACATTACAGGAACAGTATCGGAAGAAGGACACTTCCGACAAATAAAAACCGGACGGGCTATAAAGAGCGTGAGGAAGTAATAGGAAATAAAAAGAGCGAGACCAAAAGCCGTCGCTAAAAAGATTATTTGACGGAGATATTTGAAAAAGAATATCCTTTGAAAAACCTTAAAGGTATTGTAGCGGGGTTGCTGAAAGCGATGATATGAGCCGGCGACGAAAATGAGGCTGCCCGAACCTCAACATTAAGATTTTCGGAGGAAACAAAATTGAATAACAATAAAACTATTAATGAAAACGTATTTGACAAACACGCCGCGATGTTCGCGGAATACCCTGACGTCGTTGACGTACAGACTCTTAAAAATATGCTGAACGTCGGACAGGTGCTGGCGTATAAACTTGTGAAAAGCGGCGAAATCAAATCGAGAAAAGTAGGCAGAGAGTATAAAATCCCGAAAGTGAACGTAATCGCGTATCTTTTGGGAGAAAACGGAGTTAAATTATGAACGTAAGCATACAGGCGAAAAGAGGTTTATTATACGGTGTTTACACCTATCGTGACGAAACGGGTTCGTGGAAACAGAAATGGTTCGGCACAGGGCTAAAAGAGCGCGGCAATAAAAAGGAAGCGAAGCGCATTGCGGAAGAGTTGGCGTTAAAGTTCGAGATGGAAAGGCAAAACCCATTACAGAAATACGAACGCCGCGTTAAACCCGATGCTGTCGATAAAAAACAGGCGGCTATGCTGTTTTCGGCGTATTGCAAAAAATACGTGGAAGAACAGAAGGACAGGCTTTCGCCGTCTGTATATGCCGTTTATAAGCACTACATAGTTGTCTTTAAGGAATTTTTCGATAAGCGAAAACTCAGGCTTTTAGACGTAACTGACAAGGACTTAAAAGAGTTTTATGCGGAGAGAAGAAAGCAAGGCATAAAAAACACCACGTTAAAGCACTATAACAGCATTTTACGCCCTGCGCTAAGGAAAGCGTATAAGGAAAAACTTATACCCGATAATCCGTTCGAGTTTTTAGAGCCGATAGGCAAAGACCGCGTAAACATTTCTTTTTACGACAAGAACGAAATGCAAAAGTTCTTTGAAGCGATAAAAGGTCATCCTTTGGAAGTTCCGTTTGCGCTTGCGGCTTATTACGGTTTTCGTCGGAGCGAAGTTCTGGGGCTCAGGTGGAGCGCGGTAGATTTCGAGCATAAACTAATTTCAATCAACCATAAAATTCTGGTAGTTGAAAAAGAAGTCTATCTCTCGGACACGCTTAAAACAAAAACGTCTAACAGGACTTTACCGCTTATTGCGCCTGTGGAAGAATTGCTTTTGCGTCATAAGGCTAAAATCGAAGAGAACAAGGCGTTTTACGGCAATACTTACGATATGCGCTACGCCGATTACGTCTGCGTGATGGAAAACGGCAAAATCGTGTATCCCGACCATATGTCGAAAAAGTTTCAGGACTTATTGAAGGAGAACGGTTTTCGCCATATCCGCCTACACGATTTAAGGCACAGTTGCGCAAGCAATATGCTGGCGGCGGGCGTTCCGATGAAGGAAATTCAGGATTGGTTAGGTCATGCCGATTTCGGGACGACGGCGAACGTATATTCCCATCTGGACTTCTCGGCAAAGGTCAAGGCGGCAAACACGATTACAGCCGCTTACGGCGGCGTTAAAAGCCCTGAAAAGCGCAAGGACGACACTTCTATCGACACACTGACAAACGCGCTTAAAGAAATGAAAGAACTCGGATTCGATAGTTTAGAAGACTATCTTGCCTACAAACAAAAACAGTAAGACCGTTTACGGGGAAAGATGAATTACGGCGGAGCAATTTTGCTCCGCCTATTTTTACACAAAAATTATCGGCAAAAAACAAAGCAAGACAAACGTGATAAAAGCGCGGTTTTTGCTGATAACGGCAACTTTATTTTACTTTTTGCCAAATATAAAGAACGATAAATTAATTCGTATTGTGCATAAATATGTGTAAAAATACGTGCATTTTTGGTTAGAAAAGGCGTGTGTTTTATTTAAGATTTTGCAGGGTTGGTTAGAATTTTGGTTAGAAAAACGCCATTTTGGGCATTTTTAAGGGTGTTTTCAGAAGCACTGATTAAAGTAAAATTGCGTGATTTTGTTCTGATAAAAACCGTTTAGAATTGATTAGAACTGCCCGTTCTAATGAAAACCATTTTTTTGCTAAAAACAAAAATCGTCAGGAAAAACCTAACGATTTCTGGCGCGCCACGAGGAGCTCGAATCCCCAACCTTCGGTTCCGTAGACCGACGCTCTATCCAATTGAGCTAGTGGCGCATAAAGATATTAAGTAATATTCGGGCAGTATCCTTTCTCGTGGCGGATAAAAGCCGAAAGGCGATAATACCGCCCGAAAACAAGCCTTTATATTGTATA
>JAEEIL010000043.1 GCA_016281355.1 Elusimicrobiaceae bacterium | reverse complement strand
TTGGTTACCATCGGTCAGAAGATAGGCGGCAGGGATCACGCGACGGTAATATACGCAAGGGATAAGGTGGCGGAACTTATTCAGACCGACGTCAAACTCGCCACCGATATAAACGACATAAAGAAAAAACTTTTAAAGCAGTAGTCGGGGCGTAGTTTTCAATGAGAACTTATCTTGAAGAAGTCTGCGACGCCGTAGTGATAGGCGCGGGACACGCCGGTTGCGAAGCGGCGCTCGCGCTCGCAAGAACGGGATATAAGACCGTTATGCTGACGCTTAATTTGGACAGCATAGCCTTTATGGCGTGCAATCCTTCGGTAGGCGGAACGGCGAAAGGTCAGATAGTAAGAGAAATAGACGCATTAGGCGGCGAAATGGGAATAAACGCCGACCGAAGCCTGTTGCAGATACGCATGCTAAACCGCGGCAAAGGTACGGCGGTCCAGAGTTTAAGGGGACAAGCCGACAAGAACCTTTACCACGAAAATATGAAAAAAACTCTCGAAAACACCGAGAATTTAAGGATATTGCAGGGCGAAGCCGTGGATATCTTAACTAAAAACGGCAAGGTTACGGGAGTGAAGACGGCTTTCGGCGGGAAAATCACCTGCCGCGCCGTGATTATCGCCACGGGCGTGTATTTAAACGGCAGCGTTATTGCGGGCGAGTGGCGGAAAAAATCGGGGCCCAACGGGTTTTCCGCGGCGGAAAAACTGACCGCGAGCCTTATAAAACTCGGCTTTTCGGTAAGGCGCTTTAAGACTGGCACGCCGGCAAGAGTGGACGGCAGGACGATAGATTATTCCGCACTCGAAATGCAGAACGGAGAAAACGACGTTTTCCCGTTTTCTTTTATGACCGACGGGCTACCCAAAAAACAGACGCCGTGTTATCTTACCTACACCACCGAAGAAACGCACAGGATTATACGGGAAAACCTACACCGTTCGCCGTTATTTTCAGGTGCAATAAAGGGCACGGGGCCGCGGTACTGTCCTTCCATAGAAGATAAAGTGGTAAGGTTTGGCGATAAAGACCGCCACCAACTCTTTTTAGAACCCGAAGGGGGAAACACCCGCGAAGTTTACGTTCAGGGACTTTCCACTTCCCTTCCTCACGACGTTCAGAAAAAAATGTACCGCACGGTAAAAGGCTTGGAGCATTGCGAGATAATGCGCTACGCCTACGCCATAGAATACGACTGCATAGATTCGACCGACCTTTACCCCACTCTGGAATATAAGAAAATATCGGGGCTCTACACCGCGGGGCAGATAAACGGCACCAGCGGTTACGAAGAAGCCGCCGCCCAAGGGCTTATGGCGGGAATAAACGCTTCCCTTAAACTGCGTGGCGAGGCGCCGTTCATACTTTCCCGCGACGAAGGGTATATCGGGGTTCTGATCGACGATCTCGTTACCAAGGGCACCAACGAGCCCTACCGTATGATGACTTCCCGCGCGGAATACAGGATAGTTCTTCGGCAGGACAACACCGATTTAAGGCTTACCGAAAAAGCCGTAAGAACGGGGCTTATATCGAAAGAAAGACTGAAAAAACTCGAAAACCGAAAGAGACAGTACCTTAAAGCCCTGCAAGAACTTAAAACTTCGGTAAAACCGAAAGACTGCGCACCGCTGATGCAAAAATACGGGTTTGAAACGCCGTCCGTCGCGCTGTCTTATGCCGATATGGTGCGGCGCGGAATACCGCTGAAAGAAATAAAGAAAGAGTTTTCGGCGTTTTGCGGAGTGGCGGATTCGGTGCTTTTCACCGCCGAGACCGACGCAAAATACGAAGGCTATACCGAAAAGGAAAAAGACCAGATAGAAAAAGCCAAAAAACTCGAAGAAAAAACCCTGCCGAAAGATATAGACTATCTCAATATGGAAGGGTTAAGGCTGGAAGCCAGACAAAAATTAGATAAAATCCGCCCCGAAAATTTAGGTCAGGCGGGCAGGATATCGGGGGTTTCCCCCGCGGATATCGCCGTCCTTATGGTGGCGTTGAAAAAATAATTTCACGCGCCCGCCGAAATATCGCTTTTATAGCCGCAGACGTAATCGTAGATTCCCGCGGCTATTTTTTCCGCCATTTTATAGATAAGGTTGAGTCTCGTGAGATTGAAAAGGCTGTAATTGCCCGCGGACTTCCCCGCGACGACGCCTATTATCCCGCAGTCGCCGATAACGCCGAGCCTTTTATCCACGCCGAGCCCCGGTTTTATTCCCTTGCTAACGGCTTTTATCAGTCCCACGTCGTCGTCGTTTCCCACCGCCGCGTCCACCGCGATATAGAAACAGTCGGGGTGCAGAAGTTTTATATAGTTCGCGGCGTACTCCACTTCCCTTGCCGTTATGGGGAAATTAAGAGTGCCGTAAACGTAGGCGTCTAAATTTCTGTCTTTAAGCATAGTGCCGATAAGAGGTCCTAAGCTATCGCCCAAGACGAGATCGCTTCCCACGCAGACGATAACGGGACGCAGGTTTTTGCCGTTGAAACGTTTAAGCGTTTCGTTTATGCCCGTCGGCGCGTAGCCGTTGAACACGCTGAAAGAATAGCCGTCGGATAAATTTTCGGAGAAAGAAACGTCGTTCATAAAAATTCCTTTTCGTTTTTGGAAATTATAGCCGAAAATTTTACGATTTATACTTCGCGTAAAATATTGATAAAATAAAAAATTTGTGCTACAATGGTAGAAAACGTAAGAGGAGTTTGTATGGATTACACCACGACGGGCGCCATAATGGACGGCGCCGCACTGCTGTTACTTATTATTTTTGCAGTAGGGGGATTGAGAAAGGGTTTCGTAAAGACCTTTTTCGGCGTTTTCGGAACGATAATAAGCCTCGTTCTCGCCGCGCTTTTATGCGCTTCCGTGGCGAAGTTTGTGGAAAGCAAGTTCGGGCTCGTTACCACCATATCCAACTGGGTGAGCGGCACGCTCTCCAACATTTTCGGCGAAGAACTCATGAATATGCCGCTGGAATACGCCACCGAAGAAAATCTGACGGAGGCGGGCGTTTCGGGCTTTATCGTAAAGATACTGCTTTCTATCGACACGTCGACGGTTGACGGCAGCACTCCGTTAAAAGACGTGCTTGCGCCAGTGTTCGGGTTCTATATTTCGGCGGGTATATGCGCGATAGGGCTGTTTATAATCTTCAAGATAATATTATTTATTATCGGCGAAATATTCAGAAAACTTCACGAACTCCCCGTTATAGGCGCGGTGGACGGACTTTTGGGATTTGCCTTCGGGCTCGTACAGGGCGCTATTATCGTCGAAATAATCATAAGTATCATAGGAATAATTCCAATAGACGCAGTACAAAGTCTGAGTGCGGAAATCCCCGGCACGATACTCACGAAATTTTTAAGCGACATCAACATATATAATATTATAGTGAAAGCGCTTTCCAAGGTAAAACTCGAAGAGATCATCAACGCCGTAAACGGCGGTTAAACGGAGATATTTTATGGAGAATCCGTCCGAATTGTACGATAACCTTAACGCACTTTTGTCGATAGACAGCGTTAAAAGCGAAAAAACGCCTTCCGCCCCTTTCGGCGAAGGCGTTAAAGCCGCCCTGCGCTTTTTTTTGGGGCTTGCCGAAAGTTTCGGTTTCGATACGGTAAACTACGACGACTATTGCGGCGAAGTAACTTTCGGCGAAGGTCAGGAAATAGGTATTATCGGACATCTCGACGTAGTTCCCGTGGGCGAAGGCTGGACCTACCCGCCGTTTGCCCTGACCAAGGATAAAGGTTATCTTATCGGCAGGGGAATTGCCGACGACAAAGGTCCTATGCTTTTGTGCCTTTACGCCTTAAAGGCGCTTAAAGACAGCGGAGTAAAATGCAATAAAAAGTTCCGCCTTTTCGTCGGGTGCGACGAAGAGACGGGTTGGCAGGACGTCGAATACTTAAATACCAAAACGAATATCCCGACCTACGGCTTTTCGCCCGACGGCGATTTCCCCGTCGGGTATGCCGAAAAAGGAGTTTTCTACGTCAGAGTTCCGCTACCCCGCTTTAAAAATTTCAAAGATCTTAAAGGCGGCACGGTGATAAACGCCGTGTGTGCGGCGGCGCAGGTAACGGTTTTTAATAAAGAACTGCTTTCAAAGTACGATTACAGTAAATACGGGCTTATTTTAAAAGGCGATACTTTGTACGGCAAGGGCGTTGCGGCGCACGGATCCGCCCCGCACCTCGGCAAAAATGCGTTTTTGCCGATATTAGAGTTTATGAAAGACTGCGGCGAAGACGTGGGCGATATCATAGATTACCTGTTTTACGATAAGTGGGGACTTTCCCAAATGGAAAACGAACAGGGCAAAATAACCCTTTCCCCCGATATCGTTAAAAACGGCGAACTTATATGCGACTGCCGCGTTCCCGCCCCGTTTACCGAAAAAGACCTTGCGGCGGTTATAAAAAAAGCGCCGTTTACGGTAACCGCGGAAATGCATCACGTCCCCGTTATGGTACTAAAAGACGGAACTTTCGTAAATACCCTGCTATCCGCTTACAACGCTTACGCGGATAAAAAGGGTAAGCCCATAAGTATGGGCGGCAGTACGTTTGCCAGGGTGTTCGAAAAGGGTTGCGCTTTCGGACCGGAATTTCCCGAAGAGAACAACCATATCCACGAAGCCGACGAAAGGATAAAAGAAACGTCGCTTATGAAAATGTACGAAATATATAAAAAGGCTTTATTCGATTTAGCGACGCTACAAGAAGAAATTTAGAAATATCAAAAGGGGAAGGGCTGTTTTCCGAATGCGCCCTTCCCCTTTTTTTAATCCCTAACCTCAAAACTCCTCAAATCCCCTACCCCTTACTCTTTAAGGGGCAGATTATAACTGACATGTCCAAAAAATAAATATCTACTACAATAGATGGTGCAATTAAAGCGAAAAAAATACAATGAAACAATACTCACTGCAAGCTACTGTACGCAGGGAG
The DNA here is from genome assembly GCA_016281355.1 of Elusimicrobiaceae bacterium. GTDB lineage: Bacteria > Elusimicrobiota > Elusimicrobia > Elusimicrobiales > Elusimicrobiaceae > Proelusimicrobium. Next base: position 19,120 of record JAEEIL010000043.1, on the reverse strand, counting down.
TATAGTTTACAATAAAGGATCTTGTCTGTGTTTACCATGGCATCTTTTTATTCGATCACGAATCATAGGCAATGCTTTTATAATGCCATATTTTTTTATTGCTTGAATTGCGTATGAAGAACAAGTTGGAGTAAATACGCATTTTTCTCTTATTTTCATTGGCGCAAAATATTGATATACTCGGATTGCAAATATTGCTAATTTGTTAACAAAAATTATAAATAAAATAACATATACACCAATTAAAATTAACAACGAATAAAATACCGGTAAATATTCTTTTAAAAATAAAATCCCGCCAACAAAAAAAAATAATAATAAGGCAACTACCATTCCGACTAGATAAAAATTGATTTTGGGATGTTCAAAGCGAGAATAATATTTTTCTATTTCTTCTTGCGTAGGCGATATGGGTTTAGGCAACCATATTCCTTTGTCCGTCAAAAATAATTCTTCTCCGTCAGAATTATATCTTTTTTCTTGCGCCATTACTACGAATTTTTCTTTTCCCTTAATTTCTGCTTCATCCCTTGAATAATCTTTTCCGTAGTATCGTTGGACTGCATAGTACAATTAAATTTGTCTCCAGGGACAACTATTGAAAAATATGCCATATCAATACTGCCTTTTACACTATTCATGGTTGAACCGCAACCACTTGGCTGGTTGGTAATTAGTTCTAAAGATTTTGTAGAACTAGAGAAACTAGTTACATCTTTATAGAAATATTCTTCTGTTCTTTCTCTGGTCGAGTTGCTTGTCATATCAAACAAAAAAGAATACACATAAAGTTGTGTGTCGCTGAAAAAAATCCACGTCGACTCATATTTTGAAGTTAAGTTTCCTTTTGCAAAATAATCGTCGTCATAATTGAACCCCACAAATTCTACGGGGTCGATTTCTTGTACTTGTGATTCGTCTATTCCCAATTTGTGCAAAGCTTTTTCTTTAAGCTTGAATGACTCGCGTTTTTTTTGTACTAAAGATAAATATTCGTCTTCTGACATTTCGTGATGTCCGCAACCGCTCTGAAACAAGAAAAATTCCGTTATTATTTTTCTTTGTTCTATCGTTTTTGTTTGTAAAATTGCATCATCGATCGCTGTGATTTGTGCCATATGATTCTCCTTTTGTGTTTATTGTAACAACTTTTAACAACTAAATGTTTTTTCCCATTCGCATCCGATTATTTCATAAATCTCTTTTACGTCTTCACCTTGCAAATGCAAACCAATTGCATTATCAAACAAAGCTTTATAATCGGGAGACACATTATATGCTTTTCTGTAATAATAATCATACCGTATTATTGCCCAAAGAAAAAAATATTTTGCTGAATCTTGTATGGCTATTGCCGATTTTATACAATTTTCGGCGTTTTCGATATTAACCCTATTTAACAAAAAAGGCTTCTTACCTTGTAATATTGCCAATGCTTTGTAATAATAACTTTCACCATTTAACGGGTTGTTTTCTATTGCTTTTTCAAATTTTAATAAAGCAAGTGAATATTGCTTTAATTTTAGATAACATAAGCCTACGCAAAGATTAGAATCTACGACATTGTCTCTATTATTATAAAGTGTAGCGATTTTACTGATAAATCCACTATCTATTCCATTTAATTGTTGGTATGTTCTTATTTTATAATGTACCCCGCAATAATCGCAAATTTCTTTTGATAAATCTATATTTGCACCGCAATTAGGACATTTATATATTTCTATATTCATTTGTTTAACCTACAAGACACAAAGTTGAATTTTATTATAATACATATCATTTGATATGTCAACATAAAACTTTGATCCGATTACATAATGGTGATTTGATAGAAAAACGCAATGACGGTATCCTTTTATTCGGGCTTTTTGCCGTAAAGTCTGGTTCTTATTCTCGGCAAGGCGGTTTCCGATTCGCCGAGCGGCTTATAGGCGTTTCTGTAATCGTGGCTGTCGCAAAACGCTTTTAAGTCGGTTTTTATTTTGTCAAAGTTCTTTTTCTGGACTTCCGAAAGAGTTTTAAGATACTCTTTCTGCATAGGAAACGCGTGCGAAGAAAACCTTAAAAGTTCCGCGTAATGTTTCATGCAAAAGCCCTTGGAAGAGTACAGCAGTTTGAAAAACTCCCTTTCCTTTACGAACATCTGCGCAATAGTTTTGTAGTATTTTTCCATACTTTTATTCAAAAGATCGCAGATAACGCAGTCGTCTTTCGCTTTCAATATCTCCGCCGCGCGGGTTTTCGCCTTCCCCGCGCTCTTTACGGGCGCGACTAAATCTTCTATCGCGTCACAGCGCGAAAGCACCTGCAAAGCCACCGACAACTTGTTTTTGCCGCTAAAAAGTGCATCGAAATGCTTTTCGCAAAAACCGTGTTTCGCCACCGAAATTCTCGAATCGTCTTCCATAACGGCGTCGTTTAAAAACTCGTGAACGAATTGCTCCTGCGCTTTTTTTTCTATCTCGCACAAGGGGCACTCGCCGTTTTCTTTGAACTTCTCGTAAATAAGTCCCGTATCTATATGGTACTGCATAGGTATATTATAGCAAAATTATTTTCATATTTCAAGCGTTATAAAAATATTGCGCCCGATATCCGTAAAGGTCTTTTTCTTGCGTTTTTCGGTAAAGAACGCCATTTAAGGGTAAAATAAAAAAGATTTTTCTTAAAGCAGATAAAAATCGTTGATAATTTTGATAAAATGTGCTAATATAAAAAGGCTTTCGAAAAAAGCACTCGATTTTATCTTAAATTCGCTGGTGTGGCTCAGTCGGTAGAGCAGCTGATTCGTAATCAGCAGGTCGGCGGTTCAAGTCCGCCCACCAGCTCCAAGTGGGTATAATCCGAACCATATACTTATTACAAGTGAGTGGTTCGGATTATTCGTTTCTTTGAAATAACAAAAATGGCAAGGAATATAAGCGTTTCCATTGCCTTTCACTTTTGTCTGTATTTGCATCTTATTTGTGGCTGTGGTTTGGTAAAAGATAATTGTTTTTTAGGAACGGGTAGATTGTTTTGCTTGCAGAACTGTTCTACCCGTTTTTGTATTTTATCCTGAAAATACGGGAATATCCGTTTGTCCCGTAATTCTTCTACTGGGATATGACAGCGGTTAGCGGTTTTTCGCACTTTTTTTATAAACGCGTCGTTTGCAGGTTTTTCGTATAAGCCTACCCGTTTTAAGTTGTCGGCACATTTCAATTCAAGGAAGATAAACAGAAGTTTGAAAAGGCTGCCGAATTTCGTCGTGTATTTATCGTAAAGTTTTCTGCTATACGGTTCTAATAAATTCGCAAACCTATCAACGGGCTTTGTAATTATTTTCTCTAAACGATAGATAAAAGTAAAGCAGTATTTGAAAAGTTGATGCGTTCCGAATAGACAGTAGAGATAGCGGAATATCATATTTTGCGGTAAGTTAGTGAGAAATAAAAAAGTTTTTACGTCGGCAAAACTATCGGTCTTTCCCGTGGCAACGTACATTTTGTATTCCGCTTCCGCAAATAATCGTTTAGGGCTAAACTCGCCGTTATTCATCTTCTCTATAAGCAATTTATGTAAAATGACTTTAATTCTGCGATTAACAAATGACTCGGAAAGATTAAGCAATTCCGCAACCTTGTTTTGTTTCATCTTGTATTCTACCGTTAAAAGATAAATAGCGAAATCTATATCGTTAAAACCGTGAACAATTCTACCTTTATCTAAACTCTCGCAGATAAAATCTTCTATGCGAGAAAATTCCGCTTTCTCTAATTCTATAAGCCTTTTATTTGAAAAGTATTTTTTCTTTCCTTTTCCCGTGTCTGTAAATTCTTCATCATCGTCATAATAATACTCACGAAGATCGGTTTTTCTTTCGTCGTGCTTACGGTTATTACTGTATTCCTTTTTGTCCTGCTCGACTAAACTTTCCCATTCTTCCTTTGAAACGTAAATCATTTCATATCCGTGTTTCTTCGTGTCGTTTGGATAGAAATAGACGTATTTACCGTCAATTTTTTTTGACGGCTTTAATTTTTTATTCAGAAGATAAGGCGAAAATCTGCCGAACTCTTTGTTATAGATAGCCATAATACAGGACTATTATATCTCATTAAATATGACAGTTTCAGGCAGTAATAAAAAAATTTCAAGAAATTTTAAAATTTTTTCACAAAAAGTGAAATTTTCGGGTGAGTTTAACGGTTATATATAGAGGGAGAAATATTTTTCGGCGTTTGCTTTAAATGCAGACGCCATATTTTTTATTAAAAGGCGGTGATTATTATGACATTAACCGACTTATAGGTCGTTAAATGCTTGCGAAATAGCAATTTAATAGCATTAAAAGATGTTCGTCGGTAGTATTATCGGCGACTTTTTTATGCCGGTTTTGTGGTTGAAATAAAAAAATTCGGAGGTAAACAAAATGCAAAATTACAGACAATTAAGACCACCCTGACGGGCAAAGTAAATGTAAGCAAAACGACATTTTCAAGGAAAGCAAAAGGCAAGCAAAATTTATAACTTTATATTAAAGTATAGCCCACTATACTTCGCAGGCGAAGTTTAGTGGGCTCTGCGAGGCTTTTTGACGGCAAAACCAAATTAAAAAACGGGAGGTAAAAGACAATATCATATTTAGTATGCCATATGGAGAAATATCACAAAACGGATATTTGTCCCATAGAAAAAGAAAACGAGAGAGATGAAAACTATAAGGCAGATAACCCGCAAATAGATAGCAGTAAAACAATCCATAATTACAATTTTGTTATACAGCGAAAATCTTATACCGAGTTTATAAACGACAGGATAAAAAGTCTTAATCTAAATTCAAAACCAAGAAAGGACGCTGTAATTATGAACTCTTTTGTGTTGGGTAGCGACAACGAGTTTTTCAATTCTCTTCGTCCGTGGGAGAAACAAGATTTTTTCAAAGACTGTTATGAGTTCTTTGCAAAGAGATACGGAAAAGAAAACATTATTTCCGCAATAGTTCATCAAGACGAGACTACGCCACATATGCACTTAAATCTTGTTCCTATAACCACAGACGGAAGATTATGCAGTAAAGAGTTATTCAACAAACAACGGTTAAGAGAACTGCAAACGGATTTTTACGAATCGGTCGGAAAGAAATATCATCTTGAACGCGGAAAAGAAGGAAGTCAGGCAAAGCACTTATCTACGGCGGAGTTTAAGGCGAAGAAAATCATAGAGCAAGCCGAAGGAATAAAGGAAGAAGTCAAAGAATATGCCGACGCATTAAAAGCGGCTTATAACGGTGAGTTTCCTAAAAACAAGAACAAACTCAAAGAGCAGGTTATAGCGTTGGTTGCAGAAAACAAAGACTTAAACAGACGGCTTGAAATCTCTATGAAAGAAACTTTGCAATACGCAAACGAGAACAGAGATTTAAGAAAAGATAACGAGCGGAAAACGCAAGGCTATCGTATTGCCGCAACATTACAAAAACAAAATCCGAGAGAGTTTGACAGGATAGTTTACGGAAAACCGATAGGCGGACTAATGGACAAGTTCTTTTCTTCGGTGCTATCTATGTTTACGCCGGAGATAACGAAAAAATCTAAAAGATTAAAAGAAATTGAGGAGGAAATCGAAGATGAAAGAGATAGACAGAACAGGCTAAACGGCAATTATTACAGCAAATAATTAAAAGTGGTCGGCAATTTTAGTGAACGGCAAAATGCCTATGTGAGTAGTAAGAGAAGAAAATAAGCCCGACCTAAACGAAGTGATTACGTATTCATACGGAGACCAAGAAAAAATTATATAAAGGAGTCTAAAAAATGAAAATACAACAGAATAGCAGAAAGAACGAATAAACAGCAGGAGGGGAAAATTACGAGAAAGCGGAAAAATGATACGGGCATACCTGATTTCGAGATAGATAGTCTGGCAAGGGTTTTATTGCCTGCGATACAGAACTATTTTGCGACGGAAGAAGGACAAAGAGAATTTGCCGAGTGGCAAAAACAAAGACAACTGAATAAAAAATTAAATAAAAATCAAGAAACTTTATCGGAATCGAAAAGTTAATAACGCAATAAATAGCGTTGAATTACATAAAGTCGCCAAAAGTTAAGGCGCAGGTTTTAGCCGTTTTGCCCTTATAAAAACGGCTGTTTTTGTTTTCGTAAAAAATATTTTAAAATTGAATTATAGGAGAAATTGTTATGAAATATAAAGATTGGTTAAGAGAGTGGTTAAGGCTTTATGTAAAGCCTTACGTCAAAGAACGGACGTATGATAAATACATTAAGCAAGTAGATTTACATATAACGCCGCTTTTAGGCGATTATGATATGAAAAATTTATCGGCAAGGGTATTGCAGGATTGGTCGGTAAAATTACAGGACAGTGGTCTTTCCCCTAATACCGTAAACAGCATAATTTCACGGTTAAAGGATTCGCTTAAAAAGGCTGTAATATCCGGCGTTATCACAAAAGAGTTTTCGGGTAATATAATCCGACCTAAAAGCAGAGAAAAACAAGTAGATTGTTTTAATAAATTAGAACAAAAGAAGATAGAGCAATATATCTTAACAAAACAAAAGCCAAAATTATACGGTTTTTTGCTTTGTTTATATACAGGACTTCGTATAGGCGAATTACTTGCACTTACTTGGAAAGACGTTGACTTAAATAACGGCAGATTAACTGTAAATAAGTCCTGCCACGACAGTTGGGTAAACGGTAAATACGTTAAAATTATAGACACGACTAAGACCGAAAGTTCTGAAAGAGTAATACCCTTGCCGAAACAGATTTTGCCTATATTAAAAGACTTAAAGAAAAAGTCTAACAGTGATTATCTAATTGTTGGTAAGAGTGAATACGGGGCGCAAGTAAGGTCTTACCAAAAGACTTTTGACAGATTGTTAAAAAAATTAAATATCTCGCATAAAGGTTTTCACTCATTACGACATACCTTTGCCACGAGAGCGTTAGAGTGCGGTATGGATATAAAGACTTTATCCGAAATATTAGGTCATAAAAATGCAAATATAACGCTAAAACGGTATGCCCATTCTTTATATGAGCATAAAACGGACATGATGAACAAAATCGGCAGGTTTTTACAAGAGTTTTAGGTTAAAATACGCTGCATAAAAAAGCACATAGATTAAACTAATCTGCGTATCTTTTTAAGATAAAAAGCACGGGGGTTAAGAGTTAAAATGTATTTTTTATTAGCAGTAGGGATAATTGATTGCAATTTTTATTTAAAAATTATATAATATACAAGTAAAAAAGCACATAGATTAGTTTAATCTATGTATTTGTTTGTTGATAAAAAAACATAAGATCGGTGGGATATTTATGTGTAAAACGGAAAAAGCAAAGAAATTAAACGGTGAAAATATAAATGTGATTGCTGAATTTTTGGTAGAAGATTTTAAATTTTGTCGATCATATTTTTCGGTTGTTTCAAAAATGACTTATGAGGATAAAAAGAAATACGAAGCAACTTTTGCATTTCATAAAAATAAAATACAAGAATTAGCAAAAAAAATCAACGTTCAAATAAAAGAATTTGATAATTGCGAATATGATGAAGGTTTACCTGTTACGCCGTTAAACGCTGATGAATTTATTACGACTGATAATTTAATAGTTCAACAGACCATTGAGCCGGCAATTTTGTCGGGAAATGGTGAAACTATAAAACAGGGGACTGTGATTTTGTCGGAAAAACAAAAATAAGATAAAATTTTGGAGAGATAATATGTTTATAGGAATTGATTTGGGAACAACAAATAGTGCGATTACTTCTTTTGACGGAAAGACGACAAGGGTTTGGAAGAGCCCCGAACAAAATGACGTAACGCCAAGTGTAATTTACATATCTAAACGTGGCGGTAAGTTTTATGGTAAAAAGGCTTATGATAATGCTCCGTTGAATCCTGAAAACACGGCTCAATTATTCAAGCGTTTAATGGGCTCGAACACTAAAATTAAAGTTGCGGGTATTGAAATGACACCAGAAGAGTGTTCGGCGGAGATTTTAAGAACGTTGTTTGGATATTTGCCCGAAGAAATAAGAAATGATGATAAAACGGGCACTGTCATTACCGTTCCCGCAGCATTTAATCAAATGCAGAAAAATGCAACCAAAGAAGCCGCATTTAACGCAGGAATAAACAAGGTCGCACTTATACAAGAACCTGTTGCTGCCATTATGAGTATAGCAAAACAGCAAACGACAAATGGCGTTTTTATTGTTTATGATTTTGGCGGTGGAACATTTGACGTATCCATTGCCGAACGTGTAGGGAATAAAATAAATTTGCTTACCAACGACGGGATTTCATTTTGCGGTGGTCGTGATTTTGATAAACTTATTTTTGAAAATCTCGTTATTCCGTGGCTAAAAGATAATTTTGTTCTACCCGAAGATTTCAGGATTAACGAAAAATACTCGAATTTAATTAGGATCGCGATTTGGGCAACGGAACAAGCGAAAATTGAATTATCGGCAAAAGAAACGGCTAATATTCAATTAGATGAAAGTTCAGTCTGCTGTTTAGATTTAAACGAAACGGAAATTTATCTTGATATTCCCGTTTCAAGATCACAATATAATGATTTAATCTTCCCCAAAATTGACGAGACTATTGAAAAAACCCGTGAAGTTATAAATAATGTCGGTTTAAAATCGGACGATATAGATTTAATAGTATTTGTTGGCGGTCCTACGCAATACAAACCACTTCGAGACCGTGTCTCGCAAGAACTCGGTATTGCACCGAGTACAGGTGTCAATCCTATGACTGCTGTAAGCGAAGGCGCGGCAATTTATGCTGAAAGCGTTAATTTTGAAACACCGCAAGGCGGTCAGAAAAACGATAAAGGTATTATAAAAGAGTCTGCTTTGGGTTTGGAATTCCGCTATCAAGCAAGAACTCCTGACGATAAAGCAAAAATTGCAGTTATTTTTAAAAATACTGAAAAATTAGATTTTGTTTTTAAATGTAAAAATAACGGGTGGAATAGCGGTAAAATGACGCTTAATTCCGGATCTGTTATTTCTTTAACTCTCCCCGATATGGGCGAAAATGTTTTTACGGTTCAATGTTTTGGTGAAAACGGCGCGGAAATAAAACTTACAACACCTGAAATAATAATTACTAAAACTTTAATCAACATAGGCAAAATTCCCTGCGCCCATTCGGTTGGCGTTAAAATAGACGATCCTGTTACGGGAAAACCGACGCTTGATTATCTTATTAAAAAGGACGAGATATTACCAAAAAGCGGGACGATAAAATATAAATCGACGAAACGCATTAGTGCGTTAAGCGCGGATTCTCTATTCTTTGAACTTTATGAAGGTGAGAATTATGAGCCGAAAGATAACAGGTATATCGGTGGTTTGCGAATAAGCGGAAATGATTTTGATTATGGTATTATTCCCGTGGGTAGCGAAATTATATGCGACTATACGTTTTCCGATAGCGGTAATATAGAGACAAAAATCACTGTTCCGTCCGTTGGGATTACCGTAACAAAAGACAATTATGATAGGTTGAGCGGACAAATTGATTTTAATAATGATAACGAAAAAATAATTGAAGAAGCGCAAACCGTACTTGATGAAATTGCCGAACTGCAAGAAGACCTTTTCGATGAGAATTTAGACAATGCGGCGCAAAAGATAAAAGAAGATTTATCTCATAGCGACGAGTTGGATTCCGAAGGTTTGCAAAGGCTATTTGAAACTACTCAAACGGGAAAAAGTGTCGCCGCTACATTTAAAAAAGAAAATAAAACCGTTATATGGCAAAGAGATCTTGACAAGACTATGGAAATGTTTTCAGGTTTTGAAAATATTGCAACGGAAAATCAAAAAAACAGCATAAATAGATTATGCGATAGTATTCAGAAAGCAATAGATTCTAACGACAATAGTGCCGAAAGATATTTAGAGCAATTACACGAACAGGTTTATAAAATCATTTTAAGCAAAGATGAAGTTTTTGCGGTAATTTTTGAAGGTATGATTGAGAATCCGCAAGAATTTACAGACTTATCTTTGTTTAACACTTTAAAAAGTCAAGGTTTGCAATGCTTACAAAAAGGTGATTATAACGGTTTAAGAACAGTTGTTCAACGATTGGCACAAATAAGAATTCCGCAAGAAGGGTCTAAAATTGACCAAATGTTAAAGAAATCCGGTATTACTAAATAAGGATAGATATGATAGTCAAAGAAGGAAAATTTGCGAACATAAAAATTAAAGCGTTATTATACGAATATGGCGAATTTGAAATATACAGAACATTGACAGGATCAACGCTTTTAATCGTAAGAAATAGCCTTTATATAAAATGGTTGTCGGAAAAATTGTTTTATGCCGTAAACCCATTTAAGCAAGTCGATTATTTGGAAGATAAATATTTTTATATTATTTCCCCAAAAGAATATAAAATTATCCCTATAAGTATAGGAAATGTAATTTGTAATAGACAGGAAGCCGTACAATTTGCTTTTGCGATAAAGCAGATGAGGCAGTACACGAAAGCAACGTTTTACGACGGCGTTTATTTGGAAGAATACGGCTATGTTCTGCCGGCATATACGCAAAACAATATGTCGGACGATGCAACAATCGGCTGTTATATTTCCGGCGGAAGATCCGTTCATTATAGCGACGAAGACTTTTCACCGCTTTGTCTTGATGAGTTCGCATTAGAAGAAATATCCGATATAACGGGTATTGCAAGGAATAAAAAGCCTATTATTACTGACGAAACTACTTCTTATAAACCCGAAAAATTTACGCTTGCTGGCAGACCCGAAATCGAGAAATTTTTTAACGAACATATTATTGATATATTAAACGAGCCGGAACGATATAAACGCCTTGGAATAGAGTTCCCGTCTTCCGTTATTTTATATGGCCCGCCGGGGTGCGGAAAAACTTATGCGGTTGATAAACTTGCAGAATATCTTGGCTTACCGAGATTCGATATAAACTCTTCCGCTATTGCGTCGCCTTATATTCACGATACAGCAAAAAAAATTGCGAGCGTATTTGAAAGTGCTATAAAAAATGCGCCTTCCATAATCGTTATAGACGAAATGGAAAGTTATTTGTCAAACAGAGAAACACTATCGTCTAATTCTCAACATTTTGAAGAAGTTGCTGAATTTTTAAGGCAAATTCAGGAAGCGCAAAAAAACAAAGTTCTAATTATCGCAATGACAAATATGTACGATAAAATAGATCCCGCAATTTTAAGAAGGGGACGTTTTGATCATCACATTGAAGTCGGATTGCCGTCCGAAGACGAAATATATTCCCTTTTGAAAAAAATAACCGAAAAGATAGTTTTATCAGATGAAATATCATTAAAAGATTTGTCAAAAACACTTGCGGGTAAAACGCTTGCGGACGTTGCTTTCGTTATAAAGGAAGCGGGACTTATAAGCGGTCGAAACGGAGACGATAAAATAACGTTGTCAGCAATAAACGGCGCAGTTGAATCGCTGCCAAAAGAACAAAAGAGAAGGAGTATAGGTTTTGGTAAGGACTAACGCTTTTGAGATTCTCGGTGCATCTCCGGCGGATAATTTAGAAAAATTAAAAGATTTGCTTGATGAAAAAGAATTATTATCTGACGATTCTGCTGACATACAAAACGCATATTCCGAATTAACGAATCCCAGAAAACGTATTGTCAACGAGATAGAGTTTTTCAGCAAAGACGATATTTCTGATTTTTGCAAATTGGTTACCGATGCTTTTGATGAAAAGCCTACAATAAAGGTGATTTCTGGAATTTTTGTTAAAGTCGGCAAATGGTTCGAAAGCGATAAATCTGATTTAATCGAAAGTATAGAAACAGCGCGCAATGAAATCGGCTTTGCAACGGTTAATGAAGCGGATATACTTAATGCTGTAAAAGATTTAGAAAATCAGTTTCTTCAATCTGCAAACGAGTATTTTAGTGCTTTAACGAAAAGAACGCTTGTCAGTATATTTAATAATATAGTTCTCGTTAAAAATTATGAAAGTTTTTTCGTTGATAAACTTATTGCTACCTACGAAATAATTATAAGCGAGACGTTGACTGAAAATGAAGATAAATGTTTTAAAGCGTTTGACGAGATAGAATCAATTTGCGACGATTTTAATAACAATCTTCCGTTATCGTCATCGTTAGATGAAAAAGTTTCAGTTTTTATTTCTAATTTGAAACAATGGGATAAGTATGCACAGCCGTTACAGGTTAACATGCAAAAGCGTGGCGGTCAGCACGGGCGAAGTGAACAGATACTTCGTGATCTTCGAAACAAAGTTGTAGGTTTATGCAATAGTTCGCAACAGTCGCTTACGGATAAGTTGGAAAAAATCAGATATTCTCCGCTTGGAATTTACGGAAGTGATGTAAAAAACAAATTAAACGATTATTTACGCGTGGTTGATAATGTTATAAAAATTACTAATGCGTTTCAATCTATATTTGCAGAATTAGATTTTGAATCAGAAAGATTATCAAGCGACGAAGCAGAACTACAAGTTTTAAGGGATAACATATTAGGATTAATCTCCAAAACAAGTCCGTCTATTATACCCTCTAATCGTTATACGCCATCTGCGAGTTTTCCCATGCCGAAAGTGTTGAAAATTAACGAGGGAAATACAGGAAATCAATCAAATAAGTCTAATGACAACACTAAAATAGCCGCTTGGATAATAATTGGGATAATGGTATTTTTAATAATGATCGGTATTGCTATCGCCAGTTCTTCTAATAGTTCATCATCTTCAAGTTCAAATAGCAGTAGCACTTCTACAAATTATCAGACCTACACTGTAACATTAGATAAGGATGGTGGTTCAGGCGGAACAATTTTTGTATCGGTAAAATATGGAGATGCGATGCCTTATGCGACCGCACCGTCTAAAACGGGTTATGAATTCGGTGGATATTTTACGTCTAAAAACGGATCGGGAACACAATATTATACTGCCACAATGTCAAGCAAGCGTAATTATGATAAAAAAATTAATTCAACCTTATACGCATATTGGATTGAAAAAGATGGCAGTATTAACTTAACAACAAGCAATTTTGAGACTTATTTTAATTTTACGTCAAGTTGTTCAGTATCGCGCCCAAGTTATGGTTCGGCTGGTACAGCAACCTATACTTACTCAATTTCGCCGAAAAGTTCATTTAAATATAGCCAGAATTCAAAAAATCCTTCTTCTATTACCGTAACAATCGGTCTTGATATTTCTATGTTCAGTTCTTCGTACGGTACTCCGTCTGAATATAAAATAACGGTTACTTTATATAAATCTTCTGGATATTCATATTCAGGGTCGCAATATTATAGTGTAGGTGCGTCTGAAAATTATTGGAGTGATGGCATATACTCTGTAAATGCAAAAATATATAATTAATTATTGATTTATTTCAATTTAGTATTTTATTACTGTTTTATTTTAAATAGAGCCTGTAAATATCTTTATCGTATTGACACGGCTTTATTTTTATAGTATAATATTACAAAAAGTTATTATGTGGAGATATTATGAAATTAGAAATAGTGGCGCAAAGATTAAGAGCGATGCGCGAAAAAGCAAATTTATCACAGGCGAAGTTTGCCGAAAAACTTGGCAATTTGCAACAGCCGTTGTATGCTCGTTACGAAACGGGTTCGCTTATGCCGTCTTATCCACTACTAGTGAGAATTGCAGATTTTTACGACGTTTCGACGGATTATATTCTCGGCAGAACGGACAATCCGCGCGGTAAATATTATGATGCTGATATGCTGACACAAGATGAGCGCATAAACGATTTTATTGAAATGTGCTTTGATCCGTCAACAACGGCAAACGCAAAATTGAAAGAAACGTTAAAGAATATGATTGAAGAAAAAAATAAATAGGATAAAAAATGAACGATAAACAAAAGATACCCCTATATAGTTACGGCTATGCAAAAAACATATATAAAAAAATGGAAAAATATGAAATCAGTAATAAGTTCCCTGCATTAAAAGAAAATGAGTGTTTAATTGTAAGATTGGATGGTAAGGGATTAACATCAAGATTTAAAGATAAAGATAAATTGTTTTTATCTGATTTTCATTTGGCAATGAGAAGAGTGATGGAAAACATAAAAAAGTATTGCTCTTACATAAAATTTGCTTATTCTTTTAAAGACGAAATATCTTTACTTCTTAATCAAGATTTTATCTTAAACAATAAGAATTATGATAATCGTGTAGAAAAGGTCCTACCTATTTTATCTGGGTATGTTTCGGCAATGTTTTCTCAATACATAACAAAGAGATTAAAAGATTTTCCTACGGAATCCTTTTCTTTTGATGCAAGAATAATTATTTTGCCGAAAGAATCATTGCAAAATTATTTTCACTCTCGTCAATCATTTGCAATGGCAGCGTTTGCGGATAGAATTTGTTCCTTTTATGGTCTTTCAATAGAAACGCGAACTGTTTGTATTGTTAAAACTGTTTTAAAAGAAAAAGGGTTGGACTGGAATAGTTTTCCGCAATATGTTTGTAGTGGATATGTGGGATATTCAAAAGAAAAATGGGTTGTTGAAACAGCAAGCGATTTTTCTCAAAAATGGGATAAATATTTTAATTAGATTATAAAAACATTTTATGATTATTAAATAACTAATGGAGATACATTAAACAAATGAAAGATGATTTGAGAACACTATTTATTGACAAAGAAAGAATGGAGGATTTTGAATATGACATTGCAAAAGCATTATTTTTGGAAATTTATAATCAGGAATTTAGTTTTGATGATAGCTATTACATTGAAAACGAATTTAATAGACAAATAATTGTTTTAGATCAAAATAAGCAAAGAAAGATTATTTATTTGTTTAACCAACCGAGCGGTAGTGAAAAAATAGATAAAGAAGATATTGTAATTTTTTATAAAATCAATAGAAAATCTCAATATAATACTAGAATTTTAAATAAAGAATTTATAATCCGCTATGAAGAAATACTTAATCAATATATTACAAATAGCGAAGTAATTTTTACTCTCAGGTTTTATGACCTAATTTTTGCAAAATATGAACAAATCCCAAAAATATCTAATGACGATGCATTTAAATATTATAATAATTCTGCAGTAAATGATAGGATTAGATGTATTGACAAAGGGAATATTTCTTTTTCAAATCCTTCTAGATTTAATGATCCGTTTGACTGTGATTTGGAAATTGACGGTCATAAACTTAAAGATAGATTTAGAGTATTATGCACTACAGATAGATACAATAATATACTTATGTGGTCTTATTATGGAGAAGATCATAAAGGTTTTTGCTATTCATATAAAAAAAGTGAAATTTTATCACAATTAAATAAATATTATAGTGGTATTTGCTTTTATGGTTATGTTAAATATGATGAAAACCGACCTAAGTATAAGCATGTAAAAAGGGAATTAGAAGAATTATCAGGTGTTAAGCACATATTAGATTGTATTTTTACTAAATATGAGCGATGGGCACACGAAGAAGAATTTAGGTTTATAATTGTTTATAACGATAAAGACTACTATACTATAAAGACTGAAATACATAATATTTACGAAGGATGCATGGGGAATCCATTGAGAATAGGCGCAAAAAGACTAATTAAGGATAAAGAAAAATATGACTTGTTTTAAGAGGTATTCATTATATGAAAGCGGTAATATATGCGAGATACAGCACAGATAAACAGAACGAGCAAAGTATCGAGGGGCAAATTCGCGAGTGTTTGGAATATGCAGAACATAATGCTATAACCGTTGTCGGCAATTATATTGACAGAGCGTTTTCGGCAAAAACGGATAATCGCCCTGAATTTCAAAGGATGATAAAAGACAGCAATAAGCATTGTTTTGACATTATTATTGTTTGGAAACTTGATAGGTTTGCAAGAAACAGATACGATTCCGCACACTATAAAGCCTTATTAAAGAAGAACGGGGTAAAAGTCGTTTCCGCAAAAGAAAACATTGCGGAAGGTTCGGAAGGAATTTTGCTTGAATCGGTTCTTGAAGGTATGGCGGAATATTATTCTGCCGAACTTGCAGAAAAGGTTAGTCGCGGGCAAAAAGAGAACGCTTTAAAGTGCAAATCTAACGGTGGGCAAACACCTTTCGGTTATTATGTGGACGATAATCAAAAACTTGAAATAGATAACACGCTTGCTCCTATTGTGGTTGAAGTCTTTACTAAATATGCGGAAGGAACAACCATAAAAGAAATAGTAAACGAGTTAAACAGTCGCGGTATAAGGACTAAATATGACAGACCTATAAATTATCAGGCTATACAATATATGCTGTCAAATAAAACCTACATAGGCGAATATCATTTTAAAGACGTTGTTATCCCGAAAGGAGTTCCTGCAATTATTGATGAAGAATTGTTTGAAAGAGTGCGCAGGCAATTGGATAAAAACAAACACGCTCCTGCAAGGCATAAAGCGGAAGACGATTATTTGTTAACTACAAAATTATTTTGCGGCAAATGCGGCGCATTTATGGTAGCGGATACAGGGACAAGCAGAAACGGGAACGTTCATAGATATTATAAATGTGTAAACGTTAAAAAACATACTTGCGATAAAAAGACGGTTAAAAAAGAGTGGATAGAAAATTTAGCAGTTCAATATGCGCTTGAAATACTTAATAATAAAGAAATAATCGAATATTTGGCAAATAAAATTTACGATATGCAAGATGAAGAAAATCCGAGAATACCAAGATTAAAAATGCAACTCGCAGACGTTGAAAATAAAATAAAAAATATTGTAAAAGCGATAGAGCAAGGTATTATATATGACTCGACGAAAGAACGGCTCGGTCAACTTGAAAAAGAAAAAAGCGAGTTGGAAATTGTAATTTTACAGGAGCAAATCAAAAAACCGTTCTTAACGAAAGAACAAATTCAGTTCGGAATAGAAAAATTTAAAAAACTCGATATTAGCACAAAAGAAGGGAAGCAAAGATTAATCGACGGATTTATAAATGCTATTTATTTGTATGACGATAAATTAACTTTTATATTTAATTATAAAGACGGAACTAAGACAGTATCGCTGTCAAACTCGGAAAGAGAGTCTTTTGGTTCGGATATTAAATCAGTTGTAGCTCCAAAAACACGCCCCCGTCTAAAAGGACGGGGGCGTGTTTTTGCGCCGTGGGCGGCGCTTCTGACTGCCGAGTCGGCGGAACGCGATTGACCGCAAGCGGTAGCAATCGCTACTCCGTCGCAAACTCCGTTTGCTCCTTACAAGTCCGCAAACATAATATATCCCCCGCCCAGAAGGACGGGGGCGTGTTTTTGCGCCGTGGGCGGCGCTTCTGACTGCCGAGTCGGCGGGCTTGATTGACCGCAAGCGGTAGCAATCGCTACTCCGTCGCAAACTCCGTTTGCTCCTTACAAGTCCGCAAACATAATATATCCCCTGCCCGAAAGGGCAAAGGGGGCGATTTGCGCCGTGGGCGGCGCTTCTGACTGCCGAAGTCGGCGGAATATTAAAAGCCGAGAATAAATCACTCTCGGCTTTTTTGTTAGTAACAGTACCGATATAGGCGACGGCGTCGCCGTCTTTTTTATTCGGCGGAAGGAACCGTCCAAGGAGAATTAAAGGCGTAATTCGCGCTCGCCTTAATAATATTTTGCTCGACGGTCAAAGTAAGTGCGTTCGTACCGCTTGGCGCAACGTAGCCGGAGAGAGAATCGAGTTTGATTTCTTCTATCTCCGCGCCCGTATACTGTGCGAAAAAGGAATATGACACCAGCCCTCTGCCGAACTGGCTCATATGGGCGACGTCGCGATAGAGAACGTCCGAAGATATTTCGAGCACTTGGTTAGCGTAGAAGACGGGAGTACATACGTCTATATTCAAACAGTAAGTAGAATCTTTTACTATATTGTCTTTCATGACCTTGCAATGGCGATTACAGTGATCGGCGGGAGTCGTGCCGTAATTGTTATAAGCGACGGCGATATTCGCCCATTTGCCTGGGCTTGCGTTGGGATCGTCGGAATAAGGCGCAAGCCAGGAACAGGAAGTTCCTATCTTCGCATCAGGGGCTTTGGAACGAATAAAGTTTACAACCGTCTGACGCGAACTTGCATAAACGTCGTCGCTTAACACGACGTCGCGCATACAGACCTGTATAAACACGATATCCCACTCCTGATCCGTCAGGATGCTTTCAAACGTTACCAGATTGTAGTTCCCGTCGGTTTTACCGTTAGGGGTTCTGATCTTTCCGTTCTGCACGTCGGGTTTGCTTAAAAAGTAGGTGTAAACGGCAGAATTATTCCCTATATAAGAAGCGTGGTCGGCAATGTCCTGCTGCCCGTAATACGCAAGACCGAAAGTATAATCCGTATAGCCTTCCGCACGGAATATTTCGGGAAGCGCCATATATGTGTCTTTCGCATGGCTGTTGCCCAAAAAAAGAATCTTCTTCATATTGCTCGTGTCAGGCCGCTCATCCTTATCTTCGCCTTCCGATCCGGAATCGTCCGATCCGTCTTCTTGTTCGGACGTGTCTGAACCGTCGCCCGATCCGTCGCCCGACTCATCACCCGATTCCGTCGTGTCCGTTTGGTCGGTTCCGTCGTCGGAAGGTTGCGATCTCGAATCGTCGGAAATAATCGAAGTCGAGGAATCCGCTTCCTTTCCGACTTCACTATAAGTTCCGCAACCCACTGCGCAAAGCAGTATTACGACCGCAAAAAGACTTGCAAAAACTTTTTTGATCATTATTTCTCCCTTTATAAACCCACTATACAGACAGTTTAACATACTATCCGCAAAAAGTCAATAGTACAGCCGTTCCGCCGATAAACGATACGCCCGCTTCTGCGGGCGACATATCATTTGTTTTTTTCTGGATTTTTCAAGATTTTGCCGATAAGTTTGGTCTGCCACCTTGCGGGGAGTACGTTAAAAAGTTTCAAAAGCGGGTTTCTGTTGATATTGTAAACGTACTTCGGGCGGCGAGCCGTTACGGCGCGCAAAGCCGATTTTGCGACCTTTTCCGGCGGGACGTTTTTGGCTTCCACGCCGTTTACTATCTTTTTG
>JAEEIL010000042.1 GCA_016281355.1 Elusimicrobiaceae bacterium | reverse complement strand
GGTAAAAGTCGGTGATCCTTTGGAAATCATTGGTTTTAGAGACACATTAAATACCGTAGCAACCGGTATTGAAATGTTCCGCAAATTATTGGATGAAGGTTTAGCAGGCGATAACGTAGGTATCTTGCTCCGCGGTATTGATAAGAATCAAGTTGAACGCGGTCAAGTACTTGCAGCCCCCAAGACCATCACCCCGCATAAGAAATTCACAGGCCAAGTTTATATCTTGAAGAAAGATGAAGGCGGCCGCCATACACCTTTAACCCCGGGTTATAAACCGCAGTTCTACTTCAGAACTACCGATGTAACCGGTGAATTACAATTCAAAGGTGACATGATTATGCCGGGCGACAATGCCGAAATCGAAGTAACCTTGATTACCCCGATTGCAATGGAAGAAGGTGTAAGATTTGCAATCCGCGAAGGTGGTCATACAGTAGGTGCAGGTGTTGTTACCAAAATTATTGAGTAAATAATTTACTTAACAAAAAGAACCCCCGAATAAAATCGGGGGTTTTTTTATTTTAACGTTTTTTAGTTTTAATATTTATAAATAAGTAAACCGCTTCTTAACTTCGGTTCAAACCAGGTAGATTTGGGCGGCATAATAAGGTTTTGATCGGCAACTTTCATAAGTTCCTCAATGCTTGTCGGATACATTGAAAATGCTACCTTATAATTACCGTTGTTAACTTCCTTCATAAGTTCTTTTGTGCCGCGAATGCCGCCAACAAAACTTATGCGTTTATCCGTGCGCGGATCTTGTATGCCAAGCAGAGGCGAAAGTACTTTGTTTTGCAATATGGAAACATCCAAACTGCCGACGGCATCATTAGCATCAAAAGCAGTCGGTTTTGCAGTTAAAAGATACCAAGTTTTATCAAGGTACATACAAAACTGATGGCGCGTGGGCGGAACTTGCAATTTGGTTTTTTCAATTTCAAAATTTTGTTTTAAAGCGTCAAAAAACACCTCAACACTCAAACCGTTTAAATCTTTAACAATGCGGTTATAAGCCATAATATACAAATGGCTTGCCGGGAAAATTACGGAAAGAAAATAATTATAACTTTCCCCCCCTGTATGGTTTGGGTTTGCAGCGCGTTTTTGGCGCGCATTATTTGCCGCGGATGCGGACCTATGGTGCCCGTCTGCGACATACAAAAGCGGAATATTTTTAAATTCATCTTCAAGCATGCTTATAACTGTATCATCTGCAATAATCCAAACTTTATGTTTTATTTTATCTTCGGTAGTAAAATTATAAATAGGCTCTTTCTTGCAAATATCTGCGACAATTTCATTTATTTTTTTATTATCGGGGTAAGTTAAAAATACCGGGCCTGTTGTTGCTTCCAAAGTTTGAATATGGCGTGTGCGGTCTTCTTCTTTATCTTTACGTGTGAGTTCGTGCTTTCTGATTATGCCTTTGTCATATTCCTCTGTAGATGTAGCGGCAACAATACCGTACTGCGTGCGCCCGTCCATAGTTTGTGCATAGATATAAAGGCAAGGCTTTTTTTCTTCTTTCAAAATACCATCTGCAATAAATTTATTTAAATTCTCACGCCCTTTGGCATAAACGGAACTGTCATATAAATCTATTCCGACGGGTAAATCAATTTCCGGTTTATCAATATGTAAAAAGGAAATAGGGTTGCCTTCTGCCATCTTGCGGGCTTCTTCGCTTGAAATTACGTCGTAAGGCGGGCAGGCAATTTTATCTGCGTTTTCGGCCGGGCGATATGCTTTAAAAGGTTTAATTGTTGCCATAACCTAGTTTACCTTATGCAAAAATGTTTTGCTTTTGCCGTATTCATTTACAATTTGGACTGCCATTTCAGCGACAGCATCCTGTGCCTGATCCGTTGATGCGCCGATATGGTGCGTGCCGTAAAAATTTTCAAGACCTTCAAAAACCGTTTTATCAAAAACAGTATCGGTGGCTTTAGGTTCATTTTCGTAAACATCTAAAGCGGCGCGGATTTTGCCGGCTTTTAAAACCTCAACTAAATCTTTAGTGTTTACCAAATTACCGCGTGCTGTGTTTATAAAGTAAGCACCGTCTTTCATTGCATCAAAAAACTTTTTATTGAAAAGACCTTTTGTTTCATCCGTAGATGGTAAATGCACAGTTATAATATCTGCGATTTTGGCTAGTTCATAAACATCCGTAATTTGTTTTGCATTAAATTGTGCTAAAGTTTCCGATTTTACATAAGGATCATAAACATAAAGTTCAAGCCCAAAAGCAGCGGCACGTTTTGCAACTGCTTTACCGATATTTCCAAAACCGAAAATACCAAGTTTTTTACCGAAAATTCCGCGTGCTTTCGAATACTCGCTTTTATTCCATTTACCGTCGCGTAAATCGCGTACATTATTGTAAATGCGCCTGTCTAAAGCAAGCATTAAGGCCATGGCAAGTTCCGCAACCGCAAGGGAATTTGTTCCCGGGCAATTGCAAACCGCAATACCTTTTTTGGCGGCGTAAGCGGTATCAATAGTATCATAACCGGCACCGGCGCGGATAATAAGTTTTAAGGCTTTTCCCTCATCAATAACAGCAGGTGTAACTTTTGTGCTTCTTACAATTAAAATTTCATTATCTTTAATTTCGGCAGGCAAAGTGTTTTCATCAAGTTTAGGGGCAAAAGTTACTTCATTATTTTGTGCCAAAACATCTTGCCAATGTTGAGGGAATTTATCTGCAATTAAAATTTTCATTTTGCACTCCTTAAATCTTTTACAATTTTGTCTACTGCATTTAAAAGTTTTTCATATTGCCCAACGCCATCGATATCAACAAACGGGAAACAGGCAATCCTTAAAGAATTTTGTTTTACAGATGAATACTTTTTAATACCATCTTGTAAATTTGGCATACCGGTTGCTTTTAAAGCGGCAGTAATGTCCGCGTCCACAATTTTATCATCTGTAATTGCTAAAGTAACTGTGGTATATGAGCGGTTTTCCGCTTTATCAACCAAAGGTTTTAAGTAGTCTGTTTTTGCAACAAAATCCCAAATATAATTTGCGTGTGTTTTGCAAAGGGCATCCATCGCTTTAATACCGCCACGGGAGAGCATCCATTTACAAGCCTCGTTAAACATCCAAATATTTATAGTTGAGGGTGTATTTAATGTCTGTGATTTTTCCTGTGCTTTTTTAATGGTTTCCGTTAAATCTAAACTATAAGGAACACGCCTGATTTTTTTGACTTCTTCCACGCGTGCTACGGCTTTAGGGCTTAAAATCATCACACTTGAACCGCCGCCCACACCAAAGCATTTTTGCATGGAAAACACCATAACATCAAAGCAATTTTCCGGTAAAGCACGGCCACCGGCACAAGAGGTGCAGTCCCACGCAATTAAAGTATCAGGGCCTTTTTTTGCCCAGGCATCTTTTAAATATTCATCCGGTATTTGTACGCCCATTGAAGTTTCATTAGGCGTCATTATAACCAAACTGGCATTAAAATCCGGTTTTTCTGAAGGGAAGAATTCCCCCTCTTTGGGTTCTTTAAAATCTTTTACGACATCATCTTCAAGACAAGATGCAATTTTTTTGCACCACATTTTTGAAAATGCCCCGAAATTTAAACCTGAAATTGATTTTTTTGTTAAGTTCCAAGCAACTGAATCCAATGCCGGAGTGGCACCACCCATAAAAAAAATAATTGTATAGTCTTGCGGTAAATTAAATAATTTTCTTAAATTTTCAGTCGCTTCGTGATACATACCTTTTGATGAAATATCAGCCGCACGGTGGCTCCTTTCAAACATCATATCGCAAACAGGTGTTTTGCGTATTTGCGGATGCCCCTGTGAAGGCCCGCAGGCAAAAGTGGATGTAGGTAAGTCTTCTTTTTTGAATGTAACTGGCATATTTGCACCTCTTATAATATTCTATAACTATATTACAAATTTAGAATTTTAAATTCAATAGGGAAGGTTTGTTATTTGAAACACTACCCATATAATTGGTAAAATGTATTTGTATGCAAATGACAGATTTATATACCGCGCTAACTACAAGCGCCTACCGCAAACCGGAAGCACCGGCTGTGGTATTTAACGGAAAGACATGGTCCTTCCACGAACTTTTGATGACTATTGACAGGGCATCCGATATGCTTTGGGCTTATGGTATCAGAAAAGGTGACCATGTGGCCATTGCACACCGCAATTCCGTTGAAACTATTATCGCGAACTATGCCCTTTATAAAATCGGGGCAATTAGTTTACCTATTAACTTTATGGTTTCAAAACCGGAAGAACTAAAATACATGTTAACAAACAGCGGTGCAAAAGCAGTAATCACACAAGCAGAATTTTTACGTCATTATGCAGGTATTAAAAAAGATTTACCGAATGTAAAATATATTTTTACGACTGATGAAATTTCTTCAAGTGCCGCTTCTATGGTTACAGACGGCAGTATTAAACTTTTTTGGGATGAAGTCAAAAACAGCAAATTTAACTCCGAAACTTTAAATTGTCACCCCACTGTAGATGATACCGCTATGCTTTTGTATACTTCAGGCACAACAGGTTTACCGAAAGGCGTAATGCTTTCACATAGAAATATAATGTCAGATGTTATATCAACGGTAATAAGTTTTAAAATTTCAGATGATGATTCAATGATTTGTATTTTACCTATGTTCCATACTTTGGCATGGACCGTCAACGTAGTTATTCCTTTAACCGTAGGGATGAAAACCGTTGTTGTGGCAAATATTACACCTGCCGCAGCATGGCTTAATTTAATGGGTAGCGAACGTATAACGATTATGACGGCTATACCTCAAATTTACAGTGTTTTATCGAAAGAAGCTAAAGGTTTAAAACGCATATACTTGCAATATTGGGCTTTTAGGAAAGTCCGATTTTGCGTATCAGGTGCGGCCCCATTAAGCAAAGAAACAAAAGACCATTTTGAAAAACAACTCGGTATACCAATACTTGAAGGTTATGGTTTGACAGAAACCAGCCCCGTAGTAAGTGTAAATACCGAACAAAGCAGAAAGCACGGTACTGTGGGTATAAACCTACCTTATATTAAAGTACGTATTATTGATGAAGAAGGCAATGAACTCCCCAGAAATACGGAAGGTGAAATCGTCATTAAAGGTGACAATGTTTTTAAAGGTTACCATAATAATCCTGAGGCAACCACTGCCGCTTTTGATAAGGACGGTTGGTTTAGGTCCGGTGATATCGGATTAATTGATGATGAAGGTTTTATCGTCATTAAAGACCGCTTAAAAGATATGATTATTATTAAAGGGCTAAAAGTATTTTCCGCACAAGTTGAACATACAATTATGGATTATCCAAATATCGAAGAATGTGCCGTTATAGGTGTACCTGACGGGCACGGCGGGGAATTCATTAAACTTTATGCCGTTAAAAAACGTGGGGTTGAATTTGATGAAAATGATTTTAGAAAATACCTAAAAAATAATCTTGATAACTACAAACGCCCGCGCGATATTGAATTTAGAAAGGAACTCCCTAAAAACTCTATGCGCAAAATTTTAAAACGCGAACTTCGTAAGGAAGCCATTTTAAAATTTAAAGAAGAAGAAGCCGCCAAGGCTGCCGAAAAAGCCGCTAGAGAGGCTGCTTTAAACACAAAATAAAAATGTTAACAGGTTCATATCTTGCTAATTTGCTGGCTGAGAAAGCGCCAAATGCTTATTATGTCGGCGGATGTTTGCTTGACAGTTTTTTAGGTAAATATTCCGGTGATATAGACCTTGCTTTACCACGCAAAGAAGTAAAACAAACTGCTAAAGATTTAGGGCAAGCTTTAGACGGTGCTGTTTTTGAAATGGACCCGGAATTTTGTGTTTGGCGTATAACTACAAAAGAAGGGTTTCAAATTGATTTATCTGCCGTGGAAGGTGATAGCATTTTAAAAGATCTTCCGCGCCGCGACTTTACAATCAATGCCCTTGCTTTGCCTACAATAAGCAAACCAACACTTAAAATAAAGACGGAGAATAATAAAAAACGCGTTTTAATTTCCACTTTTAGCAATAAAGATTTAATAGATTTAAACAAAGGCCAAAAGGCTATAAAAGATAAAAAAATTATTGCAAATAATTCTAAGGTTTTTGATGCTGATCCATTAAGATTATTCCGTGCTTTCAGGATTGCCGCCGAACGTGGATTTGAAATTGATAAAGACACTTTAAAACTGATAAAGGCAAATGCAGGCAAAGCAAATGAACCGTCCGGCGAACGTATACAAGAAGAATTAAAGCGTCTAATGCGCGCACCAAATACCGCATATTATTTGCGTATTATGGAAGATTTGGGGCTATTTAAAAAATTACTCCCTAAACTTGCCGATCAAAAAGATTGCGCTGAGTGTTATTACGGTAAGGGCGGTGTTTGGAAACATACCTTGTTAGTTGTAGACCGTATTGAATTTTTACTTAACAATTTAAAACTTTGCGTACCGGAATTTTATAAGGAACTTGAGCCCTTTTGCCAGGACCATGCTTTATATAAAATGACGGCTTTACTTCATGACATAGCAAAACCTGAAACAGCAAAAATGAAAGACGGACGCTTACGCTTTTTCTATCATGAACAACAAGGGGCAAAACGTGCAGATTCTTTTTTAAAAGATTTACGTTATTCTTCTTTGGAACGCCGCTTAATTTGCAAGATGATATCTTCACATTTACGCCCAAGCAATTTAGCAAGTAATGAAATTGTTACAAACCGCGGTGTTTACAAATTTTTTAAAGAACTGGGTAATGCCGGTATACCATTACTTTTTTTGTGTTGGGCCGATTATACAAGTTATGTTTCTATGGAAAGTTTAAAAACTATGCTTCCAAAAGCAAAAAACCCTGTTATGACAATAGAAGAAGGCAAAAGTATGGGGGCTGAGGGCAAGACACTAAGGCATCTTCAAATGCTTAACTTATTATTTACGAAATATTTTAGAGAAAGCCAAAAAATTATTTTACCTACCAAATTATTAGACGGTAAAGATATTATGCATAACTTAAAATTGCCAAGCGGCAGAATAATAGGTATAATTTTGGAGTATTTAGCTGAAGCGCAAGTGGAAGGAAAATTTACGAACAGGAAAGAAGCCCTTGCTTATTTGCTTGAACATAAACAAAAACTTCTTTCTTTAGGGGATAGAGATGAAAACAATATTAAAAAACCATAAATACATTTTAGTTCTCTGCTTTATTTTTTTAGCAGGATGTGCGACTTCAAGCACTCAAAATAAATCGCGTGACTATAATGCAAAAGGTGAGATGTATCTTAAAACCGAAAAATATGCAAAAGCGGAAAAATATTTAAATAAAGCGATAGAAGCAAATTCTTATAATCTAGATGCCTACAAAAACCGTGGCACTTTGTATTATGCACAAGGCGACTATGAAAAGGCCTTATCTGATTTTAACTATGTTTTGACTTATGAAAAGTACAACTCAAATGTTCTTGCAGCAAAAGGCGCCGCGCTTGCAAGCCTTAGCAATTACGAAGAAGCTTTTATTACCTTAACCAATGCTTTAAAATTAAATCCTTCAAATGTTGCAGCCTTAAATTCCATAGCAGGCCTCTGGTATATATCCGGAGATTTTGAAAAGGCAAAAGAAGTATATACTATTTCTTTAGAATATAATACCACACCTGAAGCCTATTTGATGCGTGCACAATGTTATGAACAACTCGGCCAAACAGCGGAAGCAGAGCACGATTATGCCTTAGCGAAAGTATTAAAACTCGGCCTCACCAATATCGCGCCGGAAGAAAATAAATAACTTATTTTATTTCGCTTTTAATTTTCTAGCAACAACTGTATAAATTGCTTTTTGTCGTCGTCTTTTTGTTTGGTATATAAATAGATTAAGTTGGAAAGTAAATATCTGATTATTTGTTTGGTATTTAAAATCTGTAATTCTTGTTTTACGCCACGGGCGGAAAGTTCGCTGTCTGTAATAAAAGCACCGTTATTATTAAGCCCTATATAAACATTCGGAAAATTATATTCCTTCTTAAAACAAACTATTGCCTTACCTTTACTTAAGCCCAAAAAAGCAGGAGTATGAAAATTTTCGGCAAGCAACAAATACAAAGCGCCCATAAACATAGAGGTAGTATTTTTTGTTCTGATTACTTGTTTTAAAGAAAGTTGTTTTTCATCATTTAAACTATTTATTTTAAATTTTAATTTATCAAATAAAACGAGACGGAAAATTTCCGCTTTCTCTTCGGTAGAAGATGTATCTTGTAAATATGGTGCAATTTCGCCGCAAAGTAAATTAAAGGCAGAATCAAGTTCCCCCCTTTTTAGTGTAGAATCCAAAAGCATAGCAAGCAAAGCCACACCTTTTGAAAGTGAAGGGTTATATAATCCAAAATAATCCTTAAATAAAGTTTGTAATTTATTTGCCTGCGTCATTCAATAAAACCAAAACGCTTAAGATATTTATCATCATTACGCCAAGACGGGCTAACCTGGACTTGAAGTTCCAAACGATATTGTTTACCCAGAAATGCACAAATTCTTTCTTGAGCAGCCATGCGTAATTTTGCAATAGCAGCGCCACCTTTACCGATAATTATAGGTTTTTGGCCTTCCCGTTCCACGTGAATTATGGCACGGATATAATTTTTATCGCCAAGGTCCTCGGTAAACTTTTCAATTTCCACAGTTGTGGAATAAGGTATTTCCTGGTTATACTGCAAAAATATTTGCTCACGTATAAACTCGGCTATATAAAATCTTTCCCAACGGTCGGTAAGTTGCCCTTTTGGGAAATAAGGCGGGTTAAAAGGAATATAATTTACTACTTCGCGTTCCAATTCCTGTACACCCTTATTTTGCCTTGCGCTAACTAAAAAAATCTTGCTTATTTGCAATTCTTTTAAAAGAGTATTTGCAATTTTATTTAAAGTATCTTTATCTTTTACCAAATCAATTTTATTTATCACTAAAAACAAAGGGCAATTAAGTTCTTTTAACTTAACAATTAACGGGGAGTGTTTTGCTATCGGTTGCGTTGCGTCATATACAAATATTACGAGGTCCGCATCCTGCGTGATTGCCTGGTTTAGAGAGTTTAACATTATTTCTTGCAATTTATATTCAGCATGCAAGAAACCGGGGGTGTCAACAAAAACGATTTGATAGTTTTCCCCCTCGCAAATGGCTAAAATATTTTGCCTTGTTGTTTGCGGTTTGTGTGTTACAGGTGATAAGTCTACACCGGCAAATTTATTAAGCAAAGTAGATTTACCGGCATTAGCTAAACCGGCCATTACTGCAAAACCGCTTTTAAAATTTGGGTATTTAGAAAATATGTCCATATTTAAATTTTACAATTTTATTTCCTTTTATGCTAAAATATATTTGAATTTAAAAGGAGGTATTATGTCTTACGTAACTTGGGCAGTATTAGGCATCTTGTTATTTATAGGGGAAATTTTTACAATGGATTTCTCTTTAAGTTGCGTCGGCCTTGGGTTCTTGGTCGCTGCACTTATGGCTTATTTGGGTTTTGGGTTTCATGTACAACTTATAGCGTTATCTGCCGTATTTATAATTCTATTTTTTACATTACGCCCGTTCATATTAAAACATCTGGCCAGAAAGCAGGAATATAAGAGTAATGTTGATGCCTTAGTCGGCACAAAACACAATTTTTATGCTCTTTCAGAGGATAAGAAACACGCCAAAATTAAAATTGACGGCGATGTGTGGGAAGCGGAAAGTGAAACCCCGCTTACAAGCGGTAAACCCGTAAAAGTAGCAAAAGTAGAGGGTGCTACTTTAATAGTTAAACAGGAGGAGTAATAAATGACAGTCGTATTAATTGCATTTGCTATATTGATAGGTATCATGGTCCTTGTCGGCTTTACACAAGTCCAACAAGCACAAGTTATGATTATTGAACGTTTCGGTAGTTATAACACAACATTAAATTCAGGGCTTCATTGGATTTGCCCTATTATCGATAAACCGCGTGAAATCGAATGGAAATTTACACGCGAAATGTATGGAAAAAATGTTTCATATATCGGCATGGTTAACAGAATTGACTTGCGCGAAACCGTTTATGATTTCCCAAGCCAAGACGTTATTACACGCGATAACGTTAACATCAAAATCAATGCTTTGATTTATTTCCAAATTACCGATCCTTTAAGAGCTACTTATGAGGTTGCCTCTTTACCGACGGCTATTGAAAAGTTAACACAAACCACTTTAAGAAACGTCATCGGTGAATTAACATTGGACCAAACTTTAACTTCACGCGAAACCATTAACTCCAAACTCCGTGCTATCTTGGACGAAGCATCAAATAAATGGGGTGTAAAAGTAAACCGCGTTGAGTTACAAGATATTACACCGCCGCCATCAATCCGCGAAGCAATGGAAAAAGAAAAGAAAGCCGAACAAGAAAGACGTGCTATCATCTTGGAATCAGAAGGTGAAAAACGCTCTAAAATCTTACGTGCGGAAGGTGAAAAGGAAGCCCAAATCAATAAAGCGGAAGGTGAAAAACGCGCCCGTATCTTGGAAGCGGAAGGTTTTGCAGAAGCAAAAATCCGCGTAGCGGAAGCTGAAAAGCAGGCAGTTAAAATCGTCGCTGAAGCGGTTTCCCAATATTCAAACCCGGCCAATTATGTAATTTCAATAAAATATATTGAAGCCTTGCAAAAAATGGTTGACGGTAAAGATAATAAGTTAGTTTATATGCCTTACGAAGCCACCGGTATTTTAGGTGCCGTAGGTGCAGTAAAAGAACTTGTTACCAAGAAATAAATTTTCGGTTTACTAAAATCCCCCGCTTTAAACGGGGGATTTTTTATTTATAATTTACTTTAATTACGCATTGGGTTCCCACGGTTAATATGCGTAATCAATGCCGAAAGAATATACAAAGAAAAATCTTTAATATTTAAAGCATATATAGATGAGATTATGCATTCACACTTCGTAATATCAGGTGCCTTTAGAAACTTCAAAATCGCTGATTTAACGCTTTTTGGAACATTACTGTGATAAATAATCTTTAGATAAGAAATTATTAAAATACGAAGTTGTTTAGATTTACCGGAAGGACCTTTCAAATCGATATATACTTGGCACATTTTCCTGGTAGCAAGCAAAAGGCATTGATATTTTGTAGAATCAATTTCTTGCTTATTATAAGAATCTTCAAGCAAAAAATCTATGGCCTTTTTATCCATCAATTTAAATAAAGAAAGTTGTAGTTTCTCTTTATCAGTTAAAGCGACATGCATAAGCTCCCCACATGAATTTATTATTTAGAGTAGTCATCTTCTATAATAATAACATCATCGTCTGGGGAGGGAGATTTAGATTTGTTCCTACGTTCGTAAGGCTTGGAAAAAGATTCTTCTTCCGGATAACCGGGATATATTTCATTCAAAACTTCTTTGCGTGTTTTGTGATGCACTTCTTCTTCTTCGGGTTTTGTGTCTATGTTAACCGGCTTACTTTTTTCTAACATATCCACGAATTTGGCATCCGTATTAAATTTTTCTTTACTACGATTAACTTTAATTTCGTTTTCCTGCAATAATATCTTGGCAATTGAACCGTCAAAATATAAAAATAAGATAGTATTTATGCCAATAAATAAACCACTGATAAAAGTAAATACAAATATTTGAACAAATTCCCAAAAAATGAAACGAACATACAAATCACGCGGTTGTTGCACTAATGCTGATGATTGAGAGAAAACAAAATCATAGAAATCCCCGCCATTTGGGAAAAACAACAATAACACAAAAAAATACGCCCAGAAAGCAACCATCGCAGTAAAAAGAATCTGCACTAAAATGGTTCTGGAAATATTTTTCCATCTCTGAAAAACCATATAAAAGCTAAAAGTAAAACTGTTAAAGACATTTGCTTCCCTTAAAGCAACAGCTAAAGGAGCAAAGTATACGAAAGGAATAGCCGCAATTATAAAAATACAGGCAAGCATCTTATAAGGCAAAGTATACAGTGGGTTTTTGAGATAATACATCGGTAAAATTAAAAGAACCAATGCCCCCACAATCATTGCCACTACCGCAAATAATTTGGCTGACATAATAAATACGTTTGCGACATTCGCATAAATTTGAGCTGTTTTATTTAAAATTAAATCTTCCGAAGTTTTAAAAAATGAAGCGGTAGATACAGAAAAAACAAACCCGACCCAAACCCAAAAGCAAATATTTGTCGTAGTACTTTGAGGGATTAAAGAAAAAAGCGCTTGCCCAAACAATATAAAAACGGTAGAAAGCAATGCTGTCTTTATTATGGGAATAGATAAATATAAAATCATCCCTAAATAAGTTTTTACAGATTCTACTACGGAAAAATCCGTATCTGCTAATCTTCTGAAATCTACCATTATGTAATCCCCCACACCTCTATAAATTTATTATAACATATAATTTTACACTGTGCTTATTTTATTATAAAATATAGTAGATTAAAACAAGGAGATATTATGAAATTAACAAAACTAACTGTATTTATTGCTTTACTGTGTTTGACGGTAGTTTCTTTCGCGAAAGAAAATGACCGCCGTGGCTGGCAACTTGATTTAAAAAGGCTTGCCTTAAATGTAACTTCTACCAGCGTACATCATGCCGCAGATTATCAAACTTTTCCTGATGCCCGCCTGACAGCAGATAATCAAACTACTATCCAAGGTGCTCTAGATTTCAGAGCGGACAATTTCGGCAAGTTATATTTATGGTCAAACGGAATTTTAGCCGAATATGGTAAAAATACCATCAAAGCGACAGACGGCACAAGAGTAACCACAGAATCTGTAGACAGAATTATTGCTGATACCTCTTATACTTTACGTTTATGGAATGTACAAGATTTTTGGGGTGGCTTTGAAGCCGGCCCATACCTTTTAGCCGCCTACGAAACCGAATTCAACAGTACTGACAATGCCCCACTTAAAAAAGTTTTACGAGGTGAAGGTGGTTTTAAATTGTTTGAAGGGAAATATATAAAAGCACTTTATGTGTCTGCTTTATTTGAAGAAGATTTTACCTACCCGAAACATTCCACCAAACTCGGTTGGACGGCAGGTTTTGAAATTAATGCTCCCATCCGCGAAGGTGTAAAAGCTACATTTAAAGGTATTTGGAGAGATTACTTACATGAAAGTGTCAAACAAGTTAATTCCGACTTAGATTATTCTTTAGAACTTGATGCCCGTATGGAAGTTTTGGTATGGAAAAACCTCTCTGTCGCACCGTTTATTAACTATTTTACCGCGCAAGCCAAATACGGTGGCCGCCCACGCGGACAAAATGTATACGTCGGTGTATCATTCTCTTTCAGCAAATTATTTAAAGAAGCGAAACCACTTATCGAAGAATAAGAATATGCGAAATATTTTGCAGGATTTAGAAAAGCTTGCTGATAAAAAATATAAAAAATTTACCTCGGGTTTACTGCCCGGGGTAA
This sequence comes from Elusimicrobiaceae bacterium, assembly GCA_016281355.1. GTDB lineage: Bacteria > Elusimicrobiota > Elusimicrobia > Elusimicrobiales > Elusimicrobiaceae > Proelusimicrobium. Next base: position 18,492 of record JAEEIL010000042.1, on the reverse strand, counting down.
ATTATATTTTGGGTGTCAGAGTCCCTAAAATCAGGACTTATGCAAAAACTTTTACCTTCGAAGAAGCTCAAAATTTTTACAAAAATTACAAAACAAAATACTTTGAGGAATATTTTTTAAAAGCAGTTTTACTTGCCCGTATTTCTAAACAAATCCCCCCCGAAAACGCTATTAAACTAATACAAAAATTCATACCGGAAATTTCGAATTGGAGTGTTTGTGATGCTTTTTGTGCTGACCTTAAAATAATAAAAAAATACCCTGAAATATTTTTACCGTTTATTTTAAAAAACCTAAAAAGCAAACAGGAATTTACACAAAGAACATCACTTAATTTAGCACGTGCTTATTATTTGGAAAGCCCCTACTTTAAACAAATTTTAAAGGCAGTTCTTAATTTGAAACCTACAAAATATTATGCCCAAATGGCACAGGCATGGTTTATGTGTGAAGCTTATATAAAACAGCAGGAACTTACGAAACCTACTTTAAAATATTTAACGCCGGAAGTTTATGCAATGACGATAAGAAAGTTAAAAGATTCTTATAGAGTAAAGTAATTTTACCATTAGATTAAAAATTTTGTATAATATTAGTATAATATAAGTCACCGTAGCTCAGATGGTTAGAGCGGGCGTTTCATAAGCGCCAGGTCAGTGGTTCGATCCCACTCGGTGACAATTTTTTTATCCATTTTTCCTTATTTCTTTAAGTTTTTAGCGGAATTAGGAAGCACAAAACTTATTGGTCTATCGCGATTAGGTACTTGTTTTACAACCTGAATAGTGCCACCCGTTTCGCAAATAAAATTATAACCGCGCATACAAGCCGCGCCGTACGGTGGTTTACAAACCTCGCGTTTATCATAACTACACAAAAAAGGTATACGCGGCGGATAAGTGGAAACTGTTACCGTTATGGAATTCCATACTTCATATCTTTTTATAGACACATCTACTGTGCGTAAAGATAAAAATTTACGCATAGCAGGATTAGTAAAACCAACATATTCCTGTACTTTTTTCTTGATATCGGGTATTAGAAAATTCTTATCCCAACCTTGAGTATATTTAATGGCTCTATGACTTTCAAGTTGCCATCTGCGCCCAGCATAAGCAGATGCAATTTCTGTTTTTTGCAAAACTATTAGTAGGCCGTAAATTTTAATGATAAAAAGTGCCAAAATAAAGAATATAGGAAATAACAAAACAACTTCCGTAGTTGCCTGCCCACGCCTTGATCTTAAAAAAGAAAACGGATTTCTAAGCATTATGGGAATAACCTCACTTGATATTTTGGTGTAGGGTTTGGCCATACACAATTATTACTTTCATTGGTACATTGTAAAGCCGCCCTAACATGTAATTTTTTCGCATATCTTTTAACATTAACTCTAAAATAGTTATCCGGAGGAATAACAGGCTCCCTAATATCTACGCCCGTATACATTTTTTTCATTTTACTTCTGGTAGATCTATCCAAATAAGAGAATTGGTATAGAGGCATAATTTTCTCAAATCTCGGTTCGCCTGCTTTAAAAGCTACATAACCTGCTTCATTTTGATTTTCAATTCTATAATACCAATCTACATTTTTTAGGCGAATACTCTCCAATCCTAAATCGTAATTTTTTAAAGCTCTTACGCCTTCTTTACCACATTGGCTTAATTTACAAGAAGAACTGTTATAAAAAAAACTTTTTCTAAAGAATTCACCATCTTTAGTTACACGTTCATAAGTTTTTTTCTGAGATTCATAAGTACTTTCAATAATTTTATATGCAGCGATATAAAAACTTAGCGGTGCCATAACACCGTTATCTTCTTCCTCGGGATTTTCATTTTCATGATCTTCTTGATCCATATATATGTACCTGTAATTTTCTACATATTCCTTTTTGTTAACACCATACTCCCAATCTTCTTTAATTTTTGGGTTTTCGGTATTCCAACTTTTTGGGCGACCCTTTCCCTCTTTCATATCTTCTTGACCCTCAGTGGGTGCTTCTACATATTTCAATTCCCATTTACCGGCATTTTCTTTTGGGCTGGAATTAATATCCGGCATAGCAGGAAAAGCACCTGCTTCATAAAATAAATCATAATAAGTTATAGATGAGGGGCCGTCATATTCAGATTCAGGTTCCTTTGGGACCGGATACATCATATTTTCCCTAAATACCCTAAAAGGCATAGCACCATTAAGATAAGCCACAGCATTCAAAAAATTTGAATAAGAGGTTAATTCGATAAAAGCAGCACTGTCTAAAGCAAATTGGCTACGAATTTTAAAACGAGAAAGTTTAGCTGTTTCAAACAATAAATATATAACCAGCAATATGGTAGGTATAAGTAAAATTGCCGGTAAAACGATTTGTGCCCTTCTGTTTTTTAAGCAGTTAAATAAACCCATACTAACTTAAAATATTACCTATTATTGTAAAAAAACCGCCAGCAAGTTCTTTATGAAAACTTATGGTAAATGCTAAAATAAACGCAACTATGGAACCAAGCATAAGCAAAAACTCTGCCGTTTGTTGACCCTTAGTATTGGCGATTATTTTAATTATTTGTTTCATTATTTATCTGAGGATATTATCCCCAATTTTATAGCTTTAACAACGGCTTCCGTTCTGCTGGTTACGCCAAGTTTATGGAAAGCACTGTTTAAATGGTTTTTAATAGTTTTAACACTGCAATTAAGTTCCATAGCAAGTTCTTTATTGCTAAGCCCGGAACCGAGCATATCCAAAACTTTAACTTCGGTTTTAGTGAGCATAGCCTGCGTAGGTGCATTAGGCTCACCCATCTTACGAAGACCTTGGAGAAGTTTACCCATCATTTGCTGGGGTATCATTAAACCTTCCGTAGTGAAAGTGCGTATTGAGTTTACAAGTTCCGCCGCCGGCAACATTTTTGATAAGTAACCGTTTGCACCGGCCTGGACTGCATCCATAACGTGGGCCTCATCTTCAAAGCTGGAAAGCATTAAAATATTGATATTAGGTTCTGTTTTCTTTATATTTTTTGTTGCAGTGATACCATCCATTTTAGGGAGTTTAATATCCATTAAAACCACATCCGGTTTCAATTTTTTTGCGAGTGCAACAGCTTCTTCCCCGTCGGCTGCTTCACCTACAACGGAAATCCACTTTTCCCCTGTCAAAACATCCTTAATACCTTCCCTAAATAAGGTTTGGTCATCTGCAATTAAGACTTTTACAATTTTCTTTTTGGTCGCCATAATATCTCCTATTCCTCAATAAGCGGTAAAGTAAAACAGAAAGATGATCCTTTCCCTTTACCTTCACTTTCAGCCCAAATTTTACCACCGTGATTTTGTACTATATCTTGTGCTATTGATAAACCTAAACCCAAACGACCGCCGCCTGTTGCGCTTTGGTAGAAACTCTTAAAAAGTTCCTTTGTAAGTTCCGGCTCAATACCATCCCCGGTGTCCTTTACTATTACTTTAGCATTTTTATCGTCATTTTTCACTACCGAAATTGAAATTCTGCCTTCTTCTTTAGTATGCCTTATGCCGTTCTCGACGATATTAGATATAACTTGCCTTATTCTTTTAGGGTCCCCAAAAACCATAAGTTCCCCCTCGCTTTCAAAAGTCATCAAAATATTTTTAAGTTTTGCTTTTTCTTTAAAAACTTCAAAAGCATTCTTGAGCATAGCAGTTAATTCGAAATTCTGTTTTTCTAAACGAAGTTTCCCTTTTTCAATAGCAGCCCAATCAACAAGGTCTTTAACCAAAACGAATATCTGTTCAAGGCTTTGTTCCATATAGCCCATTTTTTTTGTTTGATCGGCATCAGGTTTTTTTATGGTACGTTGAAGCATTTGAAAACTCATATTTAATGCCATTAAAGAGTTTGATAAATCGTGAGAAACAATAGAGAAAAATTTACTCTTCATCGTGTTTAAATTACTTAAATCGGCATTAGTTTTTTTAAGCTCAGCAAGCAACCTGCGATTACTTCGTTCCAAGTAGAACTTGTCAAGTGCCATTTTTATTGTTCTTTTCAGGTAATCAAAATCTACCGGTTTCATCATGAAGTCATATACACTTTCTTGTATTGCTTTAACTGCTGCATTTAACGAAGCGTGTGCAGTTATCATTATGATCTGACTTTTCTCGTTAAAACATCTAATTTTATTTATTAAATCTATCCCGGTGCCATCACCTAAGTTGTAGTCCATCAAAATTACATGATAAAAATCTGATCTTACAAGATCCATGCATTCTTTTGCACTTTCAGCCTGGTATACATCATAGCCCTCGAGTTCCAAAAGTTCGGCCAAAGTTTCCCTTAAGTTATTATCATCATCTACGACTAAAATTTTTGCTCTTTCATCATTTGTTATCATAATTGTTTATCGGCAAGTTTAAAAACGAATGTCATCTTCGTTCCTTTGCCGACCTCGCTTTTTAATTTAAATTCTACTTTATTTCTCGTACACACCTTTTTAACTACAGCAAGACCTAAACCCGTACCGCGCGCTTTTGTAGTAAAGAAAGGTGTAAAAATCTGTTCTTGCAAATCTTCGGGAATACCGGGGCCGCTATCTGTAACGCTTAAAGAGGCACGCCCATCTTTAAGTAGTTTTGTCTTAACTACAAGCATGCCCCCATCAGGCATAACTTCAATAGCATTTGCAATAACATTTCTAAGCGCCTGTTTCATTTCTTCGGTATCAATCGTTACCGGTAAATCTTCGGTATAAAAATAAGTAGTAAGCTGTATGTTTTGAGGGATCGGATAGGATGACAAAGTTTCTCTTGCATACAGGCTTAAATCTATGGTCGTAAGTATTTGTTCACGATTACGGGCATAACCCAAAATTTCTTCAATAATACTATTAGCTTGATTGATTTCTTCATCTATAACTTTAAAATTCTTGGCTACTTTGACATCTGCGCCGCTTCCTAACCTAGTTTTAATTAAATACACCGCATTTTTAATAACAGCAAGAGGATTTTTAATCTCATGGCTGACGATAGAGGCCATTTGTCCGATAGCAGCAAGACGTTCTTTTTTAATCAATTCGTTTAAAGCTGTTTTTAATTCTTTAGTTCTGCTACCGACCCTTATTTGCAAAGATTGATTAAGCCCTTCCAAATCTTCTCTTTCCTGTCGAAGTTCATCAAAACGTATTTTAAGGGAATCTATCATCTTGGCAAAAGCAATGGACAGTGCCCCTATTTCGTTATCCGGAAAAGGTAAATCAGGTATTTGATCTGCTTTACCTTGTTCTATTTTCTTAAAAGCTTTAGTCATAATGTTTAAAGGTTCCACCATAATACCTGAAACATAAAAACTCATAAATAAGGCAAAAAGCAAAACTATTACAATAATTATAATGATTTCCTTATAGAAACGTTTGTATAAGCCAATTAAACCGCCTTCAACTTTATCGGTTGAATCATAAGTATAAATAAGCCATCCGCTTAAATTGTTTACAGACAAAACACCAATATTATCATCTATCTGCACAGACACTATTGCATCTTCCTCTGCTTTAGTGGCGAGAATAGACATTTCCTTTTTATATGAATTAGAATTACCTGTATTTATGCCTTCTTCGGAAGAATAAATTAAGAAACCGTTTTTTGTAAAAACTAAGACATTACCACGCCCTACAGGCAAATAATTACTCAAATTTTCGAGGGGTATTTGAGCTGCCACGAAATGTGTCTTATTTAAAAAACTGTTCTTTATGGCAATTGCAACACTTAGACCTTTATTCTTTACTACGCCTAAACTGCCTACTGTCAAAGCCCCTGTTTGTATAGTATCTTTTATTTCTTGATTAAATTTGAATTTAGGACTTGGACCAAAATAAGCATATTCTTTGGCAGAGGAATCAAAAAAAGCTAATGATACAAACTCAGAATTTTCTCTAATAAAATCAGAAATATCTTTATGTGTTAAATTAATATCTGTTCTATCATGAAAAGTATGTATGGTTAAGAAATTGTTAAGTAAAAGTGAATTATTTTGGAAGTAAGAATCGACACCTTTACTGATAACGAGATTAAAGTTTTTTAGGAGGTTAAGTTCTTCTCCTTTTAACAATTCTTCTTCGGCGCGATGAGTAAAAAAGAAAGACAAAAGTAACGGTAAAAATGCTGTTACTATTAAAGAAAAGAATATTAGTTTCTTTAGTTGCCCTTTCCTCATATTTTAAGCCATTAACTATAAAAATTGGGGCATAGAATTATGCCCCAATTTAGAAATATAAACTTACTTTAGCACTGGCCTTGCGGTGCTGCTTGTGCTGCTGCGCCGCCATAATTTTGTTTAAAACCTTCAAGGCCGGGTATATTACCCAAAGAACCCATATCTGTTACAGTCCTGCCCTGCCAGATTACTGTCGGGGAACCGGAAACATTATAGTCTTCAGTGATTTTAATATCTTCTTTTAGTTTTTCTAAACCAAAATTCCAATATTTAGCAAAAATTCTGGGGTTAATACCTGCTTCTTCAGCAGCTTTGTCCCATAAAGAACTTCTGTAATCTTTGTTTCTGATTTCAAGATATTTCCAGAATTTTTTGGGATATTTTTCGCGGATAATGATTTGTCTGACATCTTCTTCCCATTCTCCTGAGCCATGTAAACTATCTATTTGACCGTTTCTTTCACTGGCGATATAACGAACATTTATTTTTAAATCTTTAGGAAGCCTGCCAAGTTTCATTAAATCAATAATTTGATTTTCTGCTCTAACGCCATAAGGGCACTGAGACATTACAAACAAATCAAGTTCCATAGGCCTTAATTCTTTATTGGCATAAACACCGTTTCTTGTCTGATGTTCGAAAACGAGTTGACCGTTATGTTCTTTAATTTGGCCTGCTTCGACATATTTGCCGAATTTTTCTTTTACGAGAGCATTATTTTCCACTAAATATAAAGGCATAAAATCCAAATTTAAACCTTGATATTTAGGATCATTTAATGCTACTGAGCGATTTACCGTAGTAACTTTTAATTTAGCACCCAACACCTGCTCTAACCCGCCATTTAAACCGGCATCTATACCTCCGGTGACATCATTATCCATTACGATAACCGTAACGGGGACTTCTTTAACTGTTGTTTTTGTCGTTGTTTTGGGGGCAACGGCATAAACAAACCCTGTACATATTGCCAACATGGCAAAAATGGTAGCAAACTTCTTCATTTAAATATATCTCCTTTTATTAATTTTCTTCTTTTATTTCTTCTTGGGCTGCAGGTTCTTCAATTGTAAAAGTTAACCCTTTCATGCCGAAAGAACAAAATAAATTGTATACGAAAGCAGAGATTACAATGAGAACTAAATAAACCATTGTATCAACGAGAGTCCATAAAATTATCTGCAATATTTGTTGCATAAGACTCAAATCCTGCATACTTGATATCTGTAAAACATAGTTCACAAGACATAAAGCAAACACTAACAGCGGAAATGCTGAAAGTATTATTGACTTTAAACTAATATTTTTTATTTCTATTTTCATTTATCCTCCAAAACTACTTTTTTGGTTCCAAAATTATTATAGTTCTTATTATACCACCTTTAGAAGCAAGTTGCAAAGCCTTTATAGTGAAGATATGGCTACCACTTTTTGTAACGGTTTTAAATATCTTACCTGGGTTATCCATAGCCCTACCTACTATATTAACAATATCTTGTTGCGTACCGCCAAAGATATCAAGCAAGTGAATAGGGCCCTCTTTATCTATTTTAAGTTCGAAATTGGCATGCATAATATTATTATTTTCGTCTACAACTATGGCCCTTGTACCTTTTGCTATGGTTACAGCCAAAACTGATGACCACCACTCTTGTTCGTAGTTGATGCGGTTCTCCTCAAGTTCTTCTTGTTCCTCAAGTTCCTTTTTAACTTTACCTAAGAAACCTTCTACTGCTTGTGCAAGAAGACCGATCTCATCCCCACGAGAAGAAAAGTTTAACACAAAACTTTTTGTAGAAATATTATCTATACCTTCTGCTAACTGTAAAAGCGGATTTGTAACACTTCTGATGACGAAAATATATAAAACAAAACCCATTAAAATAAAGATAATCACTGAGCCGATCAGATACCAAGTTAACGCCTTTTTAATTTCTTCTTTTACTTGTTTTCTTGAAACATCAACACTGATTATACCGGCAATTTTATCCCCTTTTGCTTTAAGAGGTATTGCTATCTCATAATAATTGCCTTCCTTCTTAATCTTTATGCTTGGGGAACCTGTTCTAACGGCTTCTTCTATAGCATTTGTTTCCAAATAACCGCCACGCTGATAATCGGTAATAGGCATATCAAGCAACTCCAGATTCTTATGCCATCTGACAGTCCCATTACCGTTAAAGTAAACGATATTACTTATTCTGTTATCTTGACGCGGCCAAGATGATATGATTTCATTTTCAGGTACAGTTAAATAGTTCTTTGATACTAAACCTTCAATTAAAGTGCTTGCATTTTGACGGACCGTATCAATAATTTGATTTTGCAAATTAAGATCAAATACCCGTTTAAACAAATTGAAGTATAATAAACCACCTACTATAATGGCATATATCGCCACCATAGTAAACCAAATAAACCATCTTGTACTTATTCTTTTAATCATATTTACCTGTTACTATATTTTTCCTCAACTCTCTTTAAGCCCAAAGCGGCATCGGAGTTTTCCGGATTTAAATTAAGTGCTGCTTGCCATTCTTCTTTGGCTTTTTCAAAATTACCTTCACTGAAAGCGGCCAAACCGTAACGATAATGTTTAATAGAGGCTTGGCGTGCTGCTTCTGAAACTCTCGTTGGTGTTTTTTCTACTATCGTCTGTGTTGGGAAATCTTCATTTTCCCCCTCTGCCTCTGTGCTGACAGGAGGTAATTTATCGGATGTACCCTCTTGTACATTGGTTGAGATTTTTGTTGTCGTAGTAGTTGTTGTCCCTTCCGGCGTTTCCTCTATGTTAGTAACCACTGTTTTAGATGTAGCTACTTCTTTATTTTTAGAAGAGGCAACGGGCAGTACTTCTTGAATTGTACCTGAACTCTTATCTTCAAAAACAGTTGGACACGGCTTACAAGTTAACGTCGGACAAGGAGGACATTTACCGCCCCTGCTCTCACTCGTTTCCGAAGATGAACTTTGTGAGCTTGAAGATGAAGAATAAGATGAAGACGAAGATGAAGAATATGATGACGAAGAAGTCGTTGTAGTACTTCTGTTTTTTGCCCTTTGTGCACTTCTTATCAAGACTTCTATATCCTGTTCGCTATAACCCCATTTTCGTGCTTCCTTCCAGTTAGCGATAGCAGTATTATATTTCTTCTCATTATAGGCTTTATTACCTGCATTATAATAATTAGTCGCAATTTCTTCCCTAAGCTGTACAATAAATTTTTGAGTTTGTTCCTCACCCGGCTGTATTTGGTGTGCCCTATTAAATTCTCTATATGCATCTACGAGTTTGCCTTTTGAGTAGTACTCAAAGGCTTGGTCAAGTGCTTTTTGGCTTTCTTCTTTCTTTATTAAATCCTCAACCTCGGCAATTTTTTCGTTTAAAGTGATATCATCTTTTCTAATTAACAAGACATTGTACCACTGATTTAAAGCCTCTTGATAGTCCCCTTGCTTATAAGCGTAATAACCTCTGCGGGTATGTATTTTGGTAAACTCATTGTTGATCCTTTCTATCCAGGCCCGTGCTTCTTCTTCCTCGGGGTTTAAAGTCAAAATTTCTTCAAACTTATTTTGCGCTTCTACCAAATAACCTTGTTTATATAAAGAATATGCTTCTTTATATTTCATATCTAAAATTTCTTTTTCCGAAAGTGTACCGTAATTTGCCATTTTTGTAGCGGTATCGGATAAAGTTTGGGCTTTCTTCATGCTGGGATCTATACTCAAAATAACATCTGAAATTTCCGCTGCTCTTTGATAATCACCCTGTTTGTACATATTATAGGCATTATCATAGACCATATTAAGAGTGAAATTTTGTATTCGTTGTTTTTCGAGTTGAACAGTTGAAAGATATTGCCTTCTTTGTTCCACATTGGCAAGAGTACCCAGCGACATTTTTTGCAAATCAAGCATCAACCCTGCTTCTTTGCCTGTTTCCCTTAAAGGTCTGTCCGCTGCTCTTGAAAAAGAAAGCGATACACAAAATACTAATAAAATAATAGTGTAAACAATTCGTTTCATTTCAAACTCCTAAAACGGCATTCCGCCGCGCATAAAATCTGCAATCATCGGTGAAAGCATCATAATAAATACCACCGGGAATATAAAAATAAACAACGGTATTAACATTTTTGTTGATGCCTGCGCCGCTAATTTCTCGGCTTTATTTAGACGTCTAAATCTTAAATCTGTTGAGAAATTGCGAAGTAATTGCACTAAACTGGTACCGAGTTCATCCGATTGAACAATTAACCCTACAAAGGATCTAATATCTTGTACGCCTGTTCTCGCTGCCATCCTTTCCAAAGATTCACGTCTTGAATAACCGAGTTTCGTTTCATTTAAAGTTTTTTCTATTTCGACTTCAAGTAAAGTCTTTTCTTTGGCAATTTTTACTATACGCTCAAAAGCCGTCATATAATCAAGGCCTGATTCTATAACCAAAGCCATTAAGTCTACGGTAGTGGCGAAATTTTTTACCATATCTTGTTGGCGTTTATTGATTTCATTTTTATAATATAAATCCGGTAAATAAAACCCAAGCGGAATAAACAAAACTACGAGCCATGTTCCAAATAGGAAATAGAGAATTAACGGCGTACCAACAGCGGAATAAATTTTGTAATACAGTATATCAACAGGCTGCGGTTTATCCGGACTACCCAAAAGAAGACAGAGATTTTCCAAAGGTTCTTGTAGATGGAAAAAGTTTAAGACATAAAAAGCAACTCTATCTATCAAATTCTCTTCAGGTTTTAACTTGGCAAAAGAAGATGCTGATTTCACCTGTTTGGCTTCCAAGTCAGAAATATCTTGCGTAACGGGCGCCGGGGTAAAAAACATAATAACCGCGATAAACGCACAAACCGTACCGCCGATAGCGAGCAACAACAAAACCATATGTACCATTCCTAAATTGCTCATACCTTAATTTCCCCCAGTTTATTGACTGCTTTGATACCTATGAATATCCATATTATACAGAACAATAATACTATTACACCAACAGGAGTTGTATAAAAATTGATCATCGCATCAGGTTGGAATACAAACATAACACCGACCATAATCCACGGCATAATACCAACAACAATAGCCTGAATTCTTTGTTGAGCTGTCATTGCCTGCAGTTTTTCCTCAAGTTTACTTTCTTCACGAATATTTTCAACGATACGTTCAAAAATTTTAGTCAAATTACCACCGACCTGCCTCTGCAAAACTATTGCCTTTACCATGTAAGAAAGCAAACGGGAATCCACACGTTCTTCCATCATCTCTAAAGCTCTTTCGAAGGGAGTACCCAAATTATAATTTTTTATTACCAAGGCAAATTCTTCCGATATTGGCGGGCGTAAATCTTTTGAAACCATTTCAAACCCTTGCACGATATCCATACCTGATTTTAAAGAGTTTGAAAGCAAAATTAAGGCATCCATAAGTTGATTATTTATTTTAACACCTCTTTGCCTTTTCAAAACTTTAAGCATAAAACCGGGCATCTTAAGGCCGAAATTAAGCCCTGCAGCAAAGAACATAATTAAAACTATAAAACCGACTATACCACCCAACGCCATTGCAAACATTACGCCGAATAAAGTGAATAATACTACAGTAGCAATAACCATGTATTTTATATTAATCTTAATAAATTGCCTGTTATAATCATCTACCCAAATGGATGTCTTCTGCAAATATTTATCTATAGCTTGACTGACTGTATCATTTTGGCTATTCATTATCATTAAGACAGCTGCAAAAACAAGCAAAGTGCCAAGCATTGTAAGAACTAACAATATGGTTTGATTATTAGGCCTTTTAAACTTTACAGGTGCTACCGCAAGCCATTGTTTCATCATTATAGTAGAATATATTGAATTTGAGAGCACAGCAATACCTGTAATTGACTTCCTAAATTTATTACGCCATTGCTTTTGTGATACAACAAAAGATTCCCCCACGCTTATCATTTCTTTATTGATGAGTTCAAGCGTAGCAATAATTTGCCTTCCGCGCCCCCCCATACTATCATAGAAAGTTTGCTCAGAAGCAATAATATCCAAGGTAATAAGAAATCGGGTACGAAGCATACCGAATTTTTCCTTAATTTCTTGTGAGGTATAGGCGGTACCTTCATTTATACCATCGGCTAAAGCCAAATATTCATGAATTATACCAAAGGCCCTTTGCCACATTTGTGCTTCACTGAAAGATTGGGTGCCAGTATTAGAACTCTGTTGCCAAGTCTTTTTCTTTGCCATATCCGGTAAAGCCTCTTCAAGCCAAGCAGGTACAGGTATTGGTTTGCTTTTACCGCATTGTGAAGGTGTGAAAGCCTTCTGGTCAGCAGGTTTATCAGTATTTAAAAAGTTATATACTGCATAAATTTTTTCTTCCGCACATTTTAAAGTTTGCGTTTGTTTTTCTGTTAACACCTGTTGGGCAAAACAAACCCCTTGCCCTAATATTAGGGTAACAATTAAGAAGAAGAATAATGCAGTTTTTTGTCTCATTATGCTGCCTTTTCAAAAGTGCTTTCCGGAACTTCGAGCCCTTTGGCTTTAAATTCTTCAAAGAAAGTAGGTTTAACACCCGTTGCAGTGAATTGACCTTCCACTTTACCTTCTTTGTTAACACCTGTTTGATTATATCTGAATAAATCTTGGGTTTTAATATTATCGCCATCACGACCGCAAATTTCAGTAATATAGGTAACTTTTCTTGTACCATCTGAAAACCTTGAAAGTTGCACAACTAAGTTTACGGCGGAAGATATCATTTCCCTAATAGCCCAAATAGGAAGTTCCGCACTTGCCATCATACACATTGCCTCAAGACGGGTTAAACTATCCCTTGGTGTGTTTGCGTGAATAGTAGCAAGAGAACCTTCGTGACCTGTGTTCATGGCCTGTAACATATCCAAAGCTTCAGCACCACGACACTCACCGACCACGATTCTATCCGGTCTCATACGCAAACAGTTAATAACTAAATCTTTAATGGTAATAGCACCTTTACCCTCTACGTTTGGTGGGCGGCTTTCCAAAGACACCCAATGCTCTTGTTGCAATCTTAATTCCGCGGTATCTTCAACGGTTACGATACGTTCATCACCGGGAATATAACTTGAAAGTGCATTTAAAAATGTTGTTTTACCAGTACCGGTACCACCGCTAATAATAATGTTCTTTCTAAGTTTAACACAGTTTTCCAAGAAGAACATACATTCCCTGTTAATAGTACCAAAGCGGTAATAATCTTCCGGCCCGAAAGGTTTTTGTGAGAAACGCCTGATTGTAAGTGACGGGCCTGATACAGCAAGCGGTGCAATAATAGCGTTAACACGGGAACCGTCTTTTAAGCGGGCGTCAACTAACGGTACAGATTCATCAATACGTCTGCCAAGAGGCGCAACGATTCTTTTAATAACTTGCACTACTTGGTCATTATTTCTGAATTTATAACGGGTCAAAGTCAATTTACCTTTTTGTTCGATAAAGATTTTATCATAGGCATTAACCATGATTTCTGTTACAGATGGGTCCCTCATCAAAGCTTCTAATGGACCAAGACCTAAAATTTCATCCAAGAGTTCATTAATAAAGCGGAGTTTTTGATCCCTTGATAACTGAACATTTGCTTTCTTTCTTAAAACATCGTCAATAATAACAGAAACACGTTTCCTAGTTTGTTCGTTTTGGGAACCTTCTTCACTAATGACGATACGCTCTACTTCCAAAGTTTTAATAACATCCTTATGAACCTGTTGTTTTAAGTTGTCCCAATAAGAAAGTTCTTCTCCTTTAGCCGTATGATTAGGTACTTTACCAACACTTGTTACACTTAAGGCTTCCCATACTTCTCTGGAATTAGCCTTAAATGCTTCATTAGAAATAGTAGTAGTCCAAGTTTTATCAATAGGTGCGGTATCTTCTATAGCTTTCAAAATAGGGCGTAAACCTTCTTGTACCCAAGCAGAATCCCTATTAACCAAAATTTCTATTTCACGTTTATTGGAAGATTCAAAAACACTTTCTTCCCAAGTTAAATAAACAAGCGGTTCCCTGCCCAAACGTATAAAAAATTTATTCACTTCTTCATGCGGAATTGCACCGGGCAAATTGTATTGGTTACAAATAATTTCAAGGCGGTCAACAGGGAAATGAAGTTCCTTAAAATCGGTGAACATACTAACTGTTGTATTTAAATGTGAACGTGTGCAGTTTGTTACCCAAAAAATTTTATCTGCTATATCAAAGCCAAAAGCTTCCATCGGGAAACTTGAATCTATATCCAAAAATATATCAAAATGTTGTTGCAAGCGGGACAAAATAGGTAACAAAACCTTTGGTGTAATCATAGCTACTTCTTGCCTTGTAGAACCCAAAGGCAAAATACCTACACCGACTTGTGTCATAGAAATTTTACCCCTGATAAGTGCCGCGGCTGACTCTATAGCGACATTATCCAAACCAAGAGCTTTTGATAAATCTGCAACAGTAATAGGTTTTTTAATACCCAAATAAAAACCGTGTTCCTGCCTTGCCAGAGGATCCAAAGGAACGATAATAACAGGCCTTTTTTGCATCTCTGCCCAAGCAACCGCGAGGTTCAAAACAAGAGTAGTTTTACCAACCCCTTCTTTTGGACCGGTAAAAGCAATTACACGCGGAACACCTAAGCCGGAAACTTGAGTTGTTTCTTCCATACTATTCTACAATCTCCACAGTTATAAAGAGGAATAAAGATCTTTGATCTTCATCTATACTACGAGTCCTAAAAAATGCCCCGAGTAAAGGAATATTACCAAGCACCGGCACTCTATCCTCAGCAGTGGAGCGGGTACTGCTTTTTAAACCACCTATAACTAAGGTTTCACCACTGTTCAATTCAACTTCTGTTCTTAATTTTCTTTCAGTCAAAGAAGGAACAGACGTTCCGTTTAAAACAACCGGGTTTGAATAATCCGGATTAGATAATTCTAACTCAAGTTGCACAACGATAACTTTATTTCTCTCCGGAATAATTGTCGGCAAGACATCAAGCCTTACACCGTAAGATCTGAATTCTACACCGGCTGAATTATTTTGTACGGTCGGGTAAGGGATTTGCCCACCGGCTGAAAAACTTGCACTGGTATTAGACCTTGCCATAACTTTAGGATTAGATAAAATTTGTGCTTTACCTTCCGTTTCCATGAGTTTTAAACGTGTACTTAAAAGGGATTTACGTTCAAATTCACCTATAGAAAACACACCCGGAATATTCTTTTCCTGAAAATCGAGTAATTGGTTCCAAGCAAAACCTTTTGAGGTTGAAAGTGAACCACTGATCTCTACGATATCAGCACTAACGGCCACAAGATCCGTTTTTTTAGCATGTCCGGCCTGTGCAAGCAAAGCAAGCGTCAGGGGCAGAACAAATAATTTTAAGATTTTTCTATATTTCATAATTTATCCCTTAATAACTAAATAATTTTGAAAAACTTGAAACTGCCATCGGGTACATTTTACTGTCACCGCTGGAGCGAACAACTATTGTTACATCCCCCTCTTGTTGAGCAAGTGCTAAATATTGCGCTTCAAGCGGGGTTAAAGCCAAACTCAAAACTGAACGATCGGAAAATGCCGCTGCATTTGCTTCCTTTTCCGAATTTGCAGCTTTACCTGCTGCATCTAAACCTTGACCTAAATTAGAACCAACACCTAAAACCAAAATGTTTTGCAAAATCGTTGCAGCCATGTTTTCCTTTGTACCGCCTTTTAAAGATGCTTCGAAAGTAAGTAAGATATCGACTTTATCACCGGGTTTTACAAGGTTTGAAACATTGTTGCTAACTTCTAAAATAAAGGCACGATAATTCGGTGTTACCTTTAAACTTATGCCGGCATCCGGGCTTAAAGAAGCAAGGGCAGACCTTGTTATTTGATCATCTTTAGAAATTGCAACACGTGTAACTAAATTTTCAATATCGGCGACATTATCTCCTTTGGATAAAACAAATGCTCCCCTTTGGACATAGGCAGAAGGTATTTCTTTGGTAGCAATAAAATTCCTTTGCATTACTTTGCCTTCGGGAATATCAATATTTGCTACTGCTACTGTAACGGCATTACTTGCTTTTTGCAAAGAACTTTGTGCCATGTTAAGTATTAAGAAATAAATAACCGCCGCAACTATTGCGAACATTAACGGTATTAAAGCATTTTTTTTGTTCATAACTCTCCTTAAAACTACTACAGATATTTAAAATCAATTCATTAAGGGCCTTTCTATCGGCATACGGGCATTTGCCCTTAACCAAAGAATCCCCAATCTTTTTGGCTCACTTGCAAAAACATAACTCGTTAAAGGGTAAGCCAAATCTACCCGATAAACGATATTTACTACCAAATCTTCATTAGGGTGAGAACTCACCTGCGGATCATTACTAGTGCGTACTACTTTTGAGGAAAACCTCACTTTTTTACTCGGGTCCGCCATACCGAGCATTTTTGACAATGCTGCACGCATTTTACCTTGCATTCTTGTAGGGTCACTCTTACCACCGTGTTTTTTTACACCGACCATGGAACCAACCCTTGCAAGTTCATAAGAAATGTGGTGGGCAATCAAGGTATGATAGGCTATATTACCAAGTTCCAATACGACGAAAATTATCATCATAAAAATTGGTAATACTACAACAAGTTCAATTACTGTTTGCCCACCCTTATTTCTTAACATTTCAAAGAACTATATATTTGATGCTTGACCTTTGATTTTTGCTGCAATTTGATCGAACAAATCAGGCATGAATTGCTTAATAGCAACACCGACTAAGCCGACTACTACAACAATGATACCAAGCATAAACAAGTATTCAATGGTGTTTTGACCTTTTTTATTCTTGATATTATCAATGGCTTTATTAAAAGCCAAGTGCATTTTTGCTATATATTTCATACTACCTCCGATTTCCTTTTTAAATTTTACTTACTAACATTACGAATCAAGTTCGTACACCGACAAAATTATCTTCGCCCCGCTTTCAAACTGCTGCGGAATTATGTGGCTATATAGTTGGTAGAATAAAACAAAGGCTATAAACAGCGCTGCTGTCGTCATAATGTACTCAACTGTTGTTTGCCCTTTTTTATTTTTTACCAAACTTTTCATATGCCCTCTAATTAAAACTGTATCCTTACTGCTAATTGATGGGCCGTGCCTAAAGCTCCGGAAGGCATCATAGCATAATCAATACCTAAACCATAGCCCATAACTTCACTACTGTAAAAACCAAAACCGAAAGTTAATTTTGAAGTGTCGGTAAGGCCGATTTTATCTGCCAAATCACCGTCTTCCGCATAACCGGTATTTTCACGGTTATAATAACCTATACGTATATCAAAAACTGCAACTTCAATCAATTCTTCCGGCAAGTGTATTGCAAGCCCCATGCCATAGCGACATTTATCATCAACATATTTCACAAGTTCACCGGTTAAACTGTAATATTTGGTATTAAAAGCAACACCGCCACGCAAGGCTGTAGGAACTTCATCTTTATCCCCTAAGTTTTGCCCCATAATACCTAAAACCAAAGTATCATTTCTACCAAATCTCAAACGTCCGCCGACATCAAAGGCAGGGTTAACATGTTTTACACCATAGTTGTTTTCATTGATATATTTTGCCGTACCGCCAATATCTAAGAAACCAAAAAATGTTCTTGCCAAACTAACGGTAGCCACATAATCTTGTATAACCTGGCCGGTATAGTCAAAAGGAATACCTTCGCCATCGCGAAATTCCAAATTGCTCAATCTTAAATAACGCAAAGTAACACCCAAATTTGTTTTACCGATAGGCTGAATATATGCAAGAGCAGTATCACCAACACCTTTAAACCATTGCATGTGGGAAACTTGAAATTCCCTGGTATTTGCTACTGCAGCACCTGCTGGGTTCCAGAATAAAGCCTGTGTTCCGTGGGAAAGGGCAGTAAAAGAGTTTCCCAAAGCCTGACCTTCAGGAGCACCTGTGCCCAACTTTAAGAAGGCACTTGCAGAAGTACCGGCGTTATGATGAATATCAGCCCACACACTAAGTGTAGTAAACATTATTACAAATATAAGTGTTAATTTTTTCATTTTAATTCCTTTTTATACCTCTTACGGTATTAAAATCTTAATCACTCTTTGTGATTTATTTGAGTTTCCTCTTGTCGGGTTCAATGTCATTATCGCATAATACAATCCGCGTGCTACATCATTACCCGCATTGTTCTTCAAATCCCATTTGCATCTCATCGC
>JAEEIL010000041.1 GCA_016281355.1 Elusimicrobiaceae bacterium | reverse complement strand
TAAGATTTAAAAATAAATTTTATGATGCAGCCATGAAAAGGAAAAAGTAAATGTCAGAACAGGAAAATAACCAAACTGCCCCGGCTCAAGAAGCCCCAAAGGCAGCCGTTAAAACAGCCCCTGCAACCTTGCGTTTCGTTTTAGGTGAAAAGTTAGGTATGACGCAATTATTCGACGAGAAAGGCAATTTAAATGCTGTTTCCGTTGTAAAAGCAGGGCCGTGTAAAGTTGTAAGAGTTAGGACCGAAGAAAAAGACGGTTACAAAGCCGTTGCTTTAGGTTTCGGTACAGTTAAAGAAAGCAAATTAAACAAACCCGATTTGGGTAACTTCAAAAAACTCGGTGTTGAACCGGTTAAACATATTAAAGAATGCAGAGTTAATGATATTGCAGGTTTTGAAGTCGGTCAAATTATTGATTTAGGCGCTATCTTTAAAGAAGGCGATTATGTAGACGTCCAAGGTAAAATTAAAGGCCGCGGTTTTGCCGGTGCTATGAAAAGGCACGGCTTTGCAGGTCAACCTGCATCCCACGGTGCTTCAGATAGAGAAAGAGCACCAGGCGGTCTCGCTTCCAGACGTTCTTTAGGTAAAGTTTTATCAGGTCAAAGAATGGCCGGTCATTATGGCTTTACCACAACTACAGTTTCAAAGATAGAAGTTGTTAAAGTTGATCCTAAAAATAATCTTATTTTCTTAAAAGGATCCGTTCCCGGTGCAAAGGGTACGATTGTATCTGTCTTGGAAACCTCTAAATTTAAGAAACATGTGACAGTTGCACAACAGCAAAAATTGTCTGCCTCTAAAGCAGCCAACATTAAAGCTGCCCAAGCAGCTGCCAAGAAGAAATAGGCGGTAATTATGGAAACAAAACTTTTAAATACAAAAGGCCAAGAAGTAGGTAAAATAAATTTACCGGAAGCTTTATTTGGTGTTAAACCGAACCCGACTTTCTTGCACGAAGTCATAACCGCTTTTTTATCTAATCAACGCTCAGGTACAGCGGATGTTAAAACCCGCGCGGAAGTTTCCGGTACAGGTAAAAAACCTTGGAAACAAAAAGGTACAGGGCGCGCACGTCATGGTTCTATGCGCTCACCTATTTGGAGACACGGTGGTGTTGCTTTCGGGCCTACACCGAGATCCTTTAGGATTGACCTCCCGGCTGCTAAACGCAGACTTGCTTTAGCACAAGCGTTGACCTCAAAATATACTTCCGATAATGTTTTAGTTTTGGAAAAATTTGATTTAAAAGATGCCAAAACCAAAGCAGTTGCAGAAGTATTGAAAACTTTAGAAGCAGGCAAAAAACCTTTGCTCGTTACTTCTAAAGACGCTAAACTTGATTTAGCAAGCCGCAATATCGCCGGCTTAAACAAAATGGTTCCTACTGACTTAAATGCTTATGTAGTTTTAAATTCTACAAAAGTCATTTTCACTAAAGAAGCCATTGAGAAATTAGCTAAATAAGGGAGAATAATATGTCAAGAGTATATGATATTTTAAAGAAACCTCTCTTAACAGAAAAGAGTTTAGTTTTAAGAGATACAGATAATAAGTATGTGTTTTTGGTCGCCAAAAATGCCAACAAACACGAAATTGCCGAAGCAGTGGAAACAATTTTCAACGTAACGGTTGAAGGTGTTACAACCTCTGTTCTTCGCGGTAAAGTCAAAAGAATGGGACGTTTTGAAGGTAAAAGGCCCGATTTAAAGAAGGCCTTCGTCACATTGAAAAAAGGCGATAAAATAGATACTGCAGAAGCAGTTTCTAAGTAATAAGGAGAATTACTAATATGCCTATAAAAACATTCAAACCGTATACTCCGTCAAGGAGAACTATCACGGTTGCTGACTTTTCAGAGATCACAAGTAAGAAACCTTTAAAGAAACTTACCAAAGGCCTCAGGAAAAGCGGTGGTAGAAACAATACAGGTATGATTATGGTTCGCCATATCGGTGGCGGTCATAAACAAGCCTATAGAAAAATTGATTTTAAAAGAGCAAAACACGGTATACCTGCTACGATCGTATCAATTGAATACGATCCAAACAGATCTGCCAGAATCTGCCTTTTGAAATATGCCGACGGCGACAAGCAATATATGCTTCACGCCCTTGGTTTAAAAGTCGGTGATGTCGTAATGTCTGGCCCAAATGCAGATATTAAAGTGGGTAACTGCCTTCCTTTGAAAAATATTCCCGAAGGTACTTTTATCCACGCTTTAGAGCTTAAAGAAGGTAAAGGCGCACAATTAGTCAGAACGGCTGGCGCCCAAGCACAACTTATGGCACGCGACGGTGGTTATGCCCACGTCAAAATGCCGTCCGGTGAAATCAGACTTATCCCGGAAAACTGCTGTGCAACTATAGGCCAAGTCGGCAACTTAGAACACAAAGATGTTGTGATCGGTAATGCCGGCAGAAATAGACATCGCGGTATTAAACCGACCGTTCGCGGTAACGCAATGAACGCTGTAGATCACCCGATGGGTGGTGGTAGAGGCCACAGTAAAGGTGGTAACATACCACGCTCTCCTTGGAACCAAATGACAAGGGGCTTAAAGACCCGCCCAGCAAAAACTTGGGATTGGATGATCGTTAAAGATAGACGCAGCAATACTTCAGGAGCTAAATAATTATGTCAAGAAGCACAAAGAAAGGTCCTTATGTAGACCAAAACTTATTAAAAGCAGTGGAAGCACAAGGTGTTAATGACAAGAAAAACATTAAAACTTGGGCACGTGCTTGCACTATCGTTCCTGCGTTTGTCGGGCATACTTTCTTAGTACACAACGGGCATAAATTCTTGCCTGTTTATGTAACAGAAAGGATGATTGGCCATAAACTCGGTGAATTTGCCTTCACCCGTATGTTTAAAGGTCACGGCGGCATGACTAAAGAGTCTAAGGCCTTGAAATAGGAGTTTTGACAAATGGAAGCAACTAGCAAAGCAAAATTTCAAAGGTTTGGTAGCAGAAAAGTTGGTTTACTGTTAGACCTAGTTCGTGGCAAAAGCGTAAAGGCCTCTCAAGGTATTATTCCTTTTAGCGGTCTTCGCTGTAGCGATATGGTTCAAAAAACCATCAATGCTGCTGCTGCAAACCTGCAAGTTAAATTAGGTAATAAACTTGATTTAACAAAAATTTATATCAAAGAGGCCTACTCCAATATGGGCCCTATGAAAAACCTCAAAAGAATTCAACCCGGTCCACAAGGCAGGGCGATGCCTTATAAGAGGAATGTCTGTCACTTAACCGTTACGGTTAGTGATGTCAAAGGAGGGCATAAATAATGGGACATAAAATACACCCCAAAGGTTTACGCCTTGGTTACACACAAGATTGGCAAAGCAGATGGTTTGCCCCTAAAAATATGCCTGCTTTACTTATGGAAGATTTCCAAATCAGGCAAATTGTTGAAAGCCGTTTCTTACTCGCAGCAGTTAGCGCTGTAAGTATTGAAAGAGCCGGCTCTTTCTTAAGGGTAAATATTCATACTGCCCGCCCGGGTGTAGTTATCGGCAAAAAAGGTGCTGATATCGAAAACTTAAGGAAAGACCTCGAAAAATTGACCGGAAGCAAAACTTTCATCAATGTTATTGAGATTAAAAATCCTGAAACCGATGCAAGACTTGTTGCACAATCAATTGCTTTTCAAATTGAAAAACGTGCACACTACGGTGCTGCAATGAAAAAGGCTATTGAAAAAGCCCTTGCAGGTAAAGCACTCGGTATCAAGATTATGTGTGGTGGCCGTTTAGGCGGTGCAGAAATTGCACGTACTGAATGGAAACGTGAAGGCCGCGTGCCTTTGCATACTCTCTGTGCTGATATTGATTACGGTACTTATGAAGCCAATACCGTCAGCGGTAAAATCGGTATAAAAGTGTGGATTTTCAAGAAAACCCACTTTGCAAAATCTCCTCGTGAGATCTTAAACGAACTTAGAAAACACAGAGAAATGCAAGAAACTTCGGTTACCGAAGGTGTTAAGGAAACTGTAACCCCGGTTAAAAAAGAAACCAAAGCTAAAGCAGTTAAGACTGCTAAAGCTGAAACAAAAACCGAAACAAAAGCAGTTAAAGCAACAAAAGCTGTTAAAGAAGAAAAAGCAGTAAAACCGGCAAAAGCAACAAAAGAAACTAAAGCAACCAAAGAAACCAAAGCCGAAAAAACAACCAAAACAGCTGCTAAAAAAACCACTGCTAAAAAGACGGCTAAAAAAACAACCAAAGCCGAAGCAAAAAGTGAGGAGAAATAACTATGTTGATGCCTAAAAGAGTTAAATACAGAAAACCGCACAGTGCTCCTCGCATTAAAGGGAAAGCGAAGAGAGGTACGGAAGTATCTTTCGGTGAATTTGGCTTAAAAGCCCTTGAACCGAAATGGGTTACTGCCCGTCAAATCGAAGCAGCCCGTGTTACCTTATCAAGATTTATTAAAAAGAAAGGTAAAATGTGGACGCTCATTTTCCCGGATAAAGCCATTACCAAACACCCGGCTGAAACCAGAATGGGTAAAGGTAAAGGTGCACCGGATCATTGGGTATGTGTTGTGAAGCCGGGCCGCATTTTGTTTGAAATGGAAGGTTTAAGCGAAGAAGAAACAAAAAATGCTTTCCGCCTTGCTACAGACAAATTGCCTATTAAAACAAAACTTGTTACAAGAAGGTAATTTATGAAGGCAAAAGAAAAAGAAACCTTGAAAACAAAAAGCGTAGCAGAGTTGCAAGACTTGCTAGCCAAAGCTAAAGAGAAAAAGTTTAACCTTCTCTTTAAACATCGTACAACCCCGGTTGCCAACCCTTTGGAAATCAGAGTTGTTAGACGCGAAATTGCTCTTTTAAATACTTTAATCAAACAAAAAGAGCAAGTTAAATAAGAGGATTTATGGAAAATAAAAATACTCGCGCAGAAAGAAAGGTTTTAGTCGGTATCGTTACATCTGACAAGATGAATAAAACCCGCACCGTTGAAGTAACAACCACTAAAAAACATTCTTTCTATGGCAAAATTATCAGAACTACCAAGAGCTATCACGCCCACGATGAGGCTAATGAAAGCAAACTTGGCGACAAAGTTGAGATTACCTCTACAAGACCTTTGTCAAAACTTAAAAGATGGCGCGTTTCCAAGATTGTGGAACAAGCACTCGGCTAATACGGAGATAGAAGATGATTCAAATCAGAAGTATATTAAATGTGGCCGATAATTCCGGCGCTAGAAAAGTACAATGCTTTAAAGTGCGCGGCGGCCATCACAGGGATATTGCTTCTTTGGGCGATGTTATTATGTGCTCTGTAAAGGATGCAATCCCTACATCAAACGTCAAAAAAGGCGATGTTGTTAGAGCAGTCGTCGTAAGAATTGCGCGTGAAAAACGCCGCAAAGACGGTTCTTACATTCGCTTTGATGATAATGCTGTTTGCCTTATTAACGAAAACGGTGAACCAAGAGGTACACGTGTTTTCGGGCCTATCGCAAGAGAATTAAGGGAAAAGAATTTCCTCAAAATAATTTCTCTCGCACCGGAGGTTATCTAATATGAAACTTAAAAAGAACGATAAAATTATTGTTTTAGCCGGTAAAGATAAAGGCAAGACAGGGGAAATCCGTGAAGTTTTACCTTCTAAAAACAAAGTTATTGTTACAGGTATAAACATGGTTTCCAAACATACAAAGCCCAGTCAAAATGATAAAGGCGGTATTAAGCAAGTTGAAGCACCTATTCATGCTTCAAACGTTGCCGTAGTTTGTGCAAAATGCAACAAACATATGACCCCTAAAACCAAAACAAACGATAAGGGCATTGTTACAAGAGTTTGCGCCAAATGCGGGGCAGCTTTATAAGAGGATATTATGACAAATAAAACTGAAAATTATACACCCAGATATAAAACTCTTTATAAAGAAAAAATCCTTCCTGCATTAATGAAGGAAATGAAGGTTAAAAGCCCTATGGCAGCACCTAAACTTGAAAAAATTGTTATCAATATCGGTGTTGCTGATGCTCGCGAAGATATCAAATTTATTGATATCGCTAAAGAAGACCTTACAGCCATTACAGGCCAAGCAGCCCAAATCAGGCGTGCTAAAAAATCCATCTCTAACTTTAAACTTAGAGAAGGTATGCCAATCGGTGTAAGAGTAACTTTGCGTGGCGACAGAATGTATGAATTTTTTGATAGATTCGTAAACATTGTTGCCCCTCGTATACGCGACTTCCAAGGCTTTAATGGCCGCGGCTTTGACGGTAGAGGAAATTTAAACGTTGGTATTAAAGAACACTATGTGTTCCCGGAAATCAATGTTGAAAAATCACCTAAACCGCAAGGCATGAACATTACATTTGTTACCACTGCTAAAGATAATAAAGCAGGGCAACTTTTAATGGACTTAATGGGTTTCCCTTTCAGAAAAGGGACCATTTCTAAATAAGGAGAGCAACTATATATGGCTACAAAAGCATGGGTTGCAAAAATGGCAAAACCGCAAAAATTTGCAGTAAGATATCATAATCGCTGCCAAATCTGCGGTAGAGCAAGAGGATACTACAGAGATTTCGGTCTTTGCCGTATCTGTTTCAGAAAAATGGCACATCAGGGCTTAATCCCGGGTGTCAAGAAATCAAGCTGGTAAGGAGGGCTTTATTAGAATTTAACTCCGCGTGCAGTAACTTTTTTGCGGAAAGTAGATTCTAAAAGCAATTATTATGGATCCGATAGCAGACTTCTTAACAAGAATAAGAAATGCAAATATGAAGAAAAAGGAAAGGGTAGATATTCCCTTTTCTAAAGTAAAAACCGAAATCGCCAGAGTTTTAAAAGAAGAAGGTTATATAGCAAACTATAAAGCCCTTCACAGTGAAACCAAAGGCGGTTTTGTGAGAGTATTTTTAAAGTATACTCCTGAGAACAATTGCGTTATTCAAGGGCTTCGCAGGGTTTCACGCCCCGGTAGAAGAATTTATAGTTCCTATAATGATATTCCTACCGTTCGCGGTGCTTTCGGTACTGCAATTTTGTCCACCTCAAAAGGTATCATGACCGATGCCAAAGCAAAAGAAGAAAAGGTGGGCGGCGAAGTTTTGTGCCAAGTGTGGTAGGTGAATTATGAGTAGAATCGGTAAAAAACCTATACAAATTCCCGCTAAAGTAAAAGTGGAAGTAAAGGGTTCTGAAGTTAAAGTAACGGGCCCTCTTGGTAATCTTTCTTACACTATGCCCGAAGGCATTGAAGCTAAATTAGAAAACAATGTTTTAAATTTAGCCATTAAAGATGCAAGCCGCGAAAGAGAATTAAATGCTCTTTACGGTACTGCACGTGCAAGAATTGCAAACCTCGTTTTAGGGGTTGAAACACCTTTCGTAAAAGTTCTTGAAGTTAACGGTCTTGGTTACAAAGCAGTTGTACAAGGCAATAAACTCAATTTAGAACTTGGGTTTTCCCACCCTGTAATTATTGATATACCGCAAGGTATCACAGTTGTTGCCGATGTTAAAACACCTTCAGTACAAATTAAAGGTATGGATAAAGTTTTAGTCGGTGACTTTGCTGCTAAAATTCGCAAATTAAGAATACCCGAACCTTATAAAGGCAGCGGTATTAAATATCAAGGCGAACATATCGTCCGCAAGGCCGGTAAAGCAGCCGCAACCGGAGGTGCTAAATAATTATGGCAACTAAACAAGAAAGATATCAGTTCAGAAAAGAAAGAACTAAAAAGAAACTTGAAGCAGCAGGTATCAAACATCCGCGCTTGTCTGTTTACAGAAGTCTTAATTACCTTTATGCAAGCGTAATTGACGACTTAAACGGCAAAGTAGTAGTTTCCGCTACTACTTGCGGTAAAG
>JAEEIL010000040.1 GCA_016281355.1 Elusimicrobiaceae bacterium | reverse complement strand
TTGACCATGAGAGTCCCTTCCGTTTGAGGAGGAACCTTGTGCTTTTGTATGTGCCATAAATTAACCTCCTGTTATTAGAGAGAAATCTCTTTTATTTTAATTTCAGTAAGATCTTGCCTATGCCCTTTGGTTCTTTCATAACCTTTTTTAGGGCGTTTTTTGAAGATAAGAATCTTAGGACCGCGTAAATGTCTTACAACTTCCGCGGTGACCTTAGCAGTTTTACCTGCCTTGGCATCTGATGAGGTACTTGATTCTTCAGCAGCCCATAAAACTTTGAGTTCTACGGTTTTGCCTGCTTCTGCTTCAAGCTTTTCAACCTTCAGATTTTGGCCTGGGGTTACCCAGTACTGTTTTCCACCAGTTTCTATGATTGCGTACATGTTATTTTCATTCTAAAAAAGTGAAAATTAACCCGCCCTTCTTCATTATTTTAAAGAGGGCAAGAACTTTTTTAGGGAATTTCTTCCATAAATATTATAGCATATTATTTGGTAAAATATCTATATGAGTAAAGATTATAAAATCACTATTGCCAAAAGCGCAGGGTTTTGCCCGGGTGTCAAAAACGCTATTGAGAGAGTACTTCAACTTTCCGAAAAGGGAAAAAAGCCCGTTTACACCGTTGGGCCTTTAATACATAATAAACAAGTTACCCAAATGCTTGAAAAGAAAGATATTTTTACTATAAATAATTTAAATGAGGCTACAGATAAAAACGGTGTTTTGGTTATACGCGCACACGGAATAACACCGGAATTTCAAAAACAAGTTTTTGATATGGGCCTTGAAGTTGTGGACTGCACTTGCCCGCTGGTAAAACGCGCACATACTATAATAGATGAATTTGCAAAAAAAGGTTATTATACCGTAATTATCGGTGATGCCGAGCATGCGGAAGTTATCGGCCTGCTTGGCTACACACAAGGCAAAGGTATTGTGGTTGCAGATGCTGAAGAAGCAAAAAAATTGCCTGCTTATGACAAAGTAAATGTAGTTGCGCAAACAACACAAAAAGAACAAACTTTTTTTGATGCGGCGGAAGTTATAAAACAAAAATCAAAAATCTGCCAAATCTCAAATACAATTTGCACACCTACAAAGCAAAGGCAGAAAGAAACTTTAGAACTCGCAAAAAATGCGGACCTTGTTATAGTAGTGGGCGGTAAACACAGTGCAAATACTGCGCGCCTTGCAAAACTTTGTAGCGAACTTTGCAAAAAAGTTCTGCATGTGGAAACTGCCGAAGAAGTTAAAAAAGAAATTTTAGAAGATGCAAAAAATATTTTAATTACCGCAGGTGCATCAACACCTGATTGGGTAATACAAGAAGTTGCAAAAAAAGCGGAAAATATTAAGGAGGGAAAATGAGCGATATTAAAAGAATCGGTGTTCTTACCGCCGGCGGGGATTGCCCCGGCTTAAATGCGGTTGTTCGCGCCGTAGCAAAATATGCTTTAAAAGAAAATATTGAAGTTTACGGTTTTAAAAACGGTTTTGATGGACTTGTTAGAAATGATTTTGTTGTACTTGATAACAAAACAGTATCCGGCATTTTAACACGCGGCGGGACTATACTCGGAACTAGCAATATTGCAAACCCATTCCGCTACACTTTAGCACCGCACGGTACGCCGGAAAACCCAAAAGATGTTTCAAACCTCGTTTTAGAAAATATAGAAAAAAATAAAATTGACGCTTTGGTTGCTATCGGTGGGGACGGCACTTTATCAATGGCAAAACAATTTATTGATAAAGGTGTAAAAATCGTGGGTGTTCCGAAAACTATTGATAATGACTTATCCGCTACCGATTATACTTTTGGTTTTGACAGTGCTTTAACTATTGCTACCGATGCGGTAGACCGTTTGCACTCAACTGCAGAATCCCATCACCGCGTTATGATTATTGAAACTATGGGCCGTTATGCCGGGTGGATTGCTTTGCGTTCTTGCATAGCAGGCGGCGGCGATATTTGTTTGTTGCCGGAAATTCCTTATAATGACGATGTAATTGTCAATGCAATTTTAAACCGTGAAAGACAAGGCAAAACCTTCAGCATTATTGTTGCCGCGGAAGGTGCAAAAAATGAGAAAGGCGAAATGGCTATTCAAAAAACCGTTGCCGGCTCAACCGATCCTATACGCCTTGGCGGTATCGCCCAAAAAATTGCGAACATGATTGAAAGCAGAATTAAAACCGAGTGCCGCGTAGTAGTGCTTGGGCATTTGCAAAGGGGCGGAACGCCGACCGCTTTTGACAGGTGGCTTTCCACACGTTTCGGCAGTGCGGCGGTTGACCTTATTTTGCAGGGCAAAACAGGGTACATGGTTGCTTTAAAGGGAACGGAAATTGTTTCTGTTCCTATTGCGGAGGCCGTTTCAAAATTAAAACGCGTTGACCCAAAAGGGCAAGAAGTTCGCGCCGCGGTAAGTGTTGGCACAAGTTTCGGTGCAAATTTAAATTTTGAGGATTAATTATGATAAATAAACAAGAATTAATGTTCGGTGTTCACCCGATACGCGAAGCGTTAAAAAGCAAAAAACGCCATATCTTTGAACTTTATATCGTCAAAGATAAAGCAAAAAACCGCGCCGTTGATGAAGTTATTAAAATGGCAAAAGCGGCAAATGTTATCATTAAAAGTGTTGAGGCTAAAGTTTTGGACAGTATGGTAAACGGGCAAAACCACCAAGGTTTAATTGCACGTGCCGAGCCTTTAAAAACTTTGCGTTTGAGTGATGCAATTTACCAGGCACAAGGCAAAAAAGAACTTTGGCTTGCTTTAGATGAAGTTACCGATCCTCAAAATTTAGGTGCAATGCTCAGAAGTGCGGCATGCCTTGGGTTTTCCACAGTACTGCTTCCAAAACACAGAACTGTCGGCATAACACCTGCCGTGCATAAAGTTGCCTGCGGTGCTTTGGAAACTTTAAACATTGTGGAAGTTTCAAATTTAAATACCGCAATTATTGATTTAAAGGAAGAAGGTTTTTGGGTTTACGGCGCAGACATGGCCGGCAAAGATATCAAACATTTTTCCTATGCTTACCCGGCATTACTTGTTATCGGTTCCGAAGGCACAGGGTTAAGGGAAAAGACAAAAGAACATTGTGATGATATTATTGCCATAAAACAAAAAGGCGGTGTGAGCAGTTTAAACGCATCTGCATCAGCGGCAATTATAATGTATGATATAAGTTCCAAAATGGGAGATTAATTTATGAAAGTAGTCGTCGGCATAAGCGGTGGGGTTGATTCCGCATTATCTGCATATTTGCTTAAGGAACAAGGGCATGAAGTCATTGGTGCCATGATGCTTACTTGGGATAAATCTATGCCTATCCCCCCAATTACAGGCGGCTGCCTTGCCCCGGAAGAAGAAGATTTGGAAGCGGCCCAGTCCGTCGCAAAATCCGTTGGTATACCTTTGGTAACAGTCAATTTAGCAAAAGAGTTTAGCGAAATTGTTTTGAAAAATTTTAAGCAGGAATATGCCGCCGGCAGAACGCCAAACCCATGTTTGATTTGCAATCAAAATTTAAAATTCGGCTTGCTTATGCAAGGCGTTAAAAGGCAAGGCGTTGATTTTGATAAATTTGCAACCGGCCACTACTGCCGCATAAATTACGACGATAATTTAAAACGCTTTCAACTTAAAACCGCAAGCGATATTAAAAAAGACCAAAGTTATTTTCTGTACCGCTTAAACCAAGAACAACTTTCAAAAATAATTTTCCCACTTAGTGAACTTACGAAAACGGAAGTCCGCGCTTTGGCGGAAAGATATAATTTGCCCGTCGCCAAAAGGCAAGACAGCCAAGATTTTTACGCAGGGGACTATAAAGATATTTTGCAATTTAAACCAAAACGCGGGGAAATTGTTGATAAAACCGGTAAAGTTTTGGGCCACCACGAAGGTATTTGGAATTTTACTATCGGCAAACGCAAAGGGCTTATCGGCGGCGGTACTAAAGAACCGATTTATGTTATTGGCCTTGATTCTTGCCATAACCGCGTGATTGTTGGCGGTAAAGATGATTTATTTTCTAAAGAAATTATTGTGCAAAATATAAATTGGGTATCAATTCCACCGACTGAAAAATTTAACGCACAAGTTAAAATACGCGCACAACATAAACCGGCGGAAGCGGAAATTTTTGTTAAAGACAATACTGCAAAAGTTGTATTTAAAGAACCGCAAATGGCGGTTACCCCCGGGCAAAGTGCTGTGTTTTATGATGGGGAAATCTTACTTGCCGGCGGCGTGATTAAATAGGAACTATCAACGATAGATTCTGTCTTCCCCGAGCATATCACGAACATTATTTTGATGTTTGATTCTTATGTTGGGATTATTACCATATGAAAATGCTTGCTCTAACAATAGTCCAACATTTCTTTTGTCATAATTTACAACAGGATTTTCCTGACAAATCCTTTCAATAATTTCCGTGACACGATAGGCTTTGGTTACAAATGTATTTCTAGGAATAAAATTTATTTCTTTTAATTCACAATCCCCATAGAATACAATAACAGAAAAAAGAGGTATATTCGTTCGTAAATACTTTTGAAGTTGAGATACATGCCCTGCATTTTGCATAATTGGGTTATAAAAACGATGCTTTTCTTTCCCATAATTAAGAACTTGTGTCCATTGATTTTGTTTACCGTTCCCAAAAAGCCAACCACTATAATCTTTTACTTCAAAAACGATAATTCCAACTGAAGTTAACAATACTAAATCTATCTGTGAAAATTTCCCCTCATAAATGGGTACATATAAATCGTGGTAAATTGTATCTGCTGGAAAGCCATTTTTTCGTAATTTTAAAATTAATAATCGCTCTGACCTTTCTCCACGTTTAATATCTGTTACTTCTTCTATATAATCACAATTTTTTTGATAATTCCAAAGAAAAAAACATAAAACAATTATTACAAACAGAAAAAATAAAAGCATAATTTCCTAATTTCAGTTTTACTTTTCGATTTTAGCTTCGTCTAGTAAAACTGCCAAGTCATCAAGTTGTTGCTTGTCTACAACGTTGGGGCTTTCGGTTAACGGGCAGAAAGCCGCAGTTGTTTTGGGGAAAGCAATAACTTCTTTAATTGATTCTTCCCCGCAAAGCAAAGCAACCAAGCGGTCAAAACCAAGGCCGAAACCACCGTGCGGCGGGGCGCCGCATTCCAAAGCATTTAAGAGCATACCAAAGCGGCGGGCGCTTTCTTCTTTTGAATATTTCATTAAGTTTAAAATCTTTTCTTGCAAAGCGCGGTTGTGATTCCTGATTGAGCCGGATGAAAGTTCCACACCGTTTAACACCAAGTCAAACTGTTGGGAATTAACTTTAAGCGGATCGCTGTCAAGCAAAGGAATATCTTCTGCCACAGGTGCGGTAAACGGGTTATGTGCGGCGTCATAGCGTTGTTCTTCTTCAATATATTCAAGTAAAGGGAAGTTAAGAACAAACAAAGGTGCCCATTTTTTAGACGGTTTTAAGTTCAAAACTTTTATAAGTTCCTTTCTTAAAGCACCCATAAAAATTGAGCAAGTGTGATCGGTATCACTGCCGATAAAAACTGTATCGTTTTCCGCAACTTTTAAAGTATCTGCTAGAGTTTTTAACTCGGTTTCTGTAAAGAATTTTGCACTAGGGCCTTCAAATTTGCCTGCTTTATATTTAAGCCACACAAGCCCTTTTGCACCGTTCTTTTTAACAAGGTCGGTTAATTTATCAATTGCACCGCGTGAAAGTGTTGCGGCGGAATTTTCGGCCTTAATTGCACGGATAACGCCTTTGTTTGCAAGAATGTCCGCAAAAACTTTAAAACCGGTACTTGCAAAAATTTTGGAGACATCTTCAATAAGCATACCGTAACGCATATCGGGTTTATCAGAGCCGTATTTTAGCATGGCCTCTTTATACGGCATGCG
>JAEEIL010000039.1 GCA_016281355.1 Elusimicrobiaceae bacterium | reverse complement strand
CAAAAACATCGCTATCGTTATCAATGAGCAACTATTTTGTTTTTACAGATGAAGCGGGTGTTTATAGGCGCAGACCAAGCGAAGAACATATAAAAAGTCACCCGTTTTACATACGCTCTAATGTTTTAATGTCTATAGACGATTACCGCCAATACCAAATGGACATGCAACGCATCAGCGGAGAATATGAGATACCTTACGATGAAGAAATAAAGTGGTCTGATTTATGGAGTAAAACGAAAAACAAGCTACGTAATGAATTTATAAAAAGAATTACTGTTCCCCGCTTAAAGGGTTATTACCGTAAAGTTTTTGAAACGGCTATAAGTAAAAATTTCTTGCGATTTATGTTTACAGTAACGGATATCGTTGGGAAAACATGTAACTGGAGAAGTGAGCCAATATATAAAAGTCACTTACAGGACGCTTTCCAAAGAATACAAATGGATATGGGTGTTGACGACTTTGCGACTTTTATAATGGACGAGCTTAACGAAGAGACGATTAAACAAATTAAAACTGCATGTCATGCGTTTACAGTTAATGGAGATTTTGTAAAATATACAAACATATATCAAGGGGTTTTAACGGAAAATAGTTTATACAGTCCTGGAATTCAACTTGCTGACTATGCCGCTGGTGCGATGAATGGTTACTTAAGAGGTAAGATAGTATCGCCTGGCAAGTATCAATTTGCAACGGACTTGTAAAGATTTTGTAACAACTACTTTAACAAGATATTTTTATTTAGTGATTTTTCCTTATAACGGTAAAACCAGAGTAATGTTTTATATAGAGCGGAAATACAAATATCTTGTTAAGTCGATTATTGATGATTTTTTGTCTTTATCGGATGAAGAAAAACTGCATTTTATTTTTATTTCGCTGATAATATATGACGAACAGTTTTATATAAATCCTACTCTGCAACAAAGAATTAAAGACGATAAAAAACTGGTTAAACTTTATACGACAACGGATGCTTATTTATTAAACGGTAACGCCCGCAAGGAAATAAAAAACTTTAGAAAATATAACAATTATTTATTGTAACCGCATGATATAAAACTATAATTAGGGAGAAGAACAAATGAAAAACGCTTTTAGCAGAACTTGGGGCATACATGCTCAAAACGACTTTGTATTCTTAAACGAATCAGTAATTGCTATTGGATGGGAAGAACTGGGGGATTTGTCTACTTTGCCAAAAACGAAGGACGCTATTAAAAACAAGTATCAAGTTGTGTTTCCGACGGCAAAGAAAATGAATGTCGCAAACTGTGTTGGCAGTATCTCGCGTTTTGTCATAGATATGCAAGTAGGCGACTATATTGTCTTTCCTTCTAAACATAACCGTGAAATAAATCTTGGGGTTATAGAAAGCGATTATTATTTCGATCCTAACGCAAAAATGTATAATCATCGCAGAAAAGTTAAATGGCTTAAACATTTGCCACGTACGGCATTTTCTCAAGGTGCTTTATATGAAGTAGGTGCTTTCACTACCTGTTTTGAAATTAAGAATTACACGGATGAATTTCTACAAGCACTTGATAAAGACTTTAAAACGCAAAAAGCCGAATCGAGTATTGACGAAACGATTGAACGGACCGCAGCGGACATCCAAAACAATACCTGTGATTTTATTTTGAAAGAGTTAAGCCGTAAGCAAAAGGGTTATGACTTGGAAGATTTTGTTGCTGACCTATTACGCGCTATGGGTTATCGGGCTACCGTTTCTCCAAAAGGTGGCGACGGCGGTGTTGATATCACTGCTTATAAAGACGAATTACCGCCCAGGATTTTGGTGCAAGTTAAAAGCCAGGACGGAGACATTAAAGAAGCAACGATTCAATCTTTAAAGGGAGCGATGAAAGAAGGCGACTACGGTTTATTTGTAACACTTTCAAATTACACCGCTAACGCATTAAAATATCTTGAAAGCACACCTATAATCCGTGGTATAAACGGCGAAGAACTTGCTAATCTAATATTAAAATATTATGATAAATTACCAGATAGGTGTAAAAAGATTGTTCCGCTATCTGCTGTGTATATACCTGATATTAAAACTGAATAAACGCAAAAAGCAAGGCATAAAACCTTGCTTTTCTTTTGTCATTTCGGCGGTTTTTGATAGACTTTTATCGGCGTTTACGGTATTGTTTTGTTAGAAAAAAGGAGAGCCGACATGACGATAAAAATCACCAAAAGCGACGGAAACTGGCAGTTCGGAACGATAGGCGGCGTAATGTTCAACGCCAAGGTATATGACGAACCGAGTGACTTTGGTATAAACAACGGAAAGATAAGCAAATTATGGTTAGACGGTATGGCGAACTACGACCGTGGCTAGGATAAGATACCCCAAACACCAAAAGCCATACAGCGGGTAAAAGAATTAGTCAAGCACTTCGACCAGCAGTAACCTAAAAAAGATAATAAGTAAAATCAAAAACGACTGAGAGAATCGGTCGTTTTTTGGTACTCCCGGGCAGAATCGAACTGCCAACTAGGCCTTAGGAGGGCCCTATTATATCCATTTAACTACGGAAGCGTATTCAATTTTATTTTGGATATAGTAATACCCATTTTAGCGACTTTTCTTCGCCTTGGCAACCATTTAGGTCACCATATTTTTATTTGTTAACCGCCCGCTCGCTAAAACAAGCGTTTTTCGGCGGTTTTTATATCTTTTTAAGCCGTTTTCCCGTTTCTCAATTAGGAACAGCAACCCCTTAGGAGGGGCTTGTTATATCCATTTAACTAAGGAAGCGTATTCTTTTCGCCGTTTTGTCTCAAACGGCTTTTATATTGTAGCATATCGGCGGGCTTTTGGCAAATAAAAACGACGGCGTTTTAAATAAATTGAACGCCGCCCGCATTTATATGGTATATTTTCCGTTTTTACGGGTACAATTCCCCTATCGTTATTTTGTGGCGTGCCGTCTGTTTTTTTACATATAATAAACT